>JAEEVG010000023.1 GCA_016290835.1 Bacteroidales bacterium | reverse complement strand
TTTAAGCGGTGCGGACGAGGCTCGAACTCGCGACCTCCGGCGTGACAGGCCGGCATTCTAACCAAACTGAACTACCACACCAGGTTGTTTCGTTTCCGAATGCGGATGCAAAGATAGGGATAATTTGGAAATCTGCAAGCGACTTTACAAAAAATTCTCTTTTCTCGCTCCGACCCCGTTTTACGGGGGTTCCGGGACGAAGATTTGTTTCTGAGATGGAATTGCATTATATTTGTATGTTTATATCCACTTTGAACGAAAAAACGCAACAATAACATATGATGAAGAAATTCGGATTGATCTTGGCGGTGCTGCTCTGCTGCTTCTCCATGGGGCTGCAGGCGCAGATGACCCGGACGCAGATTGTCAATTATGTCAGGGCCGGACTTGCCTCTGGCAAGAGTGAGACCCAGATCAGCACGGAACTGCTCGCTCGCGGGATTTCCCCGGAGCAGATTGAAGAGGCCAAGACGGCCTTCGAAGCGCGGCAGACGGCCGAGGAGGCTCCCCTCACGGAGCAGGCTCTCCAGAAGGGCGGGATCGACCGGGATACCCGTGGCGAGGCGATCGCAGCCGGCGACGGCATCCTGGATGCCGTCGCGGCGGAGGCGGCGATGCCGGAGAATTCCGAGGACAATTCCTGGATCTTCGGTCACGATATCTTCAACCGTCGGGCGCTGAGTTTCGAGCCCAACGAGAATGCCGCCACCCCGGAGAATTACAAACTGGGCCCCGGCGACCAGATCCGGATCGAGATCTGGGGTTATAGTGAGGCCACTTATGTCCGGACGATTTCGCCGGAAGGGCGGATCAATATCAGCCAGATAGGGCCGATCCAGTTGAGCGGCCTGACCATCCGGGAGGCCCAGGAGACTATCCGCAAGGCCTTGGTCTCCAAATATGCCAGCATCGGCGGCAGCAGTCCCAACACGACCGTCAGCGTGATCCTTACGGATGTCCGCACCATTCAGGTCAACATCATGGGCGAGGTGCGGACCCCGGGAACCTACCGCCTGTCGTCGTTCTCGACGGTCTTCCACGCACTCTACCGCGCCGGGGGTGTCCGGCCTACCGGTTCCCTGCGCGCCATCCGCGTGATCCGGGGCGGGATGGACGTGGCCTCGGTCGATGTCTACGGCTACCTGCTCGAGGGCCGTTCGGATACCGATATAGCCTTGCAGGAAGGGGATGTGGTGATTGTGCCGCCCTATACCAACATTGCTTCGATCAGCGGCAATGTCAAGCGTCCGATGTCCTATGAATTTCTGGGCGGTGAGACCCTCCAGACCCTGGTGGACTATGCCGGCGGTTTTACTTCCGACGCCTATCCGGACGACTTCCGCGTCATCCGCCAGAAGGGTCCCGAACGCCAGATTTTCAATGTCAAGGCAGCTGATATGGATCGCTTCCTGCTCGAAGACGGGGATTATGTCAGCGTCGGCTCCAACCTGGACCGTTTCTCCAACCGTGTCGAAATCCGCGGCTTCGTCTTCCGGCCCGGCCTATTTGAACTCGGACGTGACATCAAGACGGTCCGTCAGCTGGTTGCGGGTGCGGGCGGCTTGCGCGAGGATGCATTCTTGTCACGCGCGGTGATACTCCGCGAAAAGGACGACCTTTCGCTTGAGACCCTTTCCCTCAACCTGGGCGCTGTGCTGGACGGCACCTCCGGCGATATCGCCCTGCGCAAGAACGATGTCCTGATCGTTTCCGGCATCTACGAGCTCCAGAACCGCGGCACCTTGACCATCAATGGTTTGGTCGCCAGTCCCGGCACATTCCCGTACTCGGAGAACACCACGATCGAGGATTTGATCCTGCAGGCAGGCGGTCTGCTCGAAGGCGCCTCGACCGCGCGTGTGGATATCGCCCGCCGGATCAAGGACCCCACCAGTTTGGTCTCCGACTCCAAACTCGGAGAGACTTTCACTTATTCCATCAAGGACGGTCTGATGGACGACGGCGGGGAGAAGTTCTACCTGGAGCCTTTTGATGTCGTGTCGGTGCGGCGCAGCCCCGGTTTCAAACCGCAGCATTTCGTGACCATCACCGGAGAAGTGAATTTCCCGGGCCGTTTCGTGTTGTTGGAAGACGGAGAACGGATCTCCGATATCGTAAACAGGGCCGGTGGCCTGACCAAGCGCGCTTATGTCAAAGGCGGTACGGTAATCCGTCATATGAATGAGGAGGAGCGCCGGTTGCGGGACGCCACGTTCAGCGCTGTCAACTACAGCAATTCGCAAGATTCCATCAGTACGAGGCAGCTGCATCTGCGTTCCGAGTATTCGGTCGGCATCGAATTGGAGAAGGCGATCGAGCATCCGGGTTCCGCGGACGACCTTGTCCTCCGTGCCGGAGATGAGATCTTCATCCCGGAATACATCAATACGGTTTCCGTCCAGGGGAACGTGATGCTCCCGAATACGGTGCTCTATACGCCCGGCAAGGGAGTTGATTATTATATTAAGTTGGCTGGTGGCTATGGTTTCCGGGCAAAACGCAACAAGGTTCACATCGTGTATCAGGATGGCCGGGCTCCTGCGGTCGGAAGCTTAAAAGCAAAAGTGGAGCCGGGCTGCGTCATCATTGTGCCGACCAAACCGGAGCGCAAGGGAATGGACCGCACGGAGGTGTTGGCTATCACCTCTGCATCTTCGGCGATGGCCACGCTGGCCGCTACGATATTCGGTATCATCAGAGGAACGAAATAAAGAAGCCATGGAAGAGAATCTGAACCTCAGCCCGATGGAGGAAGAGCGCGTAGAAGAAATCCGGATCCTGGATCTGCTGCGGAAGTTGCTCGGAGCCTGGAAGACCATCTTGAAATGGGTGGTTGCCTTCCTTGTGGTCGGCATCATGATTGCTATCAGCCTGCCGGATGAGTTTACCGTTACTACGAAGATGGTACCGGAGACCGCACCGCGCAACAACAGCGTCAGTTCGCTGGCCAACATCGCCGGCATCAGTTTGCCTCCCTCGACCACGGATGCGTTCTCTCCGACCATCTTCCCGGAGATTGTCCAGTCGAATCCGTTCGTGACGGAACTTTTCCCCATCGAAGTGAGTTATAAGATGAAGAAAGAAAGCGTCACTTCGGACTACTATACCTATATGCGCGATTATTATCGCGAACCTTGGTGGACTGCCGTCCTGCGGGCCCCTGCCAGATTCTTCAGTTGGGTCAAGAGTCTTTTCAAGGGTAAGTCCCAGCCTATCGTGGGGTATGAGAATCTCAATCTCTCCCGGCTCACTTCGGAGCAGAACCGGGTGGCTACCCGCATCCGCAATAGTATGCAGCTTGATTATAAGAATTCTATCATCTCCCTCAAATTCACGGCCCAGGATCCCTCCGTTGCTGCCAAGATTTCTGCGGAGGTGGTCGCGCGCCTGCAGGAATATGTGACCAATTACAGGACGGAGAAGTCCCGGAAAACCCTGGAGTATCACCAGAAACTCTACGAAGAGTATAAGGAACGCTATTATTCGTCTCAGCAGCGTTATGCGCGCTATGTGGACAGCCACCAGAATGTCATTCTCCAGAGTGTGCGGATCGAGCAGGAGCGTCTGCAGAACGAGATGAATCTTAATTATCAGCTTTTCAACTCCTGCGCACAGCAATTGCAGGCCGCCCAGGCAAAGGTGCAGGAAGAAACACCGGTGCTGACGGTCATCAATCCGCCGACGGTACCCCTGAGACCCTCCGCTCCGATTCGTGGCCTTCTGATCGTCGCCTTCATCTTCCTCGGTGTGGTCTTCTCTGCGTTATGGATCCTGCTGGGTCGGGGTTGGGTAAAAGAGCTCAAGGAAGGCCCGCACGAAGCATAGCAGCCTTTTGTGGAAGAGTATATCGAGATCAGAGGCGCCCGGGTCAACAATCTCAAGAATCTGACCCTGAGGATCCCCCGCGGCAAGTTCGTGGTCATCACGGGCGTGTCCGGATCCGGTAAATCCTCCCTGGCCTTCGACACCTTGTATGCCGAGGGCCAGCGGCGTTTCTCGGAGAGCCTCTCTTCCTATGCAAGGCAGTTCCTCGGCCGGATGACCAAGCCGGACGTGGACAGTATCGAGGGGATTCCCCCGGCCATCGCCATCGAGCAGAAAGTCAGCACGCGCAATCCCCGTTCGACCGTGGCCACCACCACGGAGATCTATGATTTCCTGCGTTTGCTGTATGCCCGCATCGGCCGGACCTTCTCCCCGGTCTCGGGCCGGGAAGTGCGGCGCGACGGCGTCCCGGACGTGCTGCAGGCCCTTTCGGAGGCTGCGCCGGGTACGTTCTACATCCTGGCGGACCTGCGCTGGGCGTCCCGGACGGACCGGGTCGAACTCCTGCTGCAACTCAAAGAAGACGGCTACAACCGCCTCTACTGCGCGGGCCGTCCGCTCA
Organism: Bacteroidales bacterium; assembly: GCA_016290835.1. GTDB lineage: Bacteria > Bacteroidota > Bacteroidia > Bacteroidales > UBA932 > Cryptobacteroides. The sequence goes on along the minus strand of JAEEVG010000023.1, from coordinate 32,156 downwards.
AGATCGATGACGCCCTGCAGCAGGGGGTGGAGACCCTTTCCGACGCCTCTCTGCTCGTGGACCGCGTCCGGCTGTCCGGCCCGCCGGAGGGCGATACGCGCACGCGCCTGCTTTCCTCGATTGCGGATGCTTTCGAGCGGGGCGGGGGAACGATGGCCCTCGCAACGGATGAGGGTATTCTGCGGACTTTCTGCTCCCGTTTCGAACTCGACGGCATCAGCTTCCGCGTCCCCGACGAATACCTGTTCAGTTTCAATTCACCGCTGGGGGCCTGCCCCACCTGCGGCGGTCTGGGCAAGATCATCGGGATCAGCGAAGACCTCGTGATTCCGGACAAGACCAAGAGCATCTACGACGGGGCCATCGCCTGCTGGCGCGGGGAGAAGATGGGCTGGTTCAAGGACCACCTTGTCGAGGTGTCCGATCATTACGGGATTCCGATTTTCGAGCCTTACTGCAATCTTTCCCGGGAGGTGAAGGATCTGATCTGGAACAGCAAGTATGTCGAGGGCGACCCCCTGTCGATCGTCGGGATCAACGATTTCTTTGCCTGGGTGGAGACCCAGCGCTACAAGATCCAATACAAGTATATGCTCAGCCGTTTCAGCGGCCGGGCCACCTGCACTGCCTGCGGAGGCAGCCGCCTGCGCAGGGAAGCCCTGTGGGTGAAGGTATGCGGCAAGACCATCCACGATGTGCTGCAGATGAACGCGGAGGCAGCTCTCTCCTGGTTCTCCTCGCTGGAGTTGACCGGTGCAGAACGCGAGATTGTCTCGGAGCCCCTTTCCGAGATCCTCTCCCGGCTGCGTTGCATCGTGGATGTGGGCTTGGGCTACCTGACCCTGGACCGCGCCTGCAACACCCTTTCGGGCGGCGAGAGCCAGCGGGTAGGCCTCGTGACGGCATTGGGCTCCAGTCTCGTGGGTTCGATGTATATCCTCGACGAACCGAGCATCGGCCTGCACCCACGTGATACCGAGCGTCTGATCGGGGTGCTGCGCCGCCTGCGGGATATCGGCAACACGGTCATCGTAGTCGAGCACGACGAGGACATCATCCGGGCGGCGGATCTGTTGATCGACCTGGGGCCGCTGGCCGGCGTGCACGGCGGAGAAGTCGTGTTCCAGGGCTGTCTGCAGCAGCGCGACGTTCCGCTTGATCCGGAGGTCGTGTCCAAGTCCCTGACCCTGCAATATCTGAGCGGACAGAAGCAGCGCTTTGTGCGCGAAAAACGCCCCTGGCAGTACAGCATTACGGTGAACGGGGCGATGGAGCACAACCTCAAGGACATCGACGTCCGCTTCCCCCTGGGCGTGCTGACGGTGGTCACCGGCGTGTCCGGTTCCGGCAAATCCTCCCTGGTGGGCGACATCCTCTATCCGGCTCTTTACCGCCGCATCCACGATGCCGGCGACCTGCCCGGCACACACCGCGGCCTGGGAGGCAACCTCGACCGCATCACCCGGGTGGAGTACGTGGACCAGAACCCTATCGGACGCAGTTCGCGTTCCAATGCCGTCACCTACCTCAAGGCCTACGACGGTATCCGCAAACTCCTCGCCTCGCAGCAGGCCGCCAAGATTGCAGGCTTCACGGCCAATCATTTCTCTTTCAATACCGACGGCGGACGCTGTCCCGAATGCCAGGGAGAAGGGGTGGTGCGCATTGAGATGCAGTTCATGGCCGACGTGGAGATGGTCTGCGAGGAGTGCGGGGGCAAGCGTTTCAAACCGGAGATTCTCGAGGTCCGCTACCGCGGCAAAAATGTGGACGACATCCTTGGGATGAGCGTGGACGAGGCCTTGACCTTCTTCTCGGAAGGGCCGGAGGATGAGGCGCATGCCGTAGCCGCCCTGCTGCAGCCTTTGCAGGATGTGGGCCTGGGCTACCTCAAACTCGGGCAGAGCAGCTCGACCCTCTCGGGCGGCGAGAGCCAGCGCATCAAGTTGGCCTATTTCCTTTCGCTGAGCCGCGCTAAGAGCAAGTCCGAGCATATCCTCTTCCTCTTCGACGAGCCCACCACGGGCCTGCATTTCTCCGATGTGGAGAAACTCCTGCAGTCTTTCGATGCGCTCCTCGCTTCCGGTCATTCGCTTGTGGTGGTCGAACACAACCTGGATGTGATTCGCGCCGCCGACTGGGTCATCGATCTCGGTCCGGATGCCGGAGACCGCGGCGGAGAGGTCGTCTTCGCCGGGACACCGGAACAGTTGAAACAAGCAGACACCTTCACAGCCAGATACCTATGAAAAAGATAGCCGCCCTGACCATGGTCCGCAACGACGACTTCTACCTGCGCAAGTGGGTGGAATACTATGGTGCGCAGCTGGGCCGGGAGCACCTCTACATCTTCTTCGACGGCCTGGATCAGCAGATCGCTCCGTTCTGCGCGGGGACGCACGCCGAGCTGCACGAGAAGATCGGCAGCCAGGTGGTCTCGGCCGAGAAGGGGCGGCTGAAATTCCTTTCCGGACAGGCTGCCCGTCTGCTTGCGGAAGGGTATGATCTCGTGATCGGGGTGGATGCCGACGAATTCATCGTCGTGGATCCCAAACTGGGCCTCGGACTCTCGGAATATCTCTCGTCGCAACGCATCGGCACTTCGCTCTCCGCCCTGGGCCTGGATTTCGGCCAGAAGATGGGGGAAGAAGGCGACATCACGGAGGACGAACCCTTCCTGCGGCAGCGTCGCTACGCCCAGATCGGCACGCGCTATACCAAGCCCTCCATCGTGGCCCGGCCCTGTGTCTGGGGCTCGGGCTTCCACCGGATCAAGGGGCATAATTTCCATATAGCCAAGGATTTGTATCTGCTGCACTTCGGCTATTTCGACCTGCGCCGGCTCCAGGAACGCTTCCAGGATGCCGACCGCCTCAGTCAGGGCTGGGGCGCGCATATGCAGAAGCGCGCCCGCACCATCCGCTATGTCTCGGAGTTGCCCGCGCAGGATTTCGAACGCTGGACCCGTTTCGCCCGGATTTGCCAGGGCATTTGCCGGCCGCCCTATGCGCTCAATAAGCCGGCGATGCTCGAATTGAAGATTGTCGTCCGCATGCCGGATCGTTTCCAGGATATTGTCTGAGATGGAGCAGGAGGTTTTCGTCGTGTCGGTCGTCCGGGATCCCGGGATGTATCAGACTTGCGTCCGGGACAATCCCTGCCTGGCGGGGTGCCGCCTGGTCTGCATCGACAACCGGGAAAAGAACCGGGCCGTCCCGGTCTGTTACAACGAATTTCTCTCGTCAAACCCCTCCGGCTGGCTGATCTTCTGCCACGAGGACTGGCAGGCCCTGGAGCCGCTGCTGCCCGTGCTGGAGCGCCTGGATCCGGCCCATATCTACGGCCCGATAGGCGTTTTCGTCGAGGAACGGCCGTTCTGCGACCACCTGCTGGTGCGGGGTGCCGTGCGGCAGTCCGGCAAGGACGGCGGAAGCCCGGTCCTCGTGCGGGGCCTCGAGCCGGAAGGCCGGGTGGACACCCTGGACTGCCAGTGCCTGATCGTGCACGCCTCCCTGGTGGCGCGCGCAGGTTTGCATTTCGATGAGCGGCTCTGTTTCGATATGTATGTCGAGGATTTCTGCGCGGCTGCTTTCGAGAAAGCCGGCATCCGCACGTACGCCATTCCCCTGGACTGCCTGCACCGCTCCGCCGGCCGGATAGCACGTCCGTTCCGGCAGGCGCTCCGCTATGTGCGGGGGAAATATGCCGTTTCCCGCAAGCGCTACGCGACGATTGTCGGACATCTGAATACCTTCGGCCGCCATCCCCTCAAGCCTGTCCGCAAAATCAAGAAATGATGACTGACCGTATCCTCTGCTGCATATTCAACCACAACCGGAACGAACAGGCGATCCGCTGGGCGGAGCGCCTCGGCCCGCATTTCGAAACCCTCATCCTGGACAGCGGGAGCAGCCCTGCCTGCGAGCACGGGGCGGCCGTGCAGCTGGAGAATATCTATTATGCCGGATTGATGAACAAGGCCTGGGAACTGCTCTGCGAGCGGGACGCCCGCTGGCTGATGATCGTCACCAGCGACATCGAGATTGACGAGGAGAATACCGTGAAACTGATCGCGGGGATGCAGGATATCGCGAAGACGGCCAATGTCGGCCTGTATCAGCCGAGCTGCGCCCTTTCCCTGCACGGGCGGGCCCTGTACCAGAGTATGTGCCACTATACCGGACGGGTGCGCAGGGTCAATTTCCAGGAAGGCTGGTTCCACCTGGTCTGCCGGGAGATCCTGGACGAGGTGATGCCGGTGGATCTGTCCCTGAACCGGCTGGGCTGGGGGATCGACCTGGCGCTCAGCCACGTGGCGCGCATCAAACGGATGCTGGTGCTGGTGGACGACCGGGTCCGGGTAATCCATCCGAAGGGGACGGGCTACAACCGGGAAGCGGCCCTGGAGCAGATGCGCCGCTGGCACGCTTCCATCCCGGGCTATACCTCTCCGAGGCATTTTCCGCCGCTTCGGGATGAAATCCGTTATATTTAGCCTTTCAGTTCTGCGTAGATGCGGTCGATGATCTGCTCATCGATCCGTTCGTCGAATTTGCGCGCCCAGAAATAGGGGGCGCTCATCAACAGGTCCCAGTCCCCGGCGAGAAAGACCCAGGGATGGCGTATGCTTTTACCCCGCGTCCAGTCGATGAGCCGGAGATTTCCCAAGTGGACCGGATCCACGACCTGCTGTTTTTCGAAGTGGATGGTGGGGTCGAACAGACGGTGGCGCAGCGGGGAGTTCATCAGCAGGGTGGGGAGGAAAACCTCATCGCAGGTACCCGTGTGGCGGAAGACGCGCTCCAGCCAGCCTTCCTGCGAGATGACATAGCGCGCGAATTTGTCAGAGATGCTGAACCATTGGGCGGCGAAGTGGAAGTTGATACCCTTGTTGATGCGGATGTGCAAAGCAATCAGGATGCCTTTGACGAGGTTGTTGAGCAGGTTGGTCAGGAAGAAGTGCTGTCCCTCGGGGAAAAGCGTGTAGTATTGGTAGCGGTGCGCCCGGGCCGGCTCGACCGGCCAGAGTTTGAGAAATTCGCGCTCCGGATGGGCGTCGAAAAAGGCGTGGATCTCGTCCTGGCTTTTGATCGGCAGATCCATCCCGCTGAGCAGGTGGTAATAGGCGTGGGGTTCCGCGGTCGCGGCCTTGAGCAGGTCCAGCGTGGTGCGCATGATGCTCACGCCGCCCCAGTTGACACGCCTGCGCGGTTCGATGAAATGTACGCCTGCGCGCCGGCAGCAGCCCGAGAGGGCATCGGGCCCGAAGGGAGCCTTGCGATCGATGTGGATGTAGAGATCGTTGCGGGGATCGTCGAGCAGTTCGAGGAGCTTTCTCACCTGCGCGGGGGAGGTGTGGACGAGAAGAAGGTATGCGTGCTTTTGTGCGGACATCGGCACAAAGTTACGCATTTTTATCGGATCTGGTAGCGATGGTCTCCGGGACCGCCGATGGTAATCGAGACTTCGTGTGTGCTGCCCCGTTCCAACGGGGGCAGGGGCACCTCGAACGAGCAGCTTTCACCCTGAATCTTGCATTCCAGTTCCAGGGTTGGACGCGGGGTGCCGAGGATGTTCTCCGGCGTGTCGTTGGGATAGCACCAGAGCGTGATCCGGGGCTCCTGCGGGAAATAGCCGATATCGCGGCCCAGTTCGGTCCAGGCCCCCGTATCGATCAGTTCGCTGGGGCGGAACTCCTGCTCCCGCAGGATTTCCGCGGTGTCGGGGATGTCGCACAGCCGCACGCGCGGGGATTCCAGCAACTCGTAGCCGTCCATCGTATTGGCCACGCTGGCCAGGACTACCCGGCAGAGCAGGGGCTTCAGCGCGAGGGTCCCGCTGTTTGCGGCAGTCTCGCACCAGGCACCCATCACGGGCCGTTCCGGGTTGTCGTCGGCGAAACTGTAGGCGAGCTGCTGCATCGCATCGAAGCGGCCCAGGGCCGCGAGGTTAAAGTCGCGGGGACTGTTGGCGATGCAGACCGCCCGTTTTTCCCCGGCCGTGGTCATCAGGGTGATGCTTGCAGGCAGGGAATCCAGCCGCCGGTGCTGCTCGAGCGGCTGCGTGCCTCCGGTATCATAGATAAAGAGGTCCAGCCGTTTCACGGGGCCGGAGGCGGACAGGCTCAGGCGGGTGGATACCGAATCCACGGCCGGCTCGCCCGGCGGCTCCGGCTCCTCCGCCACGGCGGGGGGAGCCTTGCTGCAGGACCCCGGGAGCACCGGCAGCAGAAGTAAGTAGCAAAAAATCAGAAAAGGCCCCGCGCTCTGCAGAATGCCGAGTCGCTGAAAAAGGTCGGACAGGCAAGTGCGCTGCCGGCTCCCGGGTTGGCTTGCGTAATTCATACCGGGACAAAAGTAAACGCCGCGCCGGTCCGGCCCAAGGAATCATAAAAAACGTATGCGCGAAATTGCGGAATCTTATCCGTTTACACGAATTCATAAAAAAGAGATCCCGCGCGGGCGGGATCTCTCTCATCCGGGGTCCGGGGCGCTAGCCTCCGAAGTTGTCGTAGAGGACGTTCTCCGGCGGGACGCCGAGCGAATCCAGCAAGTTGTTGACGGAGGAGACCATCATCGGCGGGCCGCACATGAAGTACTTGATGTCCTCGGGGGTCTCGTGATTCTTGAGATAGGTCTCGTTCATCACGTTGTGTACGAAGCCCGGGGTGTACTTCACACCGGCCTCGTCCGCGGCCGGGTCGGGCCGGTCGAGGGCCAGGTAGAACTTGAAGTTCGGGAACTCCCGCTCGATCTCGGCGAAATCTTCCAGGTAGAAGGCTTCCACGAGGGCGCGGGCGCCATAGAAGAAGCTGACCTTGCGGCTGGTCTTCTGCGTCTTGAAGAGTTCCATGATGTGGCTGCGGAGCGGGGCCATACCGGCGCCGCCGCCCACGAAGATGTACTCCACGTTCTCCGGATCGTCCTTGGGCAGGAGGAACTCGCCGAAGGGACCGCTGATCATCACCTTGTCACCCGGTTTGCGGGAGAATACATAGGTGGAGGCGATGCCCGGCGGGACGCCCGGGACGAACTTGAATACGCCCTTGGGCTGCGTGCGGTCGAACGGCGGGGTCGCGATGCGGACGTTCAGCTTGATGATGTTCTTCTCTCCGGGATAGGAGGCCATCGAGTAGGCGCGGATGGTCGGCTGGGTGTTCTTGTACTTCAGGGCGGTGATGCCGTACTTGTTCCAGTCTCCCATATAGATGTCGGCCACGCCCATGTCCGAGAAGTCGGCCTCGTATTCGGGGATGTCGATCTGGATGTACTCGCCGGACTTGAAGTCGATGTGCTCGCCTTCGGGGAGCTTGACGGTGAACTCCTTGATGAACGTCGCGACGTTGTCGTTGGAGATCACTTCGCATTCGAGTTTCTTGACGGACAGGGCCGAGTCGGCCACCTGGATCTTGAGTTTGTCCTTGACCTTGACCTGGCAGCCCAGGCGCCAGCCGGCCTTGATCTGCTTGCGGTTGAAGAAGCCGGTCTCGGTCGGGAGGATTTCTCCGCCGCCTTCGAGGACCTGCACCTTGCACTGGCCGCAGTTGGCCTTGCCGCCGCAGGCGGAAGGAAGGAAGATTTTCTGTTCGGCAAGGGTGTTCATCAGGTTGCCGCCCGGGGCGACGTCGAGGACTTTCTTGCCGTCGTTGATGTCGATCTGGACCGTGCCGGACGGGGTGATCTTGGCCTTGACGAAGAGGAGGAGGGCCACCAGCAGCAGGGTCACGAGGACGATGACTGCGATTGAAGCGATAAGGGTAGGTGTCATAGTCTGCTCCTCCTATAATTGAATACCCATGAAAATCATGAACGCCATGCCCATCAGGCCCACCGTGATGAAGGTGATGCCGACCCCCTTGAGGGGTGCGGGCACGTTGCTGTAGGACAGTTTCTCGCGGATGGCGGCGAGGCAGACGATGGCCAGGTACCAGCCCACTCCGGAGCCGAGCGCATAGACCAGCGGCTCACCGATGTTCGTGAAGTCGCGCTGCTGCATGAAGAGCGAACCGCCCAGGATGGCGCAGTTGACCGCGATCAGCGGCAGGAAGATGCCGAGCGAGGCGTACAGCGAGGGGACGAACTTCTCCACGATCATCTCGACGAGCTGCACGAAGGCGGCGATCACGGCGATGAATAGGATGAAACTCAGGAAGCTCAGGTCCACGTCCGCGAACTGGGGACCCAGCCAGCTCAGCGCCCCGGGCTGGAGCACGAACTTGTTGAGCAGGTAGTTGAGCGGAAGCGTGCAGAAGAGCACGAAGATCACGGCGAGACCCAGGCCGTTGGCCGTCTTCACATTCTTCGATACCGCCAGGTATGAGCACATACCCAGGAAGTATGCGAAGATCATGTTGTCAACGAAGATCGACTTGACGAATAAATTGATGTATTCCATAGGGCGTCGCGATTATTTCTCCTGAAGGTCCTTGTCATACGCGCGGTGGGCCCAGATGATGCATCCGAGCAGGATCAGCGCGAACGGCGGCAGGATCACGAGGTTATTGGGAATGTAACCGGCGGGCAGGACCTGCAGCCCGAAGAGCGTGCCGCTTCCGAGGAGCTCCCGGAAGAAGGCGACGATGATCAGGATCAGGCCGTAGCCCACGCCGTTGGCCAGACCGTCCAGCAGTGAGGGGATGGGCTTGTTGCCGAGGGCGAACGCCTCGATGCGTCCCATCACGATGCAGTTGGTGATGATCAGGCCGATGTACACGGAGAGCTGCTTGTCGATGGCATAGGTCCCTTCGCCGGCCTTGAGGATCTGGTCCACGAGGATGACCATCATGGCCACGACGACGAGCTGTACGATGATGCGCACCCGGTTGGGGATGCTGTTCCGGAGCAGCGAGCAGATGAGGCTGGACATCCCCGTGACGATAATCACGGAGATGGCCATCACCAGGGCGCCCTTGAGCTGGACCGTGACGGCCAGCGAGGAGCAGATACCGAGGATGAGGACGGTGATCGGATTGCCCTTCAGAATTGGGTTGAGGATCGTTTCTTTGAGTTTCTTGTCCATAGATTATTCCTCCTCTTCGTTAGGGTTGACGGTCTTTCCGAAATGTTTTTCGTAGGCCTTGAACCAGACGTTCAGCGCTTCGCCCAGGCCCTTGGAGGTCATCGTGGCGCCGGTGATGGCGTCCACGGCGTTGGTCGCCCCGCCCGCTTCGGCGTTCTTGGCGAGGTTGAAGAGCGGTTCGGAGCCGAAGGCGACGGTCTTGCCCACGAACTTCTCGCGGAACCAGGCTTCGTCCTTGATCTTGGCGCCGAGGCCCGGCGTCTCGGATTCGTGGTCGAAATAGGTGCCGGCGATGGTGCGCCCGTCGGGCTGGAAGGCGACATAGCCCCAGACCGGGCCCCAGAGTCCCGCTCCGTAAATCGGGATGACGGAGAATCCGTTCTGGAAGACATAGACCGGCAGGGTCACTTCGCCGCCGGCCTTGATGGCCTTGTCCTGCGGTTTGAGATTGTCCACCAGTTCGATGCCGGCCTTGTCGGTGCCGAGGGTCCCGTTTTTCTGCCCGTCCGCTCCGATGGTGTAGGCCTCCCGGATGTTGTCGGCGTAGATCTGCAGGATTTGCGCGTTCTTGGCGGCATAGAGTTCGTCCGTGGGTTTGATCTGCGCGGCGGACATCATCTGCCGGAGGGTTTCCGCCTTGGCATTGGCCTGCTGCGATGGCTTCAGCTGCATCGCCGTGAAGGCGAGGACCGCGGCCACGACTACGACCACCAGGGTGGTGTAGATGACAGTGTATGCGTTGCTGTTGGTATTCATAGGGCTAGGCGGTTTTGAGTTTCTTGGCCTTGCGGGACAGGTGGGCGCTGATTACGCAGTGGTCGATCAGCGGAGCCATGATGTTGCCGAACAGGATGGCGAGCATCATGCCTTCGGCGTAGCCCGGATTGAACAGGCGCACCAGGACGCAGAGGGCGCCGATCAGGAAGCCGTAGATCCATTTGCCGGCCTCGGTCTGGGCGGAGGTCACCGGGTCGGTCGCCATGAAGACGATACCGAAGGCGAAGCCGCCGTAGAGCAGCTGCATGTAGCAGGGGATGGTGCTGATGCCGGCCAGGTCGCCCAGACCGCCGACGAAGAGCACGCCAAGCACGCCGGAGAGCATGATCTTCCAGCTGGCGATGCCCGTCCAGAGGAGCAGGGCCGCACCGAGCAGGATGGCGATGACCGAGGTCTCGCCGACGGAGCCCGGGACCGTGCCGATGAACAGATCCCAGAAGCCGGTGCCGTATTGGGCGGAGGCGCCGTCCAGGGCGAGCGGGGTGGCTCCGGTGAAGCCGTCCACCAGCTGCTCGCCGGGTTTGACGTGGATCCAGCAGGAAGAGCCGGACATGTAGTTCGGATACGAGAAGAAGAGGAACGCGCGGGCGAGGATCGCCGGGTTGATGATGTTCATGCCCGTGCCGCCGAAGACTTCCTTGCCGATGAGCACCGCGAAGGCCACGGCAAGGGCGAGCATCCACAGGGGGATGTCCACCGGGACAATCAGCGGGATGAAGAATCCGGAAACGAGATAGCCCTCGCTCACTTCCTCGCCGCGGATCTGGCAGGAAGCGAATTCGATGCCCAGGCCCACGATGTAGGAGACCAGGAACAGGGGCAGGACCCGCAGGAATCCGTACCACCAGTTGCCGAGGATGTTGAGGCGGAGGTCACCCACCGCCAGTCCGTGCTGATAGCCGACGTTCCACATGCCGAAGAGGGCAGCGGGCGCGGCGGCGATCACCACCAGGATGAGCAGGCGCTTGAGATCGATGGCGTCGCGTACGTGGGAGCCTTTCCTGGTGACGGTCCCGGGTACGTGGAGGAATGTCTCAAAAGCATCGACCGTTGAGTGCAGCCAGTAGAGTTTGCCGCCTTTTTCGAAAATCTTGTTCATACTTTTAAGCCATTTCCTTGAGCATCAGGTCGATGCCCTGTTCAATCATTGCCTGGATGTCATTCTTGCTCGGGTCGACGAACTCGCAGGTGGCGAGGTCTTCGGGGAGCACTTCGTAGATGCCGAACTTCTCCATCTTGTCGATCTCGCCGGCCAGGCAGGCCTTCGCGAGATAGACCGGATAGATGTCCATCGGCAGCACGCGGGCGTAGTAGCCGTCGTTCATCAGGAACGCGCGGGCGCCACCGTGCAGGTTGGTGTCCATCGCATACTTTTTCTTCGGCATCAGCCAGGAGAAATAGCTGCGGTCGGCGCTGAACTGGTGGGCGCGGATGGGGTTGATCCAGCCCAGGAGCTCCTGCTCCGTGCCTTCTTTCAGCAGGGTGATCTGGTTGTCGAAGAAGCCCAGATATCCGTCCGTGCCCACACTCCTGCCGCTCAGGGGATCGCCGCTGACCACGCGCAGTCCCGCAGCGGGCGTGTTGCCGTAGAATGGGCTGAATGCATCTGCTGGCGTGCCGGGCAGGGCCTCGACGTAGCACGGCTCGATGGCCATCGGACCCGTCACGGCGACTTTGCGGCGGAGTTCGAGCCGCCCCGTGGCGAAGAGTTTGCCGATGGCGGCCAGGCCGATGGGGGAGATGGTCCAGACCGTGTCTTCCTTCGCGATGGGGGCGATGTGGCTGATCTGCACGCCGACGTTGCCGGCCGGATGCTTGCCCCGGAAACTGTGCAGTTCGCAGCCGCGCAGGGCGGCGAAAGGTGAGGCTGAGGCGTTACCGTCGAGTCCGACGTGGACCTGGCCGGAGGTAAGTTTGGCCAGGGCGTCGATGCCGGTCTGGATGTACGGCATCTCGCCACCGAAGCAGAACGCCGTGTCTGGGGCGAGCGGGGCGGTGCTGAAACTGGACACGAAAATGTCCCGCGGGGTCAGACCGGGATCGGCGATGATTCCGTAGGGACGCTGGATCAGGAACGGCCACAGACCGCTCTCCAACAGAGCCTGGCGGACCTGGGCGGCATCCAGGGCGGAGACATTCTTGCTGCCGAAGTCCACGCCTTGCCGCTGTCCGTCGGCTTCGATGAGGATGGCGAGCAATTTGCGCTTCTCGCCTCTGACGATCGCCTTGACCGTACCGCTGACGGGTGCGGTCAGGAGGATGTCAGGGTTTTTCTTGTCTGCAAGGACGGGTGAGCCGCAGAGCACGGGATCGCCTTCCCCGACCAGAAGCCGGGGGAGAAAACCCTTGAAAACGGTGGGTTGGACCGCCACGATGCCCGGTGCTATCGTCTTTGAGACACGGGGAACAGCTTCTCCCGCGATCGGGATGTTCAGCCCCTTTTTCAAAACGAAGTTTTGTGACATGGGTGTTATGGTCATTAGTAATTTTAGCTAGCTTGTCGCGAATATACCACTTTTTTTTGTATTTTCGTGTCGCGATGATGGACAATGTGAATATGATTCTGGATGAGTTGAACGACGAGCAGAGGCGCGCCGTTTGCTGTGTGGAGGGGCCGGTGCTGATCGTCGCGGGAGCCGGTTCGGGCAAGACCCGGGTGCTGACCAGCCGCGTCGCCTATATCCTCGCGACACAGCCCGATGCCCGCATCCTGGCCCTGACCTTCACGAAGAAGGCGGCCGGAGAGATGAAGGAGCGCATCATCGCGATGGTGGGGGACCGGAGCGTCCGCCGCGTGGTGATGGGTACTTTCCACGCCGTGTTCGTCCGTTTCCTGCGGGAGTACGCGGAATTCCTGGGTTATCCGCAGAATTTCACCATCTATGACACATCCGATTCCCAGAGCGCCATCAAGGCCTGCCTCAAGGAGATGGGGCTCGACGACAAGATCTACAAGCCGCGCGATGTGCTCTCCCGCATCTCCAAGGCCAAGAATAACCTCATTACCGTGAGCGCCTATCTCGGCAGCCCGGAGATTCAGCACGAGGATTATTTGGGGAAACGGCCCCGTCTGGGGGAGGTGTACCAGCGCTACCAGGAAAAACTCAAGCAGAGCGGGGTGATGGATTTCGACGACATCCTGCTGAACATGAATTTCCTGCTCCGGGACAACCCCGAAGCCTTGCACGCGATCGCCGGGCGCTTCACCCACATCCTGGTGGACGAGTATCAGGATACCAATGCGGCCCAGTATCTGATACTCAAGAAGTTGGCCCTTCCGCACCACAACCTCTGCGTGGTGGGGGACGACAGCCAGTCCATCTATGCTTTCCGCGGGGCGAAGATCGAGAATATCCTGCATTTCAAGAAGGATTATCCCGAATGTAAACTCTTCCGCCTGGAGCGCAATTACCGCTCCACCCAGGTGATCGTGGATGCGGCCAACTCCGTGATCGCCCACAACGAGGGGCGCATCCCCAAGGAGTGTTATGCGGTGGGGGAGGACGGCGAGCCGATCCGCCTGCTGAAGGCCTATACGGAGACGGAAGAAGCTGTGATGATCGTCTCGGAAATCCTCGAGCGCATGCGTTCAGCCCGGGCCCAGTACCAGGATTTCGCCATCCTGTACCGCACGAATTCCCAGTCCCGCGCGCTGGAGGAGCAGCTCCGTCGGCGCAATATTCCTTATATGGTATATTCGGGGAATTCCTTCTTCGACCGCGCCGAGGTCAAGGATATGATGGCCTATTTCAAGCTGGCCGTCAACCCGCGTGACGATGAATCCTTCCGCCGCATCGTCAACAAGCCCGCGCGCGGTATCGGGCAGAAGGCCCTGCAGGAGGTCGATGCCCTGGCGATGCAGCGGGGCTGTCCCCTGTTCGAGGCGGCCCGCGAACTCCCGGGCAAGGTGCAGGCTTTCTGCGGGATGATTCTCAAATTCTCGGAATTGGTCAGAAGCACGGATGCCCTGCAGCTCGCCAGGCAAATTGCCGACGAGAGCGGCCTGTACGCCTTCTACAAGCAGGATACCTCCATCGAGGGCATGTCCCGTACCGCGAACATCGAGGAACTGATCAACAGCGTGGCGCAGTTCGTGGAGGAGCGCCGTGAGGAGGAGGAAGATTATGTGGCCGAAGGCGGGGAGCGGGGCGTCTACACGCTGGATGATTTCCTGGAGAACGTCTCGCTGCTGAGCAATGTGGACGTCACCGAGGAGGGGGATACCAACAACAAGGTGGCCCTGATGACGGTGCATTCCTCTAAAGGACTCGAATTCCCTTATGTGTTCGTGGCCGGGCTGGAGGAGAATCTGTTCCCGAGCGTGACGATGTTGTCGGCGCGGTCGGAGGTCGAGGAGGAGCGGCGGCTATTCTATGTGGCCGTGACCCGGGCCAAGAAGGCGGTGCGGCTGTCTTTTGCCGGGACGCGGATGCGCAATGGCAAGCACGAGTCGAATGCGCCGTCGCGTTTTATCAAGGAGATTGATACGCAGTATATCGAGAATCCGCTGGACGAGGAGGATTTCGATAATTCCGGCGTTACCCACGAGTGGGGCGGTTTCGGCTCCCGCTTTACCGGCGGCCGCCTGGAGCGCTTCGGAAGTCGGGAAACAGCCGGGAGCCGGCCTGCCGACTGGTCTTCGCAGGGCCGGTATGGCCGGCAGCCTTCGGGAGGCGTGGCCGCCCGTGGCCTCGTGAACGGGAGGGGCCCGCTGCGAAGCAGTGGGAGGGATGAGGGGCGCAGCCCCGAACCTGTCCGGAGGCTGGCCGGCCAACCGGCGCCCGCCTCGGGTAACAATAGGAATATCGCTGGACAAGCTTTGGCCGACGCCGATTTCGTGGGCGTTCCGATGACGGAATTATCTGTGGGACAGCGCATAGAACATAATCGTTTCGGACTCGGAACCATCCTCGAATTGTCCGGCCGCGCCCCCGAAATGAAGGCCCGTATCCGCTTCGATACCTTCGGCGAGAAGCTCCTGCTCCTGAAGTATGCGAAAATCCGTCCGGCCCCCTGATTGAAGAAAGCATAATAATTATTATATCGTAAAATTCTTAGAAAAAAACCTTATGGCACTCGAACAACAGATCCAGAAAGATATCATGGCGGCGATGAAGGCCCACGATTATGTGCGCACCAACGCCGTACGCGCCATCAAATCCGCCATTCTCCTGGCGAAAACCTCGGAAGGCGGCAAGAAGGAACTCGAAGACGCCGACGTGGTCAAACTGATTCAGAAACTCATCAAGCAGCGCAAGGAAGCCGCAGAGCAGTATATCGCTGCCGGCCGTCAGGAACTGGCCGACAACGAGATGGCCGAGTCCGCGGTCCTCGAGGAATATGTTCCCCGGCAGCTGACCCCGGAAGAGATTGAAGTCCGGGTGGCAGATATCATCGCCCGCGTGGGCGCCGCCGCCCCCTCCGACATGGGCAAGGTGATGGGCGTCGCCACCAAGGAGCTCGCCGGCCTCGCCGACGGAAGGACGCTTTCCACCATCGTTCGCCAGTTGCTCGCCAAGCAATGAAGCTGGCTGAACTGATTGCCGCCCTGGAGCGGCTCGCCCCGCTGCATCTGCAGGACGAGTGGGACAACTCCGGACTGCAGGTCGGATTCCCGGAAGCGGAGATCCAGCGCATCCTGGTTTGCCTGGATGTTACGGAAGCCGTTGTAGATGAGGCGATTGCGGGAGGATTCGACGTAATCGTCTCGCACCATCCTCTGCTCTTCAAGGCCCTGCGGCAGGTCTCCGACGCCACCTATCAGCAGCGCTGTGTCGTCAAGGCGCTCTGCGCCGGCATTTCCATCTACTCTGCCCACACGAGCCTGGACAATGCGCCCGGCGGCGTCAATCACCGCATTGCCGCGTTGCTGGGCCTGCAGGACCTCTGCTGGCTCTCGCCCCGCGAGGGGGAGGCGGATGCTGGATCGGGCCTGATCGGGCGGCTGCCCGAGCCCGAGGGGGATGCAGCGTTCCTCTCCCGTGTCAGCCGGACCTTCGGCGTGGCGTGCCTGCGGCATTCCGCCCTGGACGGGCGTCAGATCCGGCGCGTTGCCTTGTGCGGTGGAGCGGGCGCGTTCCTGCTGCCCGAAGCGGTTCGGGCGGGGGCGGATTGCTTCCTGAGCGGAGAATTCCATTACCACGACTATTTCGAGACCGGGGGCCTGCTGCTCGCCGAACTCGGTCATTACCAAAGCGAGCAGTTCACCCAGGACCTGCTGCTGGAGTACCTGCTGGAGACTTTCCCCGGCCTGCCCGTGCAGAAAACGGCCCTGAATACCAATCCGATATGCTATGATCGATTTGACGGATAAAACGGCGGAGAGCCTCCGGGTTCCCTGCTATATGACCGATGCCCACGCGCTGCTCCGGCCCGTCGCTTTCCTGGATCTTGCCCAGAATATCGCGGTCCGGGGGGCGGACAGCCTTCACTTCGGCGATGACGAACTCTCCGCGCGCAATTGTGCCTGGGTGCTGGCCCGGCAGACCGTCCGTTTCGAACGTCCCGTCCGGCACAAAGCCCCGGTCCGGATCGTGACTTGGCACAAGGGGGCGCAGGGCTTGTTCTTCCTTCGCGACTTCCTGCTGCTGGACGCCGACGGCCTCCCTTCGGTCCGCTCCACCAGTTCCTGGGTCGTGATGGATATTTCGGAGCGGCGCCTGGTCCGTTTCGACTCCCTGTCCGGGATCGTCGACGCGACGCCGCAAAGTACCGACCATGCCATCGCGGAGCCTGCTGCCAAGATCGTGCTCCCGCGGGATGCTGCGCTCGAGCAGATCGGATCGCACCGTGTCCAATACTCGGACGTGGACTACAACCAGCACGCCAACAATGTCAAATACAGCTCCTGGGTGCTGGATTTGTTGCCTGAAGAATTGGTTTATAACAGAAGACTCAAAGAGCTGACTATCAATTTTAACCGGGAAGTGCGGCCCGGTGAGACCGTGGCCCTTTGGCACACTCTCGCCCCCGACGGCTCCCACATCGTCGAAGGCCGCGTCGGCGACCACCAGGCCTTCATTGAACGGCTGTTTTTTGAATAGCCGTCCGTGAACGCAACTGTCCCCCGAAAGCTTTTCCCGACAGGGTTCATTTCAGCTTTCGGGGGACTGTTGGCGTCGCGGCAGCCCTACTTCAACCAGCGGTCAAGCCAATCGTAGAGCACGCGGTGCCAGTAGAGCGAATTCTGGGGCTGGAGGATCCAGTGCGTCTCGTCGGGGAAGATCACGAGTTTGGACGGCACCCCCATCATCTGGGCCGCATTGAACGCCGCCATGCCCTGCTCATAAGGAATGCGGAAATCCATCATCCCGTGGATGCAGAGGATGGGCGTGTGCCACTTGGTGACCATCGACGAAGGAGAATTGGCATAGTGGCGCTGCGCCTTGGGCGTGGAAGCATAGGGCGCGCCGGCCTGCTGCATCCCGCCGAAGGTGATACCGTCGCCCGCAGGACCCATCTGGCCCGGTGTGTAGGCATATTCGGTCAGGCCGCCGCCATCCCAGTTGGCGAACCACATCTCCTCGGTGGTGTACCAGAGCTGCTTCTCGTCGAAAATGCCGGCGTGGGCGACGAAGCAGTCGAACAGGTCGCCGTGCAGCCCTTCAAGCATATAGGCGGAATAACCGCCATAGGAAGCGCCCACGCAGGCGAGCTTGCTCACGTAGGGCTGGCCCTTGATATAGCGCGCGGCGCTCAGGTAATCCTGCATATTGAGACCCGGGTAGTCGCCGGAAATCTGCTCTTTCCAGGCCTGGCCGAAAGCGGTCGTTCCGCGGCGGTTCGGGAGGATTACGATGTAACCCTGCTGGGCCATCAGGCGGTAGCACCAGCGGAAACTCCAGTCCTGGGAATTGCTGCCCTGCGGGCCTCCCAGCACGATTTCGATGGCGGGATACTGCTTGGCGGGATCGAACTGCGGCGGGTAGAGCACCCAGCAGAGCATCTGCTGGTGATCCACCGTCTCCACGAACACGCGCTCGTCCGTGACCTCCGCGAGCTGGCTCAGGATGTGCTCGTTCTCCGAGGTGATCTGCTTGAAACTGGTCTGCGCGGCGGTGATGTCCACGGACACCAGTTCGGTGGGGAACTTGAGGCAATAGTAGGATGCCAGCAACTGCACACCGTCCTCCTTGTCCAGGATGGCGAAAGGGGAGAAGAAGTCGTAGTTCCAGTCCGGAGCGGTGATGCGCTGTACGTCTCCTTCCAGATCCGCGCAGAAGAGCGCCTGGACCCCTTCGCCCACGAGCGCGTTGAAGAAGATTTCCTCTCCGTGCCAGACCAGGCCCGAAACATCGTGGTCGAAATCGGGCAGCAGTTCACGGACTTCGCTCACGGCCACGCCGACATTCTGCCCGTCTGCTTCCGGTGCAAGCATCTGGACATCAGCGACAAACAGCCGCTGCCGATCCGCTTCGTAACCATCCCGCGGCATCGAGATCCAGGCGAGGTGCGCCCCGTCGGCGCTCCAGACGGGATCCGTATCGTAGCCACCGTCCGTCTTGACGTCGATCGTCGCGCCGGTCAGCAGATCATAGATATAGATGGAGGTGTTGGTGCTGAAAGCGTACTGCTTGCCCGTTTTCTTGCGGCAGGAATAGACGATGTGCCGGCTGTCGGGAGCCCAGTCCAACTGCTCCGCGCCGCCGAAGGGCTCTGTGGGCAGTTCGAAGAGATTGTCCGTGCCGAGGATGTCCAGGGAGTTCTCAGGGGTGACCAGCCCGTTCACCAGGGGCGCGACGTAGGTGCGGGGGACTTCGGTCACCCAGTGGTCCCAGTGGCGGTACATCAGGTCTTCCGTGGCGTAGGCCTTGGCCTTGTCGAGGGCGGGATCAAGGTCGGCGGGGGTCTGCAGAGCGGTGTTCTTGATGCTGCTCACATACAGGACCTGCTGCTCATCCGGGGAGATCTTGAAGTCGCTGATCCCGGCGGGGATGTCGCTGAGTTTCACGCGCTTGCCGAGTTTATTCCCTTGCAGGGGGGCCTTCCAGAGCTGGCCACCCTGCAGGAAATAGATGCTCCCGCCGTCGACAGACCAGCGGGCGCCGCTGACGCTCTTGGCGTAGTGCGTGAGCTGGACCCGGTCAGAGCCATCGGGCTTGCAGAGGAAGAGGTTGCGACAGCTGCGGTTGTCCGGGATGGAGGTATAGGACACGCCGTAGAGGATCCTGCTTCCGTCGGGGGAGAGCTGGGGATCGGACAGGCGGCCGAGGGCGAGGAGCGTCTCGGGCGTCATCACGCCGTCCTCGATGCGGATGTCGGATGCCCCGACATAGCCGCTATCTTCTTTCTGTGTACAACTGATGGCCATAATCAGACAGGTAATAGCGATTACAATGCGTTTCATGAGATTTTACTATAGTCTTTGATTTCGTATTTGTCTTTGCGGAGTTCCCGCAGGAGAGGTTCGTTTTGCGGGGCCTCGAGCCGGGGGTCGGTTTCGAGGATCTGCTCGGCGTAACGCCGGGCTTCGGTGAGCAGCTGGCCGTCCTTGGCCAGGGAAGCGATGTTGAGGCTGATGGGCAGCCCGCTCTGCTGGGTCCCTTCGAGGTCGCCCGGGCCGCGCATTTTCATGTCCTGTTCCGCGATCTCGAAGCCGTCTTCGGTGGCGCACATCAGGTCCAGGCGCTCCTGGGCCTCCTTGGAGGTCTTGACATCCTTGACCAGGATGCAATAGGACTTTTCGGCGCCGCGCCCGACGCGGCCGCGCAACTGGTGGAGTTGGCTCAGGCCGAAGCGCTGGGCGCTCTGGATCACCATCACGGAGGCGTTGGGCACGTCCACGCCCACTTCGATTACGGTCGTGGAGACGAGGATGTGGGCGCGGCCGGCGACGAAGGCGGACATGTTGAAGTTCTTCTCTTCGTTGCTCTGCTGGCCGTGGACGATGGCGACTTTGTAGTCCGGCAGCGGGAAAGCCCGCACGATCTCCTCGTAGCCCTTTTCGAGGTTCTGCAAGTCGATCTTTTCGCTTTCGAAGATGAGGGGGAAGACCACGAAGACCTGGCGGCCGAGGGCGATCTGTTCGCGCATGAATTTGTACATGGCGGGGCGGCGGTTTTCGCCGATGCACATGGTCTGGACGGGTTTGCGACCCGGGGGCATCTCATCGATCACCGACACGTCCAGATCGCCGTACAAGGTCATCGCCAGTGTCCTGGGTATCGGCGTCGCCGTCATCACGAGCACGTGTGGTGGCACATTCTGGCCTGAAGGTCCTTTATTCCATAATTTCGATCTTTGTTCGACACCGAAACGGTGCTGCTCATCGATGACCGCGAGGCCGAGGTTGCGGAAAACGACATTGTCCTCCAGCAGCGCGTGCGTCCCCACGATAATCCCCAGGCTGCCGTCCTCCAGCGCCGCGTGGATGCCCCGCCGCTCCTTCTGCGTGGTGCTGCCCGTCAGCAGCGCACAGCGCACGGAAGTCGGCTTGAGATACTTCTGGATATTGGCATAATGCTGCTGCGCCAGCACCTCGGTCGGTGCCATGATGCAGGCCTGGTAGCCATTGCCCACGGCCATCAGGCAGCTCAGCACCGCCACCATCGTCTTGCCCGAACCCACATCCCCCTGCAGCAGACGATTCATCTGGTGCCCGCTCACGAGGTCCGCGCGTATCTCCTTGATCACGCGCTGCTGCGCCCCGGTCAGGGTATAGGGGAGGGCATTGTAGCAGGCGTGGAAGTCCGGCCCCACCTTGGGCATCAGGATCCCGCGGTCCCCGCGCGAACGGATATATTTCTGCTTGAGAAGCGAGAGCTGCAGGAAGAAGAGTTCCTCGAACTTGAGGCGCCGGGTGGCCTTCTGCAGGGCATAGCTGTCCTTGGGGAAATGGATGTTCTTGAGCGCATATTGCACGGACACCAGCGCGCGGTCGCGCAGCACGTACTCGGGAAGGGTCTCGCGGATCTCAGGCAGGCAGAGCGAGAGGGCGGCGGCCTGCAGCTTGTTCATCACCTTGCCGGTGATCCCGCCCGTCTTGAGCTTCTCCGTGCTGGGATACACCCCGGTCAGCGTCCCTTGCGTGAGCGCCCCGTCCTGGGGCACGTCCACCTCCGGATGCACGAGGTTCATCCGGGTCCCGAAAGCCTGCGGTTTGCCGAAAAAGAGAAAGGTGGAACCGGGGACGAGCCGCTGGTAGTTCCAGCGTATCCCCTTGAAAAACACCATCTCCATCCGCCCGGAAGCGTCCTCCACGATGACGGACAGGCGCTTGACCGCGCCCCAGTGAATCGGGTCCGTCTCCTGGGAAACGATGCTGCTGGAGGGTCCGTAGAGGGTCCGGGTCACCACGGTGGCCTGCAGTTGGACGTAGGCCAGGTCGGGCGCCACCTGGGCGATGGGCGTGATGCCGCTCCGGTCGATGTAGCGGAAGGGGTAGAGGTGGATCAGGTCCGAGAGGGTCTCGATCCCGAGCTCGCGCCGCAGGAGTTCGGCCCGCTTCGGACCGACCCCGCTGAGGTACTGTATGCTCGTGTTCAACTCTCCCATGACCCCACAAAGATACGAAAAAAGCGGCAACCGCCGCTTTCTTCGAAAAGGATCATGAACGCTCGCGTGCCTAGATCTTGAGGGAAGGCATCTCGGTCTTCTTCTCCTCCGTCTTGAGGTACTCGCGGGTCTTGAAGCCGAACAAGGAGGCTACGATCGAATCGGGGATCTGGCGGATCATCCGGTTGTACTTGGTCGCGGTGTCGTTGTAAACCATCTTGCTGGTCCGGACGAGGTTGGTGTACTTGTCGACGGCGTCCATCGCCTTGGCATAGTTCTCATTGGCCTTGAGTTCGGGGTAGCGCTCGACGACGACATTGATCCGGCTGGCCACCTGGTTCATCAGGTCCTCCTGGGCGTCGGCCTGCTCGGGGGTGCTGTTCCCATCGATCTGTTTGCGCTGGGCGATCACGTCTTTGAGCGTGTTGTACTCGTGCTCGTTGTAGGACTTGATCAGTTCGACCATTCCGGTGAGGGCGTCCCAGCGGCTTTCCTGCTGTACGCCGATGGTGCTCATGGCATTCTGGCAGAGCTCGTCAGCACCGACGAGTTTGCGCTGGACGGAAATCACCCACAGGACAAGGAGGGCGATGAGGGCAATGATAATGATAACAGTCATGGCTATTTTGTGTATAAATAATTTCAGCAGGTAAAGATAGGAAGAAAATAGAGAAAAAAAAAGAAGGGGAGCGCTTCTCAGCGGTCCCCTTCCCATCAACCATTTATTAACCAAAAATCAATAACCAGGGTTTTGCATTTCATGCATCTCGTCCGCAGTCAGCGGATGACCATCCTTGGTGATGTTCTCGAGGAAAGAAGCGGGGATCGGACGCAGATAGTGATAGCTCTTGAAATGTCCGCCGTTCGGGGAGGCATACCGATCGATGTCGCCATCGTCGATGGGATTCCCCTTCTCGTCCTTCACACTCTTGGTGCCCTTGTTGCCGGTGTGGCCGAGGATGTCGGTCGGGTTCTCGGACCAGGCCTGGTCGTTGAAGCGGAGCCGGTCCTCCAGGGTGCGGGTACGGACGAGGTCGTTATAGCGCTTGCTCTCGGCATACATCTCGCGGGACTTCTCGTTGAGCAGGTAGCACATGGCGCGGGTGAAGGCGTCGGTCTTGTACTTGGGGTTGGTCTCGGCGAGGAAGTTCATCACATACTCGTCTTCCGCCGGGTAGTTGCTGGAAGTGACGACAGGCAGGACGGAAGCCTTGGAATTGACTTCGTCGCGGTAAGCCTGGTCCTTGTCCCAGCCGCCCACGGAGTAGAAGTAGGAACTCTTGCCGTAGAAGACGCTGCGGTAGGTGTATGCGGCGATAGCCTCACGGTAGCTGCTGGTCGCGAAGGCCTGGCCGCCGTCCATGTACTTGTCACGCTCCTCGCCGGCCCGGAACTGGGCGCGGTCGCGCAGCGGCTTCAGTACGGCGATACCCTCGTCGATCTTGTTCTGGCGGATGAGGGCCTCGGCCTTGAAGAAGTAGTCTTCGGCGGAACGGGCGATGACCTGGTCGCGGAAACCGTTGGCGAGGTTGTACTTATCCACGTCGCCGTCGAGGTACTTGGAGACCATGGTGAACTGGCCGTCCATGTTGGGGTTCATACTGGTGTTCTCGGGCTCGGCCGCATCGGCGCTGGCATAGGTGAGCAGGGCCTTGACGTCGGGGATGTACTTGCCGGTGTTGTAGTCCTTGATCTTGAAGAGCTTGTGGCCCTTCGGCGAGTAGGAGATGTCGATGTCCTCGGTGAGGAACTTCTGGCCGTACTCCTTGCGGTTGATGATGTACATACCGCCGAGGTACTTGCTGAACGTGGCCTCTGTTCTGTGCGGGCCGAAGTAGGAGGTCATCTTGATCTGGGTCCCGTCCTTGGCCAAATAATCATAATCCTTATTGGGATCGCTTACGGATCTGTTGATGGCCCAGGTGGTCTTGAAGGTCTTCCAGAAGCGTGAGTCGTTCGCCAGGTCGTAGATGAAGTAGGTGTACTTCGGGGTGTTCTTGAGGCGCTGGTAGGAGCGTCCGCCGGCCACGTCGCGTTCCATGAATCCCGTGAAGGCATTCTGGTAGGGCATGACGAACCAGCAGAGGGTCATCGTACCGGCGTTGGCGGAGCCGCGCTCGGTGGTGTCCACGGTGTGGGAGGCCTTGAGGACGATCTCGGTGTTGTTGTCCGGGCTCGGGGCCGCGGCGCCGTTCTTGGTGTAGTTGGCGAAGAGGTCCTCGTAATGGGCCACGAGGGGATGCGCCGCGATGACGATGTCGGCATACTTGATGACATCCTGGAGGTCCTGGTTCTTGTAGGAGGAGTTCCAGTCGTCGTTGCACTCGGAGGCCCTCCAGAGGTGGGCCTGGGCGAGGTAGTGGGCTGCGGTGCTCTTGTCGATCTTGCCGTCCATGTCGCCCTTGTTGGGGAGAAGTTTGTAGGCATTCTCGAGGTCTTCGATCACCTGCTTGTAGACCTCTTCCCGGCTCTGGCGGCTATACTCGCGCTCAGGTCCGGTAGCGGCGTGGAGCACGAGGGGAATATCGCCGTGCTGGTTGACGAGGAACAGGTAGTCGAAACCGCGGACGAAGTAGGCGGTGCCGAGCGTCTCATCCTTCTTGGCGTAGCCTTCGAGGATGTCTGCGGCGTCGATAATCTTGTTGGCGCGGTTGAGCCAGGTGTACATTATGTTCCAGATGTAATCGGTGTTCCGGGTGTTGGCGGATCCGGTCGTCCTGGTACCATACCGGGCGTCGTATGTGTTGTATGCCTCGGAAGCGCGGTCGCCGCCGATCATAAGTTCATCGGTTCCGGCCATGGTGAACGGCCAGCTCTCACCGTAGAACAATTCACGGAACTGGAGGTAGAGGCTGGTGGACATGGAGTAAAGTCCCTGAGGAGTCTCCAGGAAGCCCGAGTCGATCTTGGTCCGCTGGGTCTCGTTGATGAATTTCTCGCCGCAGGAAGAGAGGGAGAACGTGAGCGCTCCGGCCACGGCGGCAAGGGTCAGGATTCTAAAGATATTTTTCATAAAGCAATAATCTTAAGAGGATTAGAAGCCGATGTTGAGGCCGAAGACAAGACCGCGGTTGACGGAGGCGCTGCCGGCGTCGGAGTCGGTCCAGAATGCGGCGTCATAGATGGAGAACGGGTTCTTGAGCTGGGCGGTCATGCGGACGGAGCTCAGGCCCATCTTCTTGACGAAATTCTGCGGGAGGAAGTAGCCGAGGGAGATCTGGCGTACCTTGAGCCAGCCGGCGTGCGGGATCTGGATCTGCCAGCCGGCGAACTGGTCCTCGGAAGACTCGATGCCGAAGGAAGGACGGCTATACTTGGCCCCCTTGTTGTCGTCGGTATAGTAGTCGTACATGCGGGTGGTCCAGGCCGTGTTGGCGGAGTTGCCGGTACGGGTGAAATAGTCGAAACGGCCGTACATGAAGATCTCGAGGGTGAGGTTCTTCCAGCGGAAGTTGTTGTTGAAACCGAGGGTGTAGAGCGGGGTGTTGTGGCCGAGGATCACACGGTCGTAGTCGCCGTCGATCTTGTAGTCGGGTTTGCCTTCGGGACCGGAGAGGTCCACGACCTTGGTCGTACCGGGGCGGTAGGTCTGGTTGCCCAGCTCCTTGAACTTGGCCATCTCGGCGAGGTCTTCGGGGGTATCCTGCCAGAGTCCCTGGGTACGGTAGCCGTAGGTGACGGAGACCGGATAACCGATGAAGAGGAGGCTGCCGAGCATGTCTTCCTTACCGTTCTGGAGTTCGATGATCTTGTTGCGGTTGAAGCCGAGGTTGACCGTGGACCTCCAGGAGAAGTCGCGGTTGTTGATGTTGACGGTGTTGAGCGTCAGGTCGAAGCCCTGGTTGTTGATCTGTCCGAGGTTCGCGCTGGTGACGTTATAACCGGAGACGGGCGGCAGGGTGACGTTTTGGAAGATCATACCGTGGGTGAAGTTCTTATACACGTCGAACACGCCGCTGATGCGACCCTTGAGGACGGAGAAGTCCACACCGACGTTGATGGCGTCCGTGGTCTCCCAGCCGATTTCCTGGTTGGCCAATCTGCTCGGAGTGTAATAGACCGTGTACGCCTTTTCGCCGAAGGTGGTCGTACGGCCGTCCAGGGTGTCCTTGGTGGAGTACTCACCGATGCTATAGTTGCCGGTGCGGCCCCAACCGACGCGGAACTTGAGCTGGTCGACCCAGCTGACGTGCATCCAAGGCTCCTGGTCGATACGCCAGGCGAGAGCCACGGAGGGGAATCCGGCCCACTTGTGGCCGGCGCCGAGCTGGGAAGCGCCGTCGTAGCGGTAGGAGAGGGTGATCATATAGCGATCCTTGAAGGAGTAGTTGACACGGGCCATGTAGGAGGCCATCTGGGACTCGGTCAGGGAGTTGAAGCTGGGCTCGCCGTCGCGGGTGTAGGTGCCGTTTCCGAGGCCCCACCACTTCTGGGTCATGCCCATGCCGACAGAGGCGAGGGCGACATTCTTGCCGGACATGGAGTAGAGCTGGGTGCTCATACGATACCAGGCCTCCTGGAGGAGGGTGACATTGACGGAATGGTCGCCGAACTTGCGGTTGTAGGCGATGATGTTGTCCAGGGTCCAGGAGAAGTTCTTGTTGGCGTTGGAGGTGACGAGGTCTTCCTCGCCGGCCTGTGCCGCACGGACGGCGCTCTGGCCCGACATATACTTATAAGACTGGCGGAAGCGGAGCTGGGGGCCGAAGGTGGTACGGAAAGTCAGACCTTCGAGGGGCTTCCACATCTTGCCGAAATCGAAGTTGGTGTAGAAGGATCCGGTGAAGTCGTAGGAGAGGTTGGAGAGCTCGGTCTTGCCGTACTCGTCCACGACGGTGGCGTTGAGGTTGTTGCCGTCCGGGAGGAGGACGACGTTGCCGTTGCTGTCATAAGGGACGGCATAGGCGAAGAGGGCCTCGGCCTTGGCGCGGAGGGACCCCGGGACGGAGTTGGAGGCGCCGCCGGAGCCGTCGACACCGTAGAGCTGGTCGCCGAAGCGGGCGTTGATGGCGCCGCCCATGGAGAACCACTCGAGCGGGGTGACATCGACGCTGGTGCGGAAGGTGTAGCGACTGTATTCCTGGCCGATGGTGGTGCCCTTGTTGTTCATATAACCGAGGGACACGTAGGCCTTCATGCGGTCGGTACCGCCGGAGGCGCTGAGGGTGTGCTCGTGGGTGATACCGATGCGGTCGGTGAACTGATGCCAGTCGGTGGACTGCATCTTGGAGGGATCCCAGGTGGTGGAGCGCTGTCCTGCGTTATACTGTTCGAGGGTCAGGCCCCAGCCTTTGAGGATGTTCTCCCAGGCGGTCTCGGAGAAACCCTTGATGATGAGACCGTCGTGGTCGACTTCGATGTTGGGCTGGTTGCCGGGGATGTCGGTGTAACCACCATAGTAGCGGGCCCAGCGACGCCAGACGAGCGTCTCCTCGGCGGTCATGAAGGGGACCTTCTCGAAGATCTTCTCGGCGGTGAGGGTGCCGGAGTAGTTGAGGGTGAGCTTGCCGTTCTTGCCGCGGTTGGTGGTGACGAGGATGACACCGTCGGTACCGCGGGCACCGTAGATGGCGGTGGCGGAGGCGTCCTTGAGGATGTCGATGGACTCGATGTCCTGCGGGTTGATCATGTCGAGGCCGACGGACTGCGCGACGACACCGTCGATGACGATGAGCGGGCTGCCGGAAGCGAGGCTGTTCTGTCCGCGGACGTTGATGCTACCTGCGGAACCCGGACGTCCGTTGTTGCTGACCACGACGCCGGCGGCCTTACCCTGGAGGGCTTCGACGGCGTTGAGGACCGGGTTCTGGAGGAGTTCCTCGGCCTTCACGGAGACCATGGCTCCGGTGACGTCGCTCTTACGCATCGTACCGTAACCGACGGCGACCGCTTCTTCAAGCATGAGGCGGTCATCCTGGAGGGTGACGGACATGTTGTTGGCGGCTTCGACCCGCTGGGTCACGTAGCCGATGCAGGAGACTTCCAGAACGGTTCTGGGAGCGACGCGGAGTTCGAAGTTACCGTCGAGGTCCGTGATGACACCGTTGGTGGTGCCGGGCACGACGACGGAGGCTCCGATGACGGCTTCGCCGTTGGAATCCAGGACCTTACCCTTGATGGTGGACTGGGCGAGTGCCGATCCCCCCATAAAGAGCAAAGCCACGGCAGTCGTAAGCGCCATCAGCGCTTTACGGCTCACTGAGAAAAAAGATTTCATCAAGCTTTAGGATTTTGGTTGAACAATAGGTTATATAATAACAGTGTTTGTTGGCTTCTTGCAAAGTTAAGGCGTTGCAACAGCAGTCATGGGCGATATATTAGTCAAAATAGATGGGTGAGTAATTCAAATATTACTCTAATCGCCAAAGATAATATAAATATTACTAAAAATGTAACACTTGTTGTAAAAATGCGTCAAAAAAACCGCCCCCTGTCAGAGGGGCGGTCTTTCGTTGGATCCCGGACTTCGGAGCGAAGCGGCCGGGGGAGTCTGAGGGGTTCTCCCCTCAGTCATAGGGGACAAAGTCCCGGCTGTAAGATGCGCAGCGGCTTACAGCTGAGGACCGGCGGCGACGAGCGCCTTGCCGGCCTCGTTGCTCTCGTACTTGTGGAAGTTCTTGATGAAGCGGCCGGCGAGATCCTTGGCCTTCTCCTCCCAGACGGCGGGGTCGGCATAGGTGTCGCGCGGGTCGAGAATGCCGGTGTCGACACCCTTGAGCTCGGTGGGAACCTCGAAATTGAAGTAAGGGATCTGCTTGGTCGGAGCCTTGTCGATGCTGCCGTCCAGGATGGCGTCGATGATGCCGCGCGTATCCTTGATGGAGATGCGCTTGCCGGTGCCGTTCCAGCCGGTGTTCACGAGGTAGGCCTTGGCACCGCTCTTCTCCATGCGCTTCACGAGCTCCTCGGCATACTTGGTCGGGTGCAGCTCAAGGAAGGCCTGGCCGAAGCAGGCGGAGAAGGTCGGGGTGGGCTCGGTGATGCCGCGCTCGGTGCCTGCCAGCTTGGCGGTGAAGCCGGACAGGAAGTAGTACTTGCACTGCTCGGAGGTCAGGATGCTCACCGGAGGCAGCACGCCGAAAGCGTCGGCGGACAGGAAGATGACCTGCTTGGCGGCGGGGCCGTGGCTGTCCGGACGGACGATCTTCTCGATGTGGTAGATCGGATAGCTGACGCGGGTATTCTCGGTGACGCTCTTGTCGTTGAAGTCGATCTTGCCATTGGCGTCCACGGTGACGTTCTCCAGGAGGGCGTCCCTGCGGATGGCGTTGTAGATGTCGGGCTCGGACTCCTTGTCGAGCTTGATGACCTTGGCATAGCAGCCGCCTTCGAAGTTGAAGACGCCCTCGTCGTCCCAGCCGTGCTCGTCATCGCCGATGAGCAGGCGCTTCGGGTCGGTGGAGAGGGTGGTCTTGCCGGTGCCGGACAGACCGAAGAAGATGGCGGTGTTCTCGCCGTTCATGTCGGTGTTGGCCGAGCAGTGCATCGCGGCCACGCCCTTCAGCGGCAGATAGTAGTTCATCATGGAGAAGAGACCCTTCTTCATCTCACCGCCGTACCAGGTGTTGAGGATGACCTGCTCCTTGCTGGAGACGTTGAAAGCGACGCAGGTGTCGGTGCGCAGGCCCAGCTCCTGGTAGTTGTCCACCTTGGCCTTGGAGGCGCAGAAAACCACGAAATCGGGCTCCTGGTCAAACTCGGCCTGGTTCTTCGGACGGATGAACATATTGGTCACGAAGTGGGCCTGCCAGGCCACCTCCATGATGAAACGGACCTTCATGCGGGTATCCTGGTGGGTGCCGCAGAAGCCGTCCACGACGAAAAGACGCTTGCCGCTGAGCTGGTTCAGGGCGAGTTTCTTGACCTCTTTCCAGACCTTCTCGCTCATCGGATGGTTGTCATTGGGATACTCCGGCGTGGTCCACCACACTTCGCCCGGGGCGCCCTCCTTGGAGGTCTTGTCATAGACGATGTATTTGTCCTTGGGCGAACGGCCGGTGAAGATGCCGGTCATCACGTTGATGGCGCCGAGTTCGGTCACCTGGCCCTTGTCATAGCCCTCGAGACCGGGCTTGGTCTCCTCGTTGTAGAGGACTTCGTAGGTGGGATTGTAGAGGATCTCGGTAACTCCCTTGATGCCGTACTTGCTTAAATCGATCTTAGGCATAATGATATGTTTTAATTTGTTGTATGATTCTTCTGACCAAAAATCGGACAAAGTTAATGAATTAACTTCACTTTTCCAAGGTGACGGCCATCAAACCGATGACCACGTCGTTGGAGAGGGTCTCGAGGGTCAGGGACTGCAGTTTCTTGGAGCGCCTCAGCGGCATCTTGAGGAGTTGGGCGGCGCCGTCGGGGATGCCGCGGTCGGTCGTCTTGATGGCGTCGTAGAGGTTGTCATTCTCCGCCGCGGGCAGGAAGTCGAGCGAGAGTTCCCGGGAGGTGCGTCCGTCGGAGAGCAGCACGCGGTAGGGCTTCTTCGGAGCGGTCCAGAAAGCGTAGTCGTCGGTGTAGAAATCCTGCTCGATGGGGCACCAGTTGATCGGGTTCTCCAGCGACAGTACATCCGTGGAGCCGTCGGTGTAGGTCACCGTCACGCGGCCGTTCTCGATTCGGCTCTGCATGTTCTGGGTACTGCCGGCCATCAGCAAATAGGCATTGCGGGCCCGGCCTTCCAGCGGCACGGTCACGCTGCCGGGATAATTGTCCCATAAGGAGGTGTAGAGGATGTTGGGACCCTCGACGGGGGAGCGGAAGCGCACGCCCAGGCCGGTGTCGAACTCGCCGTCCTGCAGCGCGGCCCGGAAGCCGTCGTCCTCGACCTTGGGAGTCGTGAACGGGGTGCACCAGTCGCCGGCACCCTGGACCGGCAGTTCAAGCGTGGTGAAAGGCGGGCGGGGGGAGAGATACTGGTTGCGGAAGATATCGTCCACGTTGGCGTTGAAATAAGGCGTCAGGTCCACCATTTCCGCCTTGCGCATCGCCCGGGGATTGATGTCACCCAGGCCCATCGCCTTCAGGTAGCGCGGAGAGCGGACGTTGGCCTTGGGGGCGCGGATCTTCTTGTGCCTTATTGCTTTGGGCAGTTGGGTGCGGTCCACCACGATGGTCTGCTTCTGCGAGTCGTCGCCCGCGACCTCGAGATAGGCGCCGCCCCCGGCATTGGCGCGGACCAGGATGGTCAGCGGCCGGGTGAAATGCTGCTCGATCTCGTAGATGTCCTTCTTGCCCTCGCGGCGGAAGGAATAGGAGAGATAGGGGGTCTTGATGGAGACTTCATCCCAGTCCTCCGGGAAGGCCGGCTTGATGTAGCAGCGGCCGTTGAGTGCGTCGGGGATAATGCCGAACAGACCGTTGATGATGGCCCGGGAGGTGATGCCCACGTTGTCGGCGAAGTCGCGGTAGGCCTCGTTCTTGGCCTTGTCATAGTAGCTGATCTGGCCGAAGTTGCCCGGGCAGCCGCCCAGGTACATCTCGTCCAGCAGGTCGGCCTTGAGCAACTGGAAGCCGGAGTCGCTGCGGCCCGCCTGCAGGTAGGCCAGGGCCATGTTGGCCACCTCCTCGTGGGCGACGTTATTGGTGCTCCAGACATAGGGGAGCCAGTCGGAAGTGGAGATGGTGAACAGGTTCCGTTCCGGGGCCGGCAGCGAGAGTCCGAGCTCGCGGAGGGCCGTCTCGTCATAGACATAGTTCACCGGGATGTGCGGGATCGAACGGTCCACGTACTCGGTGGCCTGCCAGGCCTGCTCGGGGGTGCAGGCGTCGCAGTCGATCGGGGTATAGACGGACCAGATGGCGGCGCTCTTGTGGAGCCGCTTGAGGCCCATATAATCCTGGTATTCAGCCCAGTAGCCAAGATCCTTGAGCCACAGGCGCTCGTTCATCGCCTGCAGGATGGCCTCCGCTTCCTCGCGATAGGGCGTCGGGTCCTCGCCGATGATTTCGGCGATGCGGGCGGTCAGCAGGTTCGCGCGGTAGTTGTAGGCCGAGGAATGGGTCACGGCGCCGCCGCTGTAATAAAGCGCGTCGCTGGCCCAGATGCAGCAGAAGGCATCGTAGAGATGGTCGTTGTCGGGATCGAAATTGCGCTTCTCCCACTCGTGGTGGAGCACGATGTACGGCCACATATAGCGCAGGAACTCCGGGTCGGCATCGTAGCTGAAGTGCCACATCAGCTCGTCGATGTAGTTGAGGTTCATGTCGTAGTGGCTGATCTGGTCGGTGCGGCCGGGCAGGCGGCAGATGTAGCCGTTGGAGTAGATGGGGGTGCCCCAGCGCTTGAGCGAGGCGGCCATATGGCCCAGGGTGTCCTGCTGGGGCTGGGGAAGCACCGGCGGCACATCCGTGACCATGCTCTTGGAATAGACGGTGAAGTGGGTGACGGCCCGGTCGTTCCAGCCCACGGCGTCGCCCACGTAGGCGCCGCGCCAGCCGACATAGGGGGTGCGCCAGCCGTTGGCCCCGTGCAGGAAAGTCTGCCCGTCCCAGATGCCGTCGGCGGCGGCTACCAGACTGGCTCCCAGCGTATTGAAGAAAGGATCGGGGGTGTTGATCTCCACCTGGCCCATCAGCGCCTGCCGCGCGGCCTCCTCTTTCTCGAAGATGGGGCGGCCCTCTCCGGCGTCCAGCACCGACAGGCGGGCATTGTCTTCATAGAGCAGGTAACTCTCCGCGGAGGCAGCCCAGCTGAGGGTGGTCAGCTCCGGCTCGCCCGGGGCGGGATCGAATAGTTCCCGCGGGTCCACGCCCATATCGCCCTCGCGGTTGAAACGTGTCCCGGCGATGCGGCAGCGCTTGACCGTGAGGGTGGCGGGACCCTCGAAGCCCGAGGCCTCGAACTGCCAGATGGCGCCCTCGTTGAAGAA
>JAEEVG010000022.1 GCA_016290835.1 Bacteroidales bacterium | reverse complement strand
AGTTGCCCGCGGGGACATTGCAGCGCAGGGTCCCGTCGCGGAAGGAGCTGCTGACATCCCGCCTTTCGTAGGTGTCGAGGTTCATCAGCACGGACCCCATATAGATCCCGCTTTCGGGCATGGTGAGGGTCACGGTCTGGGCACGGCCCGACACATCCTTTTCCTCCATCTCCAGGCTCTTGGCGCAGTCCTGCGGGTAGCGGCTGTAGAACAGGCCTTCCACCATACCGCTCGGATACTCCCACTCATCATAAAGCGTGGTGCACTTGAAGCCCAGTTCCAGGCCCTTCTCGATGGCGGCCCGGTAGAGTTTGAAATATTCCTCGCTGAGGTAGGCGATGCCGGTCTCCTTCCGCTGCCGGCCGGAACCGGCGAGGTATTCGTCGGACAGGCCGGCCGTACTGCCACCGCCGGCAATCAGCACGAAGGACCCCCATTTGTCGGTCTTGAAATCGCGTTCGACGGCATCCCGCATGGACTGCTCCGTGGAGCGGTCGAGGTTCAGGCTGATGAAGCGCACACCCCGGAATTCCCGGTCGGGATTCTTGAAATGCTCATATTCAACCCGCGTCATGTCGATGCCGTTGATTTCGTACTTCTCCTGTGCGGGGAGAAAAGCCTGCCCCAGGATCAGGGCGGCCAGGCAGGGTAAAAGATGCTTATACATAACGGTTGATAAATATGGTAAGTGCAAAAAAAGTCAAATTCACAATTCCGCGCCCAATTCCGAGCGGATGAGGGAAAGGAGCGGTTCCGTCTCGTCCACCTCGGGCACGAGCCAGCGTCCGCCGAAGATCAGGCGCGGCACCCCGCTCTTATCCAAGGTGGAGGTCCGTCCGAACAATTCGTAAACCCGCTTCAGGTAGGCATCGATGCGCGCATCGGAGAGGGCGCTTTCAAAGGCCTCGCCGAGCAGGGCGCGCGCCTGCGCTTCCGCCTGCTCCGGATCCGGAGCATTCTCGTCCAGCAGGGCATCCCAATAGGCCGGTGCGGCCTGCGGAGCAGCATACCAGATGGCGAGCGCAAGCCGCGTGAGGGCACACGAGCCGGCGAAACGGTCGGTCCCGGAAGCCGGGATGTACGGGTTGCAGGCGCTGCTGAGCGGGACCGGGCAGAGCCGGATGCGCAGCCGCCCGCCGGTCTTGTCCAGCAGCTCGGGCAGGAGGCGGTGGAGCCTGCGGCAATGGACGCACTGGAAATCGAACAGCAGGGTGATTTCCACCGGAGCGTCTTCCGCACCCAGGGCGGGCACTTCCGCATCGGTAAAAACGGGCAAAGCCTCCCCCGTGCTGCCGCTGTCATAGATTGTTTCAGGTACCGTCCGCGCTTGCACGAAGGCGAAAACCGCGGCGGCGAAAAGGCCGGCGACAAAGACGGGTACGGCGTGCCGGCCGGCGCGGAAAGAACGTCGCAGGATCAGCACCGCAGCAACGCAGCCCAGCAAGTGCAGGACCGTACAATATGGGCAGAAGCGGTGCAACACGCCGATTTGCAGCCAGCAGAACCACAGGGCGGCTCCCACGATGCAGCCGGAAAGCAGCGGCAAGGCCACGCCCCAAAGCATACGGTCCAGCGAGGTATCCGAGCCCAGGAAGAGCAGACAGATCAACAGCAGGACATAGAGGGAGGCGGCAGGCAGGCTTACCGGCACGCCCCCCAGCACATAGGCCCAGGGGCTGTTCATGACGCTGTCGCAGGCACTGAGGGCCCCGCAACCCGCCATCGGCGCCCCCGCCCAGGAATGCAGGAGCATCCAGAGCGAGAGCGCCAGGCAGGCTGCACAAAGCGGCAGCAGCAGGACCTTGAAACGATGCAGGTCCTCCACGCGACTAATACCGGTTGGGCGCGCCGGGGGTAGGCTGTGCAGAAGTGACCGGTGCACCGGGCGCCGCAGCCGCCTTCAGGGGCGCTTTCAGGGTCACACCCGTGCCACAGACCGGATCAGAGGCCTTGTGGGACTGGCGGAGCGGCGTCTTGAGCACCAGTTTCTGGAGCATCTCGGCGGGCGGCAGACGCCGGCCGCGCGGGATGATCACCTCCGCGACCTCGGCCTTCTCGGCACCGACGAGGACGACCTGGCCGGGCACGAAGCCCTGGGCGGAGAGGACGGTCAGGCTCCGGGCGCCGGGACCGGCGGGAGCCGAGAGGACGGTCGCGCCGGGAGAACCGACTTCAGCAACCTCGACCACCGCGGCATCCGCCCCGCGTCCGAAGACGAGGGACGAACCGGGCGTGATGCCCTGCACCGAGAGGAGCTTGATATTGTCCGCGCCGGCCTCAGCGGCAGCGGCCAGGCCGAAGGTCTGCTGGACGCGGAAGTCATTCTTGTTGTCATCCAGGTCGGCTCCGTCGGGATAGCGGCCGGCACTGACGGAGGCCGTCGCACCCGGGAGGGCGCCGAAGCGGCGGGAAGCAGAAGGCGTGGGCACGAAGTTGCCCGGTGCGTTGGCACCGGAATCCGCCTGATAACCCTCGGAGAGCCAGGGATCCACGAGCAGACCGAAGTTCAGGGCGTCGGCCACGTGGCCGCGGGCATCGCGGAGCAGGATGCTGCCGCCCGTATCGGAGAGGGCCGGGCCGCCGAAGAGCAGGTCGGCCGGGACGGCGCCCGCATAGGCGCCGGCGGCGACAGCGCTTCCGCCGGTCACCGCCTCATCGATCGGATGGGCGGAAGAGAGCGCCTTGTCCAGTTCGATGGCATAGCAGAGGGCGAGCACGGGCTCGTTGCTGTAGTGCGGATACTTGGTGGCCGGCTCGAAACTGATACCCGTACCGTTCACGCTGTACGGCATATTGGAGGAATGGAAGAACTTCAGCGGTTCGGCGATGTCCAGGCCGGTGCCCGCGTCCTCATCCGGACGCAGGGGGCCGCCCAGGGTGTTGCGCGCCGAAGGCGTGCCGACCTTGGTCACGGTTACGGTCTCGATGCCGTGGCCTTCGCTCGCGATGTCGAGGCGGATCTTGTCACCCACGGAGATGTTCGCCGTGGAAGAGACCTTGATATTGGTGTCGCCCGGCTTGGCATCCATCGACAGGTAGCCCTGCGTGCCCGGTTTGCCGACCGCGGTCACCGTCACGACTTCATATTTCTCCAAATTATTGGAAACGGCAGGACGCTCGGCGCCATAGCCGAGGGCCATCTTCTGCCCCACCTCGAATCCGAAGGTAGAGGTGACCGGGATGTTGGTCACACCGGCGGGGAACTCGATGCCGTGGCCGCCCGGCAGGGGCTGCCACACCGTCGTGGGCACACCCGGCGCAGCGGCCGGACGGCGCATCATCGCGGCGGGATCCACCGGAGTGGGCTGCGGGGCGCTGACGGACTTGACCGTGCGCGTTTCGCCGCCGATCCGGATCTCGTCTCCCTCGCGGAAACCTTCCACGCTGCGGAGGTAGATCGTCTTGTCACCCTTGGCGGCATTCACGGCGAGGCCGGAATTCGCCATCCCGAGCAGATAGAAGCCCTTCGGGGCGATCCGGGTGCCGGACGGAATGCGGATATCCGAGAAAGCGGGAATGTGCGTCGCGTGCTGGCGGACCGTCCATCCGGAGATGTCTACACTGCTCTCGGAAGCATTGTAGAGTTCGATGAAGCCGTCGGAAATGCTGAACTCGTTGATCTTGACGGCGGGGGTGCTGTGCACCTTGAGCCGGCCCGTTTCACTGAAGGAGACGCCCTCACCCTTCCAGGCCGCCATGGCCACCAGGTCTCCCGCAAACGGGGAAGAACCGGCGGTCACGTCGAACTCCGCCACCACCATCTGGTCCGGGGCGACAGTGTAAGGGACCTTCATCACGGGCTCGCCGTTCGCGGAAGCTTTCCAGCCGCGCGGGGTCTTGAGTGCGATCGAGAGCCCCTCGATGGGCGCTCCGGTATTGTTGACAAAGCGAACCGCGGTGCGTAGGGTCTGCCCGGGCTCGAAGCTCTGTACGTTGGACGGACGGGCGTCCTGGAGCGCGGGGAACACCTCGACGCTCGCCACGCGATAGCAGGCGGCCACGACATTCGCCTGGATCTGCTGGTTGAGTTCCTGGGTCGGGAAGGTGCCGGCGGCAGTCATCGCGCCCTCATAGAACGTACCGGCGGAGCCGTTGCTGTTGTCGCCGCCGTTGCCCAACAGGATGGCGCCCTGCTTGCGCATGGGGTCGTAGCTGCTGCGCGGATTCTGGATGCGGCCGCCGTCATAGTAAACTTTCAGTTCTCCCTCCTGGGCATTGCCGCCCATGGAGCGCCAGTGATGCGGCTCGCCGTCGGCGGTCGCGGTGACGAAACGCCAGGACACGGTATTCAGGCCGCGGCAGTATTTGTCGTTCGGATCCGGGTTGACGCAGCCCACCAGGTTGTTCTCCTGGTCGGTCATCAGCCACGGGCCATCTCCTTCGCCATAGTACCAGCCCCGGGAGTTGCCGAAGTAGGTGGTCTCCATCGTGCCGTCGCCGTCGTCGCGGCTGTCGGTTTCGGCGTTGCCGTAGTCGAAGCAGCAGCCGGAGTTGTAGTGCTGGCCGCTGATGACCCAGTACTGACCCTCGGCCTGGTCGTCGACCGCGGTGCCGACCGGATCATTCAGACGCAAGCCCATGCCCGGAGCGATGAAAATACCATAGACTTTGTGGCCCATCACGGACACGGGAGCCCAGTCGGAAACGGGGACATTGTTGTAGCCGCCCATCGCCGGGCCGCTGAAACCGCCCCGCGGAGCCTGGTAGAGGTGGTTGCCTTTGCCGGACTGGTCATACAGGACCGTGATCCAGCAGTAGGTATCCTGGCAGAAGGCATCCTGAGCCGCAGCGTCGGCATAGCCGCCCGGGTCGCCGGCGGAGGCTTTCACCACGCCGATATCCAGGGTCTTGCCGTCCGACTGGCGCATCACCTGATACAGAGGGCCGTCATAGGCGGCATACAAGGCACGGGTCGTACTGTGCGCAGCCACGCAGGGGGTGCCGCCCCGGGCATACACATCACAAGGGCCCTCGGGGCGGGCAAGCGCCTGGGACCCGGCCATACGATTACAAGCAATCACGGCGGCCAGAAGTACCAGGCCGACGCTGATTCCGAACAAGATTTTTTTCATTGATGCAGGATAATTGGTTATTTGCCCAAATATAAAAAATTTCCACCGATTCCCATCCGCCTGAGCCGGAAAAGAACGCATCGGCACAATAAAAACGGGGTGCGCTCCCGCGGACCCCGTTTTCCCACAATACAATTAACCAAAATCTACCACCCGGTTGTAAGAAGCAGACCGGACAGGTGAATTCCGGCTGCTGCAGTATTTTTCTGCATTACAAAATTAAAACGGATATATTGAACAAAATATCAAAAGCAGACCATTCTCCATCATTCTTCGACCATTTATGCGCGTGTGTTTGCCAAATCCCCTTGCGAGTCCCCGCATTGAAAAAAAAACAAAAACGATTGAATCAATAGTTAAAGAACTATTTGCTATCTTGCGAGTCGAAAAACAATGTCTTGATGAAACAATTATTTAGCGCTATCCTGTTTCTGTCGACGCTCTTTTCCGGCGCCCTGACGGCTGCGCCTTATTACTATTTCGAGCATTATACCACCTACGAGGGACTTCCCTCCAATACCATCCATTGCACCTATCAGGACCGTTATGGCTTCGTCTGGATCGGCACCCGCGACGGCCTGTGCCGCTTCGACGGCTATGATTTCCGCGAGCTCGGAGAGGACGGCTCCGCCCGGACCTCGAATCTGGCCAGCATGGATCTCGGCGAGGATGAGGACGGCCTGCTCTGGTTCTCCAACTCGGCGGGCATCTCCTGCTACGACCCCGCTTCGGGCGAGACGACCTCCTTCGGCCAGCTGGGCGAGACGCTCTGCTTCCACCTCGTCCCGGACCTCAAGGGCAATGTCTGGTTTGCCGGCAACCGTCTGTTCCGCTATGACAAGAAAGAAGGAGCCTTCCACGACTATGCGTTCCAGGAGGGTTCCCCGGCCTATATCGCGATCGATTCCTATGACGCCGTCTGGGTCGTCCTGACCGACGGCAGCCTGTTCAATTACGACAAACGCCGCGACCGCTTCAACATGGTCGCGTTCCCCCGGCGTCTCTCCATCATCCGGCCGGCCGACAACGGCAAACTGCTTGCCGCAGCGACGGACGGCGAGATCCTCCTCCTGGACACCGTCACCCTCAACACCGAGACCATTCTCCGGATCGAGGGCCGCGAGATCCGCCACATCCTCGAGCGGCGTCCGGGCGAGTATTGGGTCGGCACCAACGACGGCCTGTTCGTGAAACAGACGGATACCGGCGAACTGGCGGAAGTCTACCACCACGAACAGGATCCGAACTCCCTCTCGGCCAGTTTCATCACCAGTCTGGACAAGGACAAGTCCGGCAATGTCTGGGTCGGCACCTATTACGCCGGCCTGAATGTCTGGCAGGACAAGCAAGGCGCCTTCTCCATCTACTATCCGAACCCCTCGGGAAGTTCGATGCTGGGCTCGGTCGTCCGTTCGATCATCGCAGATCCGGATGGCAGCGTCTGGTTCTGCACGGAGGACGGCGGACTGAACCGCCTCAACCCCACCGACCCGACCCGGAGCGAGAACTTCGTCATCAAGCCGAACCTGAATATGCAGGGCCTCGCCATCGACGGGGATGACCTCTGGATCTTCACCTTCGGGGACGGCGTCTACCGCTTCGACCGCAACGCCAAGCGTATCAAGCAGTTCTATCCCCTGGCCGTACCCGGCAGCGGCTGCGGTATCCGCACCGACGACGGCAGCATCCTGGCGGGGACCCAGAACGGCCTGTTCCGCTACCGCCGGGAACTGGACACCTTCGAATTCGAGGAGGCGGCCGGACGGGACTTCATCCACTCCCTGTACGAAGACAGCCGGGACAACCTCTGGATCGGCACCTACGGCAACGGCTATTATGTCCGCGATGCCCAGGGCGCATACACCCCGCACTTCAGAACCGATACGGAAGGGGGCCTGACCGCGGACCGCATCACCTCCTTCTTCGAAGACAGCCGCCACCGCATCTGGATCACCACCGAAGGCGGCGGGATCTGCTATACCGGCCCCTACCCCGCCCCGGCTGATCCCAAACTGCAGTCCCTGACCCGCCGGAACGGCCTGCTGTCCAACGTGACCTGTGCCGTGGCCGAGGACGAAGAGGGCATCCTGTGGGTCTCCTCCACCCGCGGCATCACGCGCATCAATGCCGAAACCGGCCAGATCGAGGACCTGCTCTTCGAACGCCAGCAGGTCATCGGCAGCCAGTTCTCCTACGGTGCCGTACTGACCACCCGAGGGGGGATGATCTATATGGGCAACACCAACGGCTTGATCGCTTTCTCCCCCGCCAAGATGAAAAAGGCCGTGCGTGACTATCCGCTCTACATCACCCACATCGAAGCGCGCAACGCCGACGGAATCCAAATCCTGCACGAGCCGGGCCGGAGCGCCCTCACGACCGAACACCTCCGGATCAAATCCAGGGACGCCTCCCTGCTGGAAATCAGTTTCGCCGCTCCGGATTTTTCCATTCTGCAGCAAGTGGTCTACTCCTACCGGCTGATGCACAACGGACACGAGACGCTCGCCGCCACCCTGACCGACAATGAGGTCAACTTCTCCGGGCTCCCGCCCGGACGCTACCTCCTGGAAGTGGGCATCGTCGGATCGGATACGCCCATTTCCCGGAAGAGCCTGCGTTTCGACATCCTCGCCCCGCCCCTGTGGTCCACGACCGCCAAGATCATCTATGCCCTGGCCTTGCTGGCCCTGCTCGCCGTCTTCCTACGCGAACTGAATATGAAACGCCGGCGCGACCGGGCCCGCCACCTCACCAAGGTCGAAAACCAGAAACAGAAGGAAATCTACGAAGCCAAGATCAACTTCTTCACCAACATCACCCACGAGATCCGCACC
Source organism: Bacteroidales bacterium (assembly GCA_016290835.1). GTDB lineage: Bacteria > Bacteroidota > Bacteroidia > Bacteroidales > UBA932 > Cryptobacteroides. The sequence goes on along the minus strand of JAEEVG010000022.1, from coordinate 30,351 downwards.
CCGCTGACCCTCATCAAGATGCCGCTGGACAAGCTGATCGCCGAAAAGCAATATACCCCGAAGGCGGAGAAGGACATGCTGACCATCCAAGCCAACACCGACCGCCTGCTGAACCTGACCAACCAGCTGCTCGACCTGCGCAAGATGGAGAAAAACGAGATCCGGCCCGTCTTCCTCAAAGAAGACCTCACGGGGCTCGTACGCAAGTCCTGCGCCCACTTCGAGCAGATGGCCGCCGAGCAGAACATCACCCTTGCGGTCGACCTCCCGGACGGTCCGTTCGAGGTAATGTGCGTGCGGGACTCCGTGGAGAAGATCCTCGGGAACCTGCTCTCCAACGGCGTGAAATACACCAAAGACCGCATCGACGTCTCCCTGCGGCCGTCCGGCGACGGTACGATGGCTGTGCTTCGCGTCGACAGCAACGGCTCGGTGATCCCCCTCCGCGAGGCCGAAAAGATTTTCGAGGTCTTCTACCAGGTCGGCGACGCCGATAAGGGAAAGGGCACCGGTCTGGGCCTGCCTTTCGCCCGCTCGCTCGCCGAACTGCACGGCGGCCAGCTCTTCCTCGACACGAACCGGCGCGACTGCAATTCCTTCGTGCTCGAACTGCCGATACGCCAGCAGACACCCACCATCGTGATGGAGGAACGGAAGGCGGTCAGCGGGCAGGCGGACAGTTCCGCGGACTACGACAGCAGCCGCCATACGCTGCTGATCGTCGAAGATTCCGCGGAAATGCGTTCCTACCTGGCCCGCGAGCTCTCCGATGACTACAACATCGTGACCGCCGTCAACGGCCAGGATGCGATGGAGAAAGTGCGCCAGGAGCGTGTCGACCTGGTGGTCAGCGACGTAATGATGCCCGTGATGGACGGCTGCCAGCTCTGCAACGCCATCAAGACCAACATGGAGTTCAGCCACCTGCCGGTCCTGCTGCTCACGGCGGCCGTCGGGATGGAGACGCGCCTGCAGACCCTCGAGGTGGGTGCGGACGGCTATATCGAGAAGCCCTTCCCGATCGAACTGCTCCGGGCCAACATCGCCAACCTCTTCAAGAACCGGGAAATCTCCTACAAGCAGTTCACCAACTCTCCGCTCACGCATTTCAACAGCGTGAATGCCAGCAAGATAGATGAAGAGTTCATGGAGAAGCTCCACGGCATCGTGATGAAGCACATGGCCGAACAGGATCTCAGCATCGAGACCCTGACCGGCCTGATCGGGACCAGCAAATCCACGCTCTACCGCAAGGTCAAGGCCAACACCGGCCTCAACATCAACGAGTATATACGGCTCTGCCGCCTCAAGCAGGCGGCAGAGATGCTGTCTTCGCAGAAATACAGGATCAACGAGGTGGCCTATATGGTGGGCTTCTCCTCCCCTTCTTATTTCGCGACGAGTTTCCAGAAGCAGTTCAACATCTCGCCCTCGGCCTTCGTCAAGAATCTGAAGGACTGAGGGCGGCAGGCCCCTCTACTCCCAGGTGAATCCCTCGACGTCGTCGAGGAAGATCTTCTCGCGCTCGTCCGGCTGCATCAGTTCCATCGTCACATTCTTGAACTTGATGTTGCGGGCGTGCTGCATCGAGAGGCCCCAGACGGGCTGGATGCCGTGGGCGGAAGGCTCGGGATAACCGCTGTTGCGGCCGAAGAAGAAAGAGTTGGCACCCCGCTGCAGGCGGACGTCCTCCTTGGTGAGGCCGCCCTTGTACTGGATGTGGACGTCCTTCAGGGTGACATTCTCCACCGGATTGCCCGGAAGACCCACGATCAGCAGGGCGTAACGGGTGTCACAGTTGGTCACGACGACATCGGAGATCTCGATGTTGCGCGCCGCGGAGGCGGGCAGGTCCTCGGGCCCCCGCATCCTGTCGCCGATCCGGATGTAGATCGGGGAGTTCCAGATGTCATCCATCCGCAGGTGGCGGACCTTGATATTCTCGATCAGCGCTCCGTCCACGGTCTCGAGCGCCAGGCCGCGGCAGCGCTTGAAGGTGATGTTCTCGATGCGGATGTTGCGGAAACCGCCATTGCTCTCGGTACCGAATTTGACGCGCCCGGTAGGGCCGTCCCGGTCGGGTGCGGCCGTGATGGTGGTGCCGTAGGTGCCGGCATACACGGTGCCCGGATCATAGCCGGAGACGGTGCAGTCCTTGATCAGGACGTTCTCCGTGGCCTTGGCCCGGCCCAGGCCGTAAGAACACTTGAGGACGATGCCGTCGTCATTGAGCGAGTTGACCGTGCAGTTGGTGATCTTGACATTGGAGCAGCAGTCAATGTCGAAGGCATCGCGGTTGGTGTCGCACAGCACGTGGTCGATCACGAGATTGTCCACGCCCGTGAGCAGCAGGGCGAAATGTCCGCAATTCAGCAGGCTGATCCCCTTGATGGTCACGTTCTTGCACTCCTTGAGGGCAATGGCCTTGTTGCCCTCGGGGATGGGGCCCTGGCGGCCCAGGCCGCGGTTGAGGCCTTCCGTGCCGTCGATCAGGCCGGCCCCCTCGAACTTGAGATTCTTCAGGCCGATGCCCCAGATCAGGGAATTCTGCCAATGGCTGTGGCCGAAGTCCTGGTACATATCCCAGGCATTGGGTTCCGCCACGTCATAGCCCTGGGCGGCAGTGGGTTTGGCAGCCTTGATCACGGCACCCGCATCCAGGCGCAGGGTGATATTGTCCTTGAGCCGGATGGAATAGGAACTGTAGGTACCTGCGGGGAAATAAATAACCCCGCCGCCGTGGGCGGAAGCCGCCTCGATGGCGGCGTTGATGGCGGGAGAATCAATCTTGACACCATCACCGGCGGCGCCGAAATCGCGAACGTTGTACACCTTGGCCTGCAAGCCAAGACAGCCCACGCCCAGCAGCATCATCATTAAAAATCGTTTCATATCTGTCATAATTTGGTTGTTATTTCGGGAAAGAAGCCGGGTAGCCCAGCAGCTGGTAGGCCATGGCCCAGGCCATCCGGACGTGGCCTTCCGTATTCGGGTGGAGCCGGTCCGTCTCCGGGTTGCGGAAATAGTGCGCCTGGGCGTCTTCCAGCGGATACAGGCCGCTGATGCTGGCCAGGTCGATCACCGGGACGGCCCAGACGGTCGCGATCTCCCGGATCGCCTGGATATAATCATCGATGAAATACCCGCAGGCATTGGCGTAGTTCTCCGGCGGCTGGATATTGCTCTCGCCGAAGGTCGCATAGCCCCGGTGAATCGGGGTCAGGAAGATGATCTGCTTGTCGGGATAGTGCGACTTGAGCCAGCGCAGGGTGGTATTGGTCCGACCCTTGAACGTCTCATCGTCGAATACCAGTTCGCGCTGCTTGCGGACGACCTCCGCGCGGGGCTGGCGGCTGTTCGCCGCGATGGTTTTCCCGTAGGAAACATTGTACCACTCCCCGATCGGGACGCTCCCGTTGAAGTCATTCGTGCCGATGAACACGATGATGGCGTCCACGTCCTGTCCGTGCTCGCGCTCCAGCCGTTCGCCCTGGCCGATGATCTGGTTCATACGGTGGCCGCTGATGCCGTACACATAAGGTTTGATGCCCAGGATGTCCTCCAGCATATGCCAATACACATCGTTGGTGGTGCCGATCTGGCGGGCGTCGGTGATCGAGTCGCCCAGAAACGCCACGCGGGCGCCCTCCCACTGGCTGCGCAGCTTCGGCTGCGCCAGCGCGGCTGCGGAAAGCAGCACGAGAGCCAAAAGTAAGAAGAAACGTTTCATAACATACTATGTTTATTCATTGAAAAGCGATTGAAATACCTCGCCGGCCACCTCGACCGGGTCTCCGATGGCTTCCGCGGGATAGGTCTGCGTCTGCAGGCCCCAGGGCGCCTCGAGGGCGTACCAATCGATGGCGGTGCCAGAGCCGGGCGCACGGTCCTCGGCGTCAAAGAAAGCCTGCCAACGGAGAAGGTAGAAGTCGCGTAACAGGCCGTTCCAGGACGAATGGCCCAGCTGCACGAAAGACTCCCCGTACCCGTTGTTGACCAGGATCATCAAGGCGACCGTCAGGCCGCGAAGCACATCCACCGACAGGATGCGCTGCCTGCTCTTCTCCGCCATCCTAATCCCCGGACACGACGTGGATATCCCGCTGCGGGAACGGAATCTGGATACCGTTCTCGTTGAGGGCGTTGTAAATCACTTCCTTGGCGCGGTCGATATAGGCGATGCGCTCGGGGACGAGCACGAACTGCTTCACGGCGATCTCCACGGCGCTGTCGCCGAAATTGCCGAAGACCACGTAGATGCCCTTGCGCGGCTCCACGATCTCGCGGCCGTAGGCATCCTTGGTCCGCAGGACCTGCATCGCCTCCTCGAGGATCTCGCGGACCCGCTGGACATCCGTCCCGTACGCCACGCCCACGATGATCTTGAGGAACTCGTAGGAGTTGCTCTTGGTCAGGTTGGTGAAATTCTTGGCGAAGAGCGAGGAGTTTAGGAAGGACATCGTGGTGCCGTCGATGGTCTCGATCTGCGTACTCTGGTAATTGATCGAGGAGACCCGTCCGCGCACCCCGTCGCACTCGATCCAGTCGCCGACGCGCAGGCGGCCGGACATCAGCTGGATACCGTAGATGAAGTTGTTCAGCACGTCTTTCATGGCGAGACCGACACCGGCAGACAGACCGCCGGCGACCAGCGAAAGCGAACCGGTCGGAATCCGGAGCATCACCACCACGATCACGATATAGATGAACCAGACCAGCACGCTGACCAAGCTGTTGCCCAGCGAGAGGTTGATCTCGTTGCTGCGGACCACCCGGCGGCCGGTCTTGCTCAGGAACGCCTTGTAACTCAGGATCAAATAAAGTCCGCGGGCGACATAATTGAGGTAGCGGAACACGAAGAAGAGTCCCAGCACCACCACGATGCGGTAGAAGGAAATATTGAGGATCTCGCCGCCGTCGGAGTTGGTCAGATTCACGAACGAGGTCCGGAACATGTTCTCGAACAGATCCGAGAAATCGAAGATGTTGAGCGCCATGCGCAGGCAGAACGGGATCGACATCAAGGTCAGGACCGGAATCAGCATCATCCGGACCAGATCGTGGAACCAGGTGGCGGGCAGCAACAGTTTGTCCCGTTCGGGGCCGGTCACGTAGTTCACCGTCTTGCGGTACTCCTCCACCCGTTTCTTCATCCGGTTATCCCGGTAATGGGCCAGCTGGGAGTGGATGGCCACAAGGCTTTCGATGCAGGCGAGCTGGAAGAACCACCACAGCAGCACCAGCAAAGCCAGGAAGATATAACCCATCAGCGCCAGCACAAGGGAGATGATGATGACACCCAGGGACACCCAGCCGATGATCCGGTCGCTGGTCTGCAACTTGGGGATGACCCGCAGGCAGACGACAAACTGCCAGATAACGAAGATCAGCAACATCGGCGGGAAGGTGATGTTCATCATCGCGTTGGGCATGAAGACCAGACGGAATCCGAATACCAGCAGCGCCATCACGACCATCGGCAGATAGCCCCGCAAACCACGGCCGAGCTGCACGGGCTCCAGCCGGAGCAGCAGCGACAGGAGGATCGCCACCACCAGCCAGGAATAGGTCAGCACCAGCGAGGTGGACGCCACGGCTACATAGCTGCCGCCGCTGGGATTGATCATCAAGAGGGCGAACGCCAGGAATCCGAAGAGCAAGGTCAGGGTGAAGCGCCGCTGGAGGTATCCGGGCTTGCGCAGCTTCTTGAAGAACTTCGGAAGCAGATAAATCACAAGCGCCGAAAGGGCCAGGCTGATCAACAACATGCCCATGAAAACGATGATGAACCCCGTGAACACCTTACCGCCCCACTGGCTCTCCTCCACGTGGTCGGAGTCCTCGGCGTGGACGTGGCTGGTGACAATATAGCGATCGTGCATCCCTGCGACGGCCTGCTGCCAATAGCGCTTAAAATCCCTCAGAATGGTCGGATAAGCCGTCTGGCCCTCCACGAAGATACGGTTCTGGAGGATCTTGTAGCGCTTCTGCGCATAATCATAAGACTCCTTGAGACGCAGGTAGACGTTCACATAGTGGGTGCTGTCGTCCACGATGTAACTCTTGTTGGCGTCGTACATCTTCAAGAGGGTCGTCGCGTAGAAAATACAGGTATCCCGCTCCAGCTGCCCCGCTTCGTCCAGCACGAACGTATCTTCATCCGCCTCGACTTCCTCGGAAACCAGTCCGAGCTCCCGCTCGATCTCCAGGATGTCCACCTTGATGCTGTCGTTGCGATAGCGCAGGCTGTCCGGCAGGTCGGCGATATCCTGCAGCTGGGGTGGCAGGCGGCGCAGGGACTCGATCAGGCGGGAATAGCGCTCGATCTCGATGTCCAGCTGGCCGGTGATCTGGTCGTAAGGCAGGCGATTGGCATTGAAATCCTCGTATTCCTTGGTCACGGATTCCAGGGCATAGGTCAGGTCGAAGGTGTACTCCTGCTTCTGCGAATAGAGCATGAGCGCCAGCTCGTTGCACTTCTTCATGATGGAGATCATCCGCTCATGTTGCAAGCTGTGCTGTTCGGCCAGCCGCGCCTGGGAGGTGAAGATCTTGTCATAGTCCGTCTCCAGTTCGTTCCGGAGCGCGTGCAGGGTCGACGCCAGGTTGCGTTCGCCCAGCACCGCCGCGAGCGGCAGGGTCAGCAAGAAGGCGGCCGCCAGGGCCATGATCCTTTTCTTTTTCATCCTTTTTGTGTGTATGAATCCGTATTTCCTTTCAACAATCAGCAAATTTAAGTAAATTCGCTTGAATAATAAACATCCCCGCCATGAATCTCCTCACGCTCCTGCTCGCGCTGCTGCCCGTACTGAACGGACCGGACGCACGGCTGCAAGTCCGTTTCACCGAAGACGGCGGCGCCCTCCGCTACAGTGTCGTCTATGACGGCCGGACCCTCGTCGAGCCCTCCCTGCTCGGCCTGCAGACCAACGAAGTCGACTATAGCGCCCTGACGGTGGTCTCCTCCGATTCGGAGACCCTGCGCGATACCTACACCCTGAACCGCACCAAGGTCTTCCGCATCGACCACGAGGCCGTGCGCGCCGTCTTGCACTGCCAGAATCCGCAGGGGCGGCCGCTGGATATCGAATGGCACCTGACCGGCCACGACGCCGCCTTCCGCTACTGCATTCCCAAAGACACCGAGACGGGCAGCGTGCGCGTCCTGCGGGAGCTGAGCGCTTTCCGTTTCCCGGAGGGGACGAGCGGCTTCCTGACCCCGCAGAGCGATGCGATGATCGGCTGGAAGCGCAGCAAACCCAGTTACGAGGAGTTCTACAAACTGGACGTCCCCCTCGGGGAGCGCTCCCAATACGGCCACGGTTTCACCTTCCCCTGCCTGTTCCGGGTGGGTGAGGAAGGCTGGGTGCTCGTCAGCGAGACGGGGGTGGATAGCCGCTACTGCGCCTCGCACCTGTCCGACTATGACCCCCGCGAGGGCTACACCGTCGCCTTCCCGATGCCCGAGGAGAACAATGGCAACGGCACCGTCGAACCGGCTTTCGCCCTGCCGGGCCGCACGCCCTGGCGCACCCTCACGGTCGGCACGGACCTCGCTCCCATCGTCGAGACGACCATTCCCTTCGACGTGGTGGAGCCGCGCTACACCACCACCCGCGGCTACCGCTACGGCAAGAGTAGCTGGAGCTGGATCGTCTGGCAGGACGCCAGCATGAACCGGGAGGACCAGATCGCCTTCATCGACCTGTCCGCCGCGATGGACTGGCCCTACATCCTCATCGACGCCGGCTGGGACCAGGAGTTCGGCCACGCCGGGATGGAAGAACTCGTCCGCTACGCCCGCGCCAAGGGCGTGGACGTGTTCCTGTGGTACTCCTCCAGCGGCTGGTGGAATGATATCGTCCAGAGTCCCACCGACATCATGTGCGACCCGATCGCGCGCAAAGCCGAGATGCGCTGGATGGAGAGCATCGGGATCAAGGGTATCAAGGTGGACTTCTTCGGCGGGGACAAGCAGGAGACGATCCGCCTCTACGAGCATATCCTCAGCGACGCCGACGACCACGGCCTGATGTGCATCTTCCACGGCGCCACCCTGCCCCGCGGCTGGGAGCGGATGTATCCCAATTACGTGGGCAGCGAGGCCGTGCTGGCCTCCGAGAACCTGGTCTTCGGCCAGGTCCACTGCGACCTCGAGTCGCAGAATGCCGCCCTGCACCCCTTCCTGCGCAACAGCGTGGGCAGCATGGAATTCGGCGGAGTCTTCCTCAACAAGCGGCTGGACCGCCGCAACGGAGAGCCCGGCCGCGGCGGCCGCATCAGCGGCACGATCCGTCGCACCACGGATGCCGCCGAGCTCGCCATCGCCGTGCTATACCAGAACCCCATCCAGAACTTCGCCATCACCCCCAACAACCTGACCGATGCCCCGGCGGAGGCCATCGATTTCCTGCGTGAAGTGCCCACCACCTGGGACGAGACCCGGCTGGTGGACGGCTATCCGGGCCGCTACATCATCCTCGCGCGGCGCGCCGGTACGGCCTGGTACGTCGCGGCCATCAACGCCGGCGAGCAGCCCGTTAGCCTGGATGTCCGCGCACTCGAGGCGCGCTTCGGCGGGACGGCCCGCGTGCTTTCCACCGGCAAGGAGGGCCTGCAGAGCGGAACGGCCGCAAAAAAACCGCTCAGTCTCCCGAAGGACGACGGAGCGGTGCTCATTATCCGGTAGCGGGACCGTCTATTTCTTCATATAGGCGACAAACTTCTCCGCCGTATTCAGTTCGGATTCCTTGACGGAAGCCGCCACTACCTGCGTCTCGATCTTGGAAGCCGGCTTGGAGATGATGCGGACCATGTCCTTGGTCTTCTCAGGAGCAGAGAACTTATTGGGTTTGAACCACATACCGCCGCCGAGTTCGCAGGGATTCTGGCTCACGTCGGCCGGATGGATGCCCCAGACCGCGATGTAATTCTTGCCGAACTCCACCGTCTCGCCCGGGTGGAAATTGACGCCCGTGAGGAACTGGACCTTGCGGCCACCGAGCTCGGTGGCGATCACCTTCGCGACGCGGCTGCGGTCCGACATCTCCACGCGGATGGACACGTCCACCGGTTCACCCTTGTACATCACCCCGTAGGCGATGATCTCGGCGAAGGAGCCTCCGCGGATCTCGCCCACGCGGGCCGTACGGCCCTTCGTGGCCACGAGCTTGACTTCCTTCTCCCCGTCCCAGAGGGCGATGCCGCCCAGGCCTACCGTCTGCCCGACGAGATACTCGTCACAGCCGGCGCCTTCCTCGGCCATCTGCTGCTCAGTGGGATACCAGTGATACTTCGCAAGCTCCATCTGCGCGCCGCTCTTGGAATAGACGTCGATAGCGCCGCTGTCGTTGAAATAGATGCGCAGGGCGCACCGGGAGTTCTCGACCGCCGGACCATGGTGGCCGACAAAATTATATTGCACCGCCCGCTCGGAGACGATCTCCTTGATCTGCAGGCTGTCAGCGCGCCAGAAAAGGCTGGTCGCGGTCTGCGCTCCGCCTTGTGCGCAGGAGAATAAAAGCGGAAGGGCAGCAAAGGCTGCGAGGTAGATTTTTAGTTTCATAAGGCAAATATAAGGAATTTTGATTATATTTGTGGATAGCACTTTTAATTATGACCAATATGCCTACCAAGAATTACCTAGCAGTCGACCTCGGCGCCACCAGCGGCCGCACCATCATCGCGACCTACGACGGGCACAAAGTCGAAATGCAAGAACTCACCCGATTCAAGAACCCGCAGATTCCGCTCGGCGGCCATCTTTTCTGGGACCTTCCCCACCTCTACAACGAAATCCTGATCGCCCTTCGCAAGACCGTTGAAGAGGGCATCAAGATCGAGTCCGTGGGCATCGATACCTGGGGCTGTGACTTCGCCTTCTTCGGCAAGGACGGCCAGCTGCTGAGCCTGCCGTATTGCTATCGCGACGCCCACACCGACGGGGCCATCGACCGGTATATGAAGATGCACGACAAGCGCGAGGTCTATGACAAGACCGGCATCCAGTTCATGGAGTTCAACTCCATCTTCCAGCTGGATACCCTTCGCCACAACGGCTGCACCGCCCTGGAGAACGCCGACAAGATCCTCTTCATCCCCGACGCCCTCATCTACATGCTCACCGGCCAGGCGATCTGCGAATATACCGTCGCATCCACCTCCCAGTTGCTCAACCCCGTCACCGGGGACCTGGACAAGGATCTGCTGATGAGCATCGGCCTGAAGCGCGAGCAGTTCGGCCCGATGACCCAGCCCGGCACCGTGGTCGGCCCGCTGACCAAGCAGGTGCAAGAAGCCACCGGTATCGGTGAAGATGTCAAGGTAGTGGCGATCGCCGCCCACGACACCGCCTCCGCCGTGGCCGCCGTGCCCGCCAAGAATCCCGAGTACGCCTACCTCAGCTGCGGCACCTGGTCCCTGATGGGCATCGAGTCCCCCACCCCGATCATCACCGACGAGAGCTTCAAGCAGAATTTCACCAACGAAGGCGGCATCGACGGCACGACCCGTTTCCTGAAGAACATCTGCGGTCTCTGGCTCTTCGAGCAGTGTCGTCCCGAGTTCAAGGACGTCCCGAAGGAAATCGGCCCGCTGACCGCCCTCTGCGAGACAACCCGTTTCGGCTCCATCATCAACCCGGACGATCCTTCCTTCGCCCACCCCGCCTCGATGTGCAAGGCCATCGACGAATACTGCGAGCGCACCGGCCAGATCGCCCCGCGCACTCCGGCCGAGTACATCCGCTGCATCTACAAATCCCTGGCGCACCGCTACACCGCCATCATCAGCATCCTGCAGAGCATGTCCCCCAACCCGATCAAGTGCCTGCACGTGATCGGCGGCGGATCGCTCAACAAGTACCTCATGCAGATGACCGCCGACGAACTCCAGATGCCCGTCATCTGCGGTCCGACCGAAGGCACCGCCCTCGGCAACGTCCTGCTCCAGATTAAGTCCGAGGGACTCGTGGACTCCCTGCCCAAGATGCGCGAGATCGTGGCCAACTCCGTGGAACTCAAAGTCTATAATCCTACTAAATAACAAAACCAATTTCACACAAAATGAAAGAGAACAAAATCCTCCAGGCGTACGAGATCGCCAAAGAGCGCTATGCAGCCATCGGCGTCGACACCGACAAGGCTGTCGCCACCCTCGAGAAGACCCCCATCTCCCTGCACTGCTGGCAGACCGACGACGTGATCGGTTTCGAGAGCGCAGCCGGCTTGTCCGGCGGTATCCAGACCACCGGCAACTACCCGGGCCGCGCCCGCAACATCGATGAGGTCCGCGGCGACGTGCTCTTCGCCAAGAGCCTCCTCGCCGGCAACCACCGCCTCAACCTCCACGAGATCTACGGCGACTTCGGCGGCAAGTACGTCGATCGCGACCAAGTGGAAGTCAAGCACTTCGAGAGCTGGATTCAGTGGGCCAAGGAGAACAACATGAAGCTCGACTTCAACTCCACTTCCTTCGGCCACCCGAAGAGCGGCGACCTGTCCCTGGCCAACCCGGACAAGGGCATCCGCGACTTCTGGATCGAGCACACCAAGCGCTGCCGCCGCATCGCCGACGCGATGGGCAAGGCGCAGGGCGATCCCTGTATCATGAACATCTGGGTCCACGACGGTTCCAAGGACCAGACCGTGGAGCGCAAACGCTATCGCGAAATCTTCGCCGCCGCCCTCGATGAGATCCTCGCCGAGGAACTCCCGGGCATGAAGACCTGCCTCGAGGCCAAGCTGTTCGGCATCGGCCTGGAGAGCTACACCGTGGGCAGCCACGATTTCGTGGCCGGCTACTGCGCCACCCGCAAGCTGATGTACACCCTCGACACCGGCCACTATGAGATGACCGAGAACGTGTCCGACATGGTCGCTTCCCTGCTCCTGTTCGTGCCTGAGCTGATGCTCCACGTCTCCCGCCCGATCCGCTGGGACTCCGACCACGTGACCATCATGAACGACCAGACCCTCGACCTCTTCAAGGAGATCGTGCGTGCCGACGCCCTCGACCGCAGCCACATCGGCCTGGACTACTTCGACGCCGCCATCAACCGCATCGGTGCCTATGTGATCGGTACCCGCGCCACGCAGAAGTGCGTGCTGAGCGCCCTGCTCGAGCCGCTCGCCAAACTACGTGAGTACGAGGATGCCGGAAAGGGCTTCCAGCGTCTCGCCCTCCTCGAGGAGGCCAAGACCCTGCCGTTCGGCGCCGTGTTCGATTATTTCAACTACAAGAACGGCGTTCCCGTGGGCGAGGAGTTCATCGGTTGCATCGAGCAGTACGAGAAGGACGTCACCTCCAAGCGCTGCTAATCCGAGATTATGGGATCCTCTATTTTCTTAGGTCTGCTGATCATTGCGATCGGGTCGTTCTGCCAGTCGAGCTGCTACGTCCCGATCAACAAGATCAAGCAGTGGAGCTGGGAGAGCTACTGGCTCGTCCAGGGCGTGTTCGCCTGGCTGATCTTCCCGTTCCTGGGCGCCCTCCTGTCCCTTTCCGGGACGGGCGGCAGCTTCGGTGACCTGCTCGGCCTGATGAACGCCGACCCGAAGGCCACCTGGCTTACCATCCTCTTCGGTGCCCTGTGGGGTGTCGGCGGCCTGACCTTCGGCCTGTCGATGCGCTACCTCGGCGTGGCCCTCGGCCAGAGCATCGCCCTCGGGCTCTGCTCCGGTCTCGGCGCCATCCTCGGTCCCGTCCTCACCGGACAGGCCCACACTCTTACCGCCGCCATCTGGATCGGCGTAGTCGTCACCATCATCGGCATCGCCATCATCGGCATCGCCGGTGCGATGAAGGCTGCCGCCCTGCCGGATGAGGAGAAGAAAAAAGCCGTCAAGGACTTCAACTTCGGCAAGGGCATCGTCATCGCCGTGCTGTGCGGTCTGATGAGCGCCTGCTTCAACATCGGCCTCAACTTCGGCGCCGGGCTGCACCTGCCGGGCACTAAGCCCATCTTCGAGACCCTTCCGGCCACGATGCTCGTGACCTTCGGCGGGTTCCTGACCAATGCGGCCTACTGCCTCTTCCAGAACAGCAAGAACAAGACCTTCGGCGACTACGCCAAGGGCTCCCTCTGGGGCAACAACCTCATCTTCTGCTGCCTGGCGGGCTTGCTGTGGTACAGCCAGTTCTTCGGCCTGAGCCTCGGCAAGGGCTTCCTGACGAACTTCCCGGTCCTGCTGACCTTCAGCTGGTGCATCCTGATGTCGCTCAACGTCATCTTCTCCAACGTCTGGGGCATCATCCTCAAGGAATGGAAGGGCTGCTCGAAGAAGACCATCACCGTGCTGCTCTGCGGCCTGGCGGTGCTCATCTTCAGCATCTTCCTCCCGCAGCTCATCGGCTAGCGCATACCCTGCGACCTCACACTTTTGCGGCGGCCCCACCCGGGCCGCCGCAATTTGTCAATAAAAATGCTTACATTTGGGAAACCGTTAGAAACCATCCCCGATGAGACGATTCCTCTACCTCCTTGCGGCCATCCTGGCCTGCGGATGCACTTCCGCCCCCACCGAACCCCTTGCCTTCCCCGGAGCCGAAGGCTTCGGGAAATACACCACCGGCGGCCGCGGCGGCCGTGTGATGATCGTCACCAACCTCAATGACCACGGGCCCGGGAGCCTGCGCGAGGCCGTGGAGGCGAGCGGGCCGCGGATCGTCGTGTTCGAAGTAGACGGCGACATCCACCTCGAGACACCCCTGCGCATCCAGAACGACGACATCACCATCGCCGGCCAGAGTGCGCCCGGCGACGGCATCTGCCTCTGCGACTGCCAGTTCACCGTCGATGCCTCCAATGTCATCGTGCGCTACATCCGCTGCCGTCTCGGCGACAAGGTCGCCCGCGACTCCGATGCCGTGGGCGGCGGGCAGTACGGCCAGAAGAACGTCATCCTCGACCACATCAGCGCCTCCTGGTCCATCGACGAATGCTTGTCGATCTACAAGACCGAGAACCTCACGGTCCAGTGGTGCCTGATCGCCTGCAGCCTGCGGCAGTCCAAGCACACCAAGGGCCAGCACGGCTTCGGCGGCATCTGGGGCGGGCTCAACGCCACTTTCCACCACAACCTGCTCGCCCACCATTCCAGCCGCAACCCCCGCTTCTCCTCCGTCGAGGGTACGGAGAACGTGGACTACCGCGGCAACGTCGTCTATAACTGGGGTTTCATGCCGGCCTACGGCGGCGGCCGAGGCGGCAAGATCAACTTCTGCTATAACTACTACAAGGCAGGGCCCGGCACGGACAACCCCGCCCACATCCTAAACGTCTCCGACGACGGCACCAGCCGCTATTTCGTCGAAGGTAACTTCATCGAGGGCGAGCCGGCCGCCACGGCGGACAACCGCATCGCGGTCAAAGGGAAGAATCCCGAAGAGGCGGTCGTGGACACGGAATTCCCGCGGATGGATTTCCCGCTGGAGAAGCGCCCCGCGGACCTGCTCAAGGCCGTTCTGAAAGACGTGGGCTGCAGCCTGCACAGGGACTCCTTCGACGCCCAGGTCGTCGAGCAGGTGCGCACGGGCACGGCCCCCTGGGGCGACCGCGGTTTCGTCAACACGCCCGACGATTGCGGCGGCTACCCGGTCCTCGCGCACAAAGAACCCGCCCCGGACCTCAACCGCAACGGCATCCCCGATGCCCTGGAGCACAAATACCCCGACATCGAAGCCTACCTCAACTCCCTCGTCCGCTAAGGGAGCGGTTTAATACCTTCCCACTTTACATTCCAAGTGCCATCTTTTGGGAAACCCGGATTCTTGACGGTGCAGCCGTCCCAGCCGGCGCACATCAGCGCCACGGCCGTCAGCAGACCGCCATTGCCCGGGAGATAGACCCGCAGGCGGCCATCCTGGTAGTTGTGGCCATTGGGCAGATAGATATTGGTGCGCTGATCCATCAGCAGGGCGTTGAGCGCCTTCTCGGGCTCGCCCACGCGCACGGCATTCATACAGGTGGTCGGGAAATCCCAGCCCCAGGTCTCGTCCCAGTTCCAATTGTCATAGACCCAGTCGAAGGTATTCTTCATCAACTCCGGCTCCATCTGCGGGGTCTGCGGAAGCACGCCCAGCGCAGCCAGCACGGCCATATGGTCGGAATACATCCGGATATCCTCGTAGGTATCCGGCTCGCTCTCGGCGGCCAGGTAGAGTCCGTCCTTGGAAGCGAGGTGCGAGAGCTTGGCGACGATCTCGTCCCACTTGGGCTCACGCGCGAGCCCCTTGCGCTCACGCCAGAGCTGCGCGGTGCTCAGGCCGAAATGCCAGTAGGACAACTCGAAGGGCGGATTGACCGTCTTGTTCGCCTTGAGCGTCTCCTGGGCGGCGATGCAGCCCTTGAGCAGATAACGGTCGTTCTCCGCATCGTAGGTCACGAAGTCCGCCATGAACTCGGCCGTCTCCTGGATGAGGTCGAAATACTGATCGAGGATCTCCTGGGAAGGGTTCGCGCGGTATAACAGCTCGGCGAGGTAGATCAGGTGCGGCTGCTGCCAGATTAGGAAGGAACCCGTGTTGGAGGGAGCCTCCAGTCCGGAAGGATCCGTCATCTTCATCCAACGCACACCCTTGAAGCCCTGGCGCTCGGCGATCGCACGCGCCACGGGTTCGACCTTGCCATACCAGGCCAGGCTGCGGGCGAGCAGATCCTCGTGGCCCCAGAGCGGGAAATGGGATTGGTGCCACCAGATCATCTCCATGTGGAACTTGCCGTACCAGGAGTTGTAGGTCAGACCCGTTTCCTGGGGCGGCGTGTCGCTCGCGCAGTTGACGGCCAGCAGGTACTGGCTCAGCACCACGCGGCGCTCCAGCTCCGCGGCCCGCGAATCGGTGCAGCGGCTGAAATCCACCGCACCCCCCTCCTGCCAGAACTTCTGCCAGTAGGCGGCGGAAGCGGCGCGGGAAGCCGCCAAGTCCTCGGCCGTGAGCTCCGGCTGCTGCTCGCAGAACAGGGCCGAGAAGCTCAGATCCCCGCCCTCGGCGCTCAGCCGGGCCTCATTGGGCCCGACCATCTCCAAACGGCCGTTGTCGTAGGAGACCTTGATATAATAGACGGTCGCATCGAGGGTATGCCGCATGATGGAAACCCCCTCCCCCTGCGCGACGATCTCGGTGCTGTGCAACTCGTCCTTGGTCCAGTCGCAGGCATCGTCGGAATGGCCGCCGGTCGGATACGGCAGGCGGAAACGGATGCCCACCGGCACCTCGGCCTTCACCGACACGGCCACCAGGTCCCGGTCGGGATCGCAGGAGGTCTGCACCTCATAGCGCTTGTCCGCGGCGAGGAAGGAGGAGCGGAGCACCCCGTTCCACATATCCAGGGTCTGGTCGATCCCGCTCAACGAGGCCTCCTCGATGCCGGCGAAACCGATCACGCCGAGGTGCAGGCGGTGCGGGTTGATGCGGTACCAGTTGGAAGCATCCTGCCCGCGCCCGAAGCGGATCTGGCAGGCGTAAAGCTCCTCGTGGCCGCGGCCGAAGTCGTAGGGCAGCAGGGTCTCTTCGAACTTCAGTTCATCCGGATTGGCGAAGGAATGCCAGCCCCACTGCGACTGGGTGCCGAGGGGCACGCCCGCACTGTAGCGCTCCGGGAAGGTCTGCAGGCCGGTCACGTCGGCCGTGAAAGCGAAGCGGCCGTTGCCGACCGACAGGGAGGCGAGCGGGTCCAGGGCCGTCACGTGGGGGTTGTTGCGGGCCACGAGGGCGGCGCGGTCGATTTTGCCGTTGCAGGAGCAGAGCAACGCGAGAATCGACAGGAAGAGGATGATGCGTTTCATATGGTGATGGTTGATTAACGATTGGGGTCCAGGCCTTTGTGCCAGAAACGGAAGGTGATGTCCTCGCCGTGGTAATAGAGACGCTGGTTGGTGGTCGGCTCGTTGAGCGGGCCGCATTCGGCTATGTAGGGGCCCACCTTGACGTAGTCGAAAGCTTCATAGATCGCCGGCTCCACCTCGCTGCGGCCCGAATAGACGGCCCGCTCGATGCCGGGATGCTGCTCGCGCAGGTGGGCTGCGATGCGCAGCAGGGCCTCCAGGTCCTGCCCCTCGCCCAGGAGCAGGAAGCAGTTGACGCCGAAATTGTCCCCGATCAGCTTGTCGATGACTTTCGGGGTCAACTCCTCCCCGATGTCCTTCTTCAGGAAGGGAGAGTGGCACCCGATACACGAACCCCGGCAGTTGGAAATTTCAACTGCCAGGGTTACTCTGCCCGGAATCTCCTCAAGGACGATATCCGTGAGATCCGGGACGTACTTAATCATTCTTCGGAGCGTAGAACCGCTTCTCCGCCTCGATCTGGCGCGGCTCCGCGAAGGAGGACACCCGCTTGAGGTAGCCGATCACGCGCGTAAGATAGTCGAGGTTGGTGCTGCCGCACTTCGGGCACTTGGTGAGGGTGTCCTTGCTGATGTAGCCACAGTCGTTGCAGACGGTGTTGCGGCAGTTGAAGGTGAAGTAGTTGGTGCCGTAGTGCGCCGCCGTGTTGAGCAGGCGCCGGTACTGCTCCTTGGAGAGGTGCTCGGCGATGTTCATGTGGAGGGCGGAGCCGCCGTCAAGGTACTTGACGAAGTCCTCGCCGTGGAGTTTGAACTTGTCGATCATCGACACTTCCACATCCTCGGGATTGTAGAAGTAGGAGCTGTAGAGGTTGTGCTTGTCGGAGACGAAGTAACCGTCCTTCTTGTCCCACTTGTAGTTCTTGGCGGCCAGGTTTTCGGCCGGGACGAACTCGGTGTTGAACATCGCGTCTTTCGTGCGGTCCTTGCGGTTGGCGATGTTGATGGTCTCAAGGATGGTGTTGACGAACTCGCCGTACTCGGGGTTCGGGGAAACCTTGAGCCCGAGGAACTCCGCAGCCTCGGTCAGACCGTTCACGCCCACGGTCAGGTACTGCTTCCGCATATCGATGAAGCCCGCCTTGTAGACGTCCAGCATATCCGCCTTGAGGAAGTCCTTGATGATCTCGTTGAAGGCGATCTGGTACTTGTGGACGCGCTCGGTCATCTCGCGGATGTCCTTGTCGATGTAGTTGTTGTAGAGGTCCTCCTTGTCATAGAAGTGGGCCACCGGGTTGAGCGGCTTGCCCGCCTCGAGGTTGACGCCGCGGCGCTCCAGGAAGTAGCGGCGCACCGCATCCTGGATCAGGCGGTTGAGGTTGATGGTCATCACGGACTTGGAACCTGTGGCCACGGAGGCCGTACCCATCGAGTACTGGTGGGTGGTGTGGTTGTGGCCGTCGTCCAGGTCGGTGAGGCTGTTGCGCAGGCGGCAGCAGCTCGACAGGGAGTCGGGGCTGTTGGATATGTAGCAGAAGAAACTGTGTCCCTTGGCCCACATCTCGGCGGTGAAGTCGGCGTACTCCTTGTCCATGAAGTCGTCCCCGCCGTCGGTAAGCAGCGCCATGGTCTCGACCGGGAAGGTCAGGATGTAGTGGTTGCGCTCCTCGTTGAACCAGTTCATGAAATGCTTCTGGAGCCAGTTGAGGGTCTCCCATTTCGGCGCGCTGCCGTCCGGGAAGCGGAAGTCGCCGAACACGCCCTCGAAGTAGGGCTTGTCGAAATAGCCGATGTTCCAGAACACGGTCTGGTAGCCGCGGTTGCCGGCGGGCATATTCATCGAGTGGACCACCTGCTGGAAGTAGTTGTCGATGACCTTGACCAGGGTGCGGCGCTTGACATTGATCTCCACTACGTCGTTGAGGTGCTCGAGGTAGTCGTCGCCATAGTCCTTGCGGATGAAGTAGTCCAGGTACATCAGGAACTCCGGAGTGGCCACGGCGCCCATGAACTGGGAGGACACGGAATAGACGAGGTTGATGAACTCTCCGCAGAAGGACTTGAGGTCGGTCGGGGCGATGGACACGCCGCCCAGCTCGCGCAGGCCGCTCACCAGGAAGGGATACATCGTGATGGCGACGCAGTACGGGAAGCCCGGGGTGCCGCTCTCATCGTGCTTGTAAAGGACGTGCGAGTTCAGGTCCTTGATGTATTGGTCCGCAAGGGCACGACCATACAGGGCCTTGATCTTGTCCTGCATGATGTAGCGGTTCTGCTTGATGTTGTTCTCCTTGTAGAGCTCATTGCCGAGCGTGACGATGTTCTTGCGGGTCACGTTGGCGTTGGCGTCGAACTTGGATCCGGTCGCCGCATTCGAAGCTTTGATGTAATCTTTGATGAAGTCCCTCTTCTTGCGCAAGTCCAGGTCGGCGTCGAACTTCTCGATATAAGCGAGGGCGACGCGCTTGTTGACGCTCATCAGCGACTCTTCCACCTGGCGGCGGATCTCGGCGCTGGTTATCCCTTCATAAACATAAAGGTTATTGATAATCGAAACGACGATGGCGTCCTCGCAGTACTCTCCCGCTGTCTTGTAGGCCTCGTGTATGCCACGGGCCAGTTTGGCCTTGTCGAACTCTTCAAAAGAGCCGTTGGTTTTACGTACGTCCATATATGCTGTTGTATGAAATTCCGTGGTTGGAAAGGCTGCCGCCAGGCGACAGTCCGGAGGACAAATTTAGCCCTTATCCCCGGCAAAAATGGGGACCGTCAGCTGATTTTATCCACAGAGTTATTAACAACGCGCCGGCCGCGCCGGAAGCATCGCCAGCCGAAGGTCATCACGGCGATGAAACAGATCAGCGGAAGGCAGAAACTGACATTGACCGCCGGGTGTCCGGCCACGGTTCCGAGGTCGATGATCGAGCCCTGGAGGGGCGGAAGAATCGACCCGCCCACGATGGCCATGACCAGGAAGGCGGCACCCAGATGGCTGTCTTGGGGAGCCACGTCCTCCAGCGCGATACCGTAGATCGTCGGGAACATCAGGCTCATGAATGCGCTGATCGCCACCAGGCAGCCCAGGCCCAGCGGCCCCACGAAGACGATGGCGCCGAGCGTACAGACGGCCGCCAGCGCCCCGAAGATCGCCAGCAGCTTCCGCGAGTTGACATAGCGCATCAGGAAGGTCGCGATGAAGCGGAAGCACAGGAACATCGCCATCGCGATGATGTTGTATTTCTGCGCCGTGGCCTTGTCGATGCCCAGGTTGTCCGCATATTGGATGATGAAGGTCCAGACCATGATCTGCGCTCCGACATAGAAGACCTGCGCCAGCACGCCTTCGCGGTAGGAGACATTGCGCCACAGACGGCCCAGCGTGCCCTTGGTGTGTTCTCCGGAACCGGCGGTCTTCGGCATGCGCGTCAGCGCAATGATCAGCAAGACCACCAGGACCACCACGCCGAGCGCCACGTAGGCATCCCGGATGACCGCCAGGTCGTGCACCCGCATCGCGGCCTTGTCCGCCTCGGGCAGGGTGTCGAAGATCAACTTGCCGGACGCATCGCGGCAATGGTCGCTCAAGAGGTTGGGCAGCACCACCCAGGAGGCCACGGCCATGCCGGTCAGCGACCCCATGGGGTTGAAGGACTGCGAGAGATTGAGCCGGCGGGTGGAGTTCTCCTTGGATCCGAGCGACAGGATGAAGGGGTTGGCGGTGGTCTCCAGGAAGGCCAGGCCGAAGGTCAGGATGTACAGCGACAGGCAGAAGAAGAGGAAACTCTGCCGGGCGGCGGCCGGGATGAAGAGGAATGCACCGAGCGCATACAGCGCCAGGCCCAGCAGGATGCCGCTCTTGTAGCTGAAACGCCGGATGAAGAGCGCCGCGGGGATCGCCATCGTGGCATAGCCGCCGTAGAAAGCAAACTGGATCAGGGAAGCCTTGGCGGCGGACAGTTCCATGATTGTCTGGAAGCCCGCCACCATCGGGTTGGTGATATCGTTGGCGAAGCCCCAGAGGGCAAAGAGTGTCGTAATGAGGACGAACGGCTTGAGGTACTGCCGCCCGACCAATTTCGAAGTCTTTTCCATTACTTATTTATAGAGAGGACCGAAGTTGGCGCAGGCACGGTAGTCGGATCCTTCCTTGTCCATCCCGAAAGCGTTCCATGCCGCGGGACGGAAGATGTCCGCATCCGCGACATTGTGCATGCACACCGGAATGCGGAGAATGGAGGCGAGGGTGATCAGGTCGGCCCCGACATGGCCATAGGCGATGGCGCCGTGGTTGGCGCCCCAGTTGTTCATCACGCTGTATACATCCTTGAAGCAGTCCTTGGCCGGATCCAGGCGCGGCACGAACCAGGTCGTAGGCCAGGTCGGATCGGTGCGTTTGTCCAGGATGTCGTGCATCCGCTCCGGAAGGGAGGCCGTCCAGCCCTCCGCGATCTGCAGCACCGGGCCCAGGCCGCTGACGATATTCAGGCGCAGCATCGTCATCGGCATGCCGCCGCGGGTCACGAAGTGAGCGGAATAGCCGCCGCCGCGGAAATAGTCGCGGTCGGCCGGCATCCAGCTGGTGGCCGCGAGGCAGGCCTCCGCATCCTGGTCGCTCATCTCCCAAGGCTCCTTGATGGTCGGATTGCCCTCGGAGTCGGACATCGCGCCCGTGGCATCGAGGGTGGTGGCGCCGGAATTGATCAGGTGGATGAAACCACCGGCCGCCAGGCCTTGCGGCGCTTCACCAGTGACCCGCCGCACCGCTTCGGGACTCCAGTAGGTGCGCACGTCGCTGAACATCACCCCGCGTCCGGTCAGCAGATGCCCGAATAGCATCGCCAGGCCGTTGAGGGCGTCATTTTCCGTGGCGAGGATGTAGGGTTCGCGGATGCCGTTCCAGTCAAAGGAGGAGCACATCAGGGACTCGGGGAAATCGAAGTTGGGTTTGTAGTCCGTCCACTGGCGCTGGCCCTGCACGCCGCCGGCGATGGCGTTGTGTCCCAGGGCTTCTTCCTTGTAGCCCATCTCCAGGAGCCGGGGATTGCCGCACATCAAGTCGCGGATGATCATCATATTCTTGACCGTGAATTCCCAGTCGGCATCCTTCTCCGCGCGGGTCTTGCCCTTCCCCTTGCCGTTGAAAGAGGTCATCGGGGTGCCGGGGAAAAGCGGACGGTCCTCGTTATAATCATGGCCCTCCTGCGGTTTGCAGTATTTGTCCACCCAGGCCATGGCCCGCTCGAATTCCTCGGGATCGTAGATGCCGAAATCCACGCGGCGGAGGATCTCCACCAGCGAGACGTACTCGGTGCGCATCCCCAGATAATGCTGCAGGAAATCGGCGTTGACGATGGAGCCGGCGATACCCATGCAGGTGCCGCCCATCGACAGATAGCTGCGGCCGCGCATCGTGGCGACGGCCTGCGCCGCCCGGGCGAAACGCAGGATCTTGCCCGCCACGTCGGCGGGGATGCTGTTGTCTCCGAGGTCCTGGACATCCTTGCCGTAGATGCCGAAAGCGGGCAGGCCCTTCTGGGCGTGGGCGGCCAGCACGGCGGCCAGATACACGGCGCCGGGCCGCTCCGTGCCGTTGAAACCCCACACGGCCTTGGGCCAGTGCGGATTCATGTCCATTGTCTCGGAGCCGTAGCACCAGCAGGAGGTGACCGTGATGGTGCTGCCGACGCCTTCGCGTTCGAACTTTTCGGCGCAGGCAGCGGACTCGGCCACGCGGCCGATGGTGCCGTCGGCGATGACGCACTCCACCGGGGAGCCGTCTCCGTTGCGCAAGTTGCTGCTGATCAAATCGGCGACCGCACGGGCGAGCGCCATCGTCTTTTCCTCGAGGCTTTCGCGGACACCGCCCTGGCGTCCGTCGATGGTAGGTCTGATACCAATTTTGGGATATTTCATCGGAATGGGTTATTAGTGCCTATAAAATTACAAAAAATCCTGGTTCTTTACAAAGAAAAACCAGGAAGATTATCGGGTGTCGGAGCCATTACTTCTCAAGCGGTCCCGGCGGTCAGCCGGGTCTTCATCCAGCGTCCGCGGATGATGCGCACCGCGAAGATGACGCCCTTGACGCTCAGCTCCACGGCCATCGCGACCCAGTAGCCTTCCAGACCGTAACGCGGGATGAGGAAGAGGGCGAGGCCGAGGCGGATGACCCACATGCTCAGCAGGTTGATCGCCGACGGGACGAGGGTGTCGCCGGCTCCCACGCAGCAACCGTATCCCACGATGCTGATCGCATAGAAGAGTTCGGCCCAGGCTTCGATCCGCAGGCACTTGGCGCCCAGCGAGATCACCTCCGGATCGTGGCTCAGCAGGCCCATAACCTGCGGGGCGAAGACCCACATCAGCACGGCGAGCAGGGTCATCATCGTGGCGCCCGTGCCGATGGTCATCCAGGCAAAGCGGCGGGCGGTGTCGGGCCGGCGCGCGCCCAGGCTCTGGCCGACCAGGGTGGTGGCGGCGTCCTGCATCCCGTAGCCGGGCAGATAGCAGAAGCCCTCGGCGATGATGGCAAAGGAATTGGCCGCGATGGCGATAGTGCCCAGCGGCGCCACGAGCACGGTGGCGGCGATGTAGGCACCGCGCGAGACCAGATTCTGGATCCACAGCGGCCAGCAGATGCCCAGTGCCTGGCGGAAGGTGTCCTTCTGCGCGCGACTGAAGAATTCGGAGAGGCGCTGCTCGGTGCGCGGGGCCCTGAGGCTGCCCCAGAGCCGGCGGGCAGGCAGCAGCCAGCTTGCCTGCTGCCGCAGTTCGCGGCTGTGCCGGCTGGTATAGACCAGCAGGAAGAGTCCGGCGCAGGCCGTGGCGAGTCCCGTGCCGAGGGCGGCGCCCCGCACGCCCAGGCCGCAGACGAAGATGAACAGGTAGTTGAACACGACGTCCAGCACGCACATCGCCAGGCTCGTGATGCTCGGTACCTTCATATTGCCGCTGGCGATCAGGGAAGCCTCGCAGAAGATGGCTACCTGCATCAGGGGCAGGAAGAGGGCATAGATCAGGAAATAGGCGGACGCGTCGGCCAGGATCTCGGGGCCGCCGCCAAGCCAATGCGGGAGCGGACCGTGGATCGAAACGGCGATCAGCGCGAGGGCCAGGCTCACGGCCAGGGTGCTGTAGAGGCCCTGGCGGAAGATGCGCCGCGCCCCGGCGAAGTCCTTGGCACCGCAACGGTGGGCGATCTGCACGCTGAAACCGGAACTGTTGGCATAACAGAAAGAACCGAATATCCAGGTGGACGTACTGACGAGCCCGATGGAGGCGGCCTGCCCGGATCCGAGACGGCCCACCATCGCCGCATCGATGTAGCTCATCAGGAACATCGACAACTGGGCGAGAATGGCGGGCAATGCAAGCAGGAGGGTGAGCGTAAACTGCTCACCCCCGCTCATCGGCGCTCCGCTCCGGAGTTTGCCGAGCAATTGATCTTTGCGGCCGGCCATAAGACGGGCGCAAAGATAAGCATTTTCCCGTTATTCCGAACGGGACATCACCAACCGGAGATCGGCATCCTGCAAGCGGACCACCAGCGAATCGGCGCTGAGCTGCTCGATCTCGAAGATGCGGGTCTCGGTCTGCTTCGGATTCTCCTGCGTGACCACGGTGAGCACCAGCTGGTCGCCGTCCAGCGACCAATCCTGCAGGGTGGTCTCCCCCATCCCGACGGCCCGGGCGGAACCGTCCTCGGCCAGGACGAGTCCGACCTCCGAAGCCCCGGTGCAGTCGCGCCAGATACCGGGAATCAGCCGGTAGGCGGAAGGCTCCACGATGTCCAGCTGCAGGGCCTGAAGTGTCTGATTATCAGGCAGCAGCTGATATACGATGCGGACCTCGTCCCCGGGCAGCACACCCGGCACGAGCATCGGATCGGTGCCGCGGGTGCTGAAAGTGAAGGACTCGCCTTCGCCCGTCTCCAGGGTCACGGAATAAATCGTGGCATCCACGACCCGGCCCTCCACGGAGGGAGCGGCCTGACGGCGGCAGCCCGCCAGGAGCCACAGGGCTGCCAGGGCAGCCAGAACGGCAATGACTTTCTTCATATTCTGTAGTTGTTAAATGGTCTTGCTATAAGCGCGTCTGCGCATGAACGGTTCGGTCTCGTACTGCTCGAAGAGCGACTGGACCTTGAAATTGTCCTCCAACTGGGGATTGAGAATCATACGGCGGATGCCGAATCTCAGGGCATTCTCGTGGATATACTTGAACATCAACACATTGGCCCCCTTGCCCTGATATTCCGGGAAAACCCCGATCATCAAGGCTTCCAGGGTATCGTTGTGCTTCAAGGCGCGCAGGATGTGCAAAAAACCCAGCGGGAAGAGACGTCCCCGTGCCTTCTTGACCGCCTTGGAGAGCGAGGGCACGCAGAAGGTGAAGCCCACGGGACGGTCCTGTGCATCCAGGCAGATGGCCACGAATTCGGGGCGCAGGATGGGCACATAGGTCTTGAGGTAGCTCTCGATCTGCCGGTCGTTGAGGGGGGTAAACTGGAAAAGCGGGGCGAAGGTCTCGTTGTACATATGGAAAAGGGAGAGCCCGTACTTGTCGGCCAGTTCACGGGTGCTGGACGCCTGGTAGATATGCAGGCCGAAACGCTTCTCGATCATCTCCGCAAACTGGAACATCGGTGGCAGCTGGTCAGTGACCAGGGCGACTTTCTGGGTCCAGTCCACATCCTTGGTGAAACCCAGTTCCTGCAGGAGGGTATCATAATATGGGTAATTGTACAGGCAGGTGAAGGGGCTGAGATGCTCGAAGCCCTCCACCAGCAAGCCCTCCTTGTCCATATCGGTGAAACCCCAGGGGCCTTTGATCTTGACGCAGCCGCGTGCGCGGCCCCAGCTAATGACGGCATCCATCAGGGCGGCGAGCACCTCTTTGTCCTCGATAAAGTCCAGCCAGCCGAAACGGACGATCTCCTCCTTCCAGTCCCGGTTGGCGTTGTGGTTGATGATGGCGGCCACCCGGCCGGCTGCCCGGCCGTTTTTGAAGGCCAGGTAACACGCTGACTCACAGTAGTCGTAAGCTCCGTTCTTCTTCGGATTGAAGGTATCGAATTCGTCTCCGCGGAGGGCGGGAACCCAGTTGGGACAGTCGTGGTAGAGCTTTTCGGGAAAGTCGACGAACTGCTTCAGTTGCCGCCGGTTCTGCACAAGTTGAATAACAACGGACATGAGAAAAATGGCTTTTAGTACCTTACAAATATAATAAAATTCTTAAATTTGGCCTCGAATTACTAAACCCTAAACCCTATGTCGAATTATTTTTATGACATGATCCCGGCCGCAGAGATGGCGCAACTGCACTATATTCCGACCGTTCCCGCATTTCTGGACTGGATCACGACCCAATGGGCAGAACGCCCGGCCCTCTCCGACACCGTCAACACCTACAGTTATGCCCAGATGAGCGAGCGCATCGCCTGCAGGCGCACCCTATTGCAGGACCTGGGGCTGCAGAAAGGTGACCACGTGGCTATTTTCGACAAGAATTCCGTCGATGCCGTCGAGTCCTTCCTCGCCGTCACTTCGGCCGGGATGGTGGCCGTCATGCTGCCCGCGCAACTGCCCGCACCCGCCGTCATCGGCTGCTGCGCGAAATTCCGTGCGAAGGCCCTCGTGGTCCGCGACGAATTCAAGCAGGCCGTCCAGGGTGCTCCCTGCCCGCTGATTTCCGCATCCGAACTGGCCCAGACCCCCACTCCCGCCGCCGTGGTGGACAAGGAGGAGCCCGCCGCCATCTTCTTCACCGGTGGCACCACCGGCGCTCCCAAAGGCGCGGTCCTGCCCCACCGGGCCCTGATGCGGGGTGCCTTCAACGGCTGCTTTGCACCCGGAAGCCAGCTCTTCGGCCACGTGACCATTGGCTTCCTGCCGCTCACCCATGTCTTCGGCCTCATCGCCGGCACGCTCGGCAAACTGATGGTCGGGGCGCTCTGGTATTCCGCAGAAGACATGAAGGCCACCATCGGCAAACTGCCCGTCATCCGCCCCACCGTGCTGGTGCTGGTGCCGGGACTCGTCGAAGTCCTGGTGGGCCTGACCAAGATGTACGGTCCGCAATTCCTCGGCGGCCGGCTCAAGACCATCATCTCCGGAGCCGCCAACGTCCCGCCGAAACTGATGGAGGAGTTCAAACAGTTCAATATCTCGGTGCTGGCCGGCTATGGTATGACCGAAGGGGCCAACCTCACTTCCGGCAACGCCGACACCGATACCCGCCCGACTTCCGTCGGCAAAATCTATCCCGAGCAGGAAGTCAAGCTCGTGGACGGCGAGATCTGGTTCCGTGGCGACAATGTCTTCCTCGGCTATTATGGCGATCCGGAGCAGACGGCCGCCACCCTGACGGAGGACGGCTGGCTCAAGACCGGCGACCTGGGCCGCTTCGACGAGGACGGCTTCCTCTACATCGTGGGCCGCATCAAGAACATCATCGTCCTGCCCAGCGGCGAGAACATCTCGCCGGAGAGCATCGAAGAGCCATTCTATCAATACCCCGCCGTGCGGGACTGCCTCGTCAAGGAGGACGTCTCCGGCGGACAGGGCGTGCTGGCCATCGAGATTCTCCCCCGCCCCGAGGCCGTCGACGGCAAGACGCCCGAAGAGGTGGAGGCCTATTTCAAGCAGGTGGTTGAAGAAGTCAACGCCACCCTCCCTTCCACGCACCGCGTCGCCAAGTTCAGCATCCGCAAGGAGGACTTCAAGCGCACCGGTTCCCTGAAAGTCTCACGCAACCAGAATTGACAGCTATGACCTCTGAAGCCATTTACGAAAAATTGGAGGAAATCCTGAAGACCGTCAAACCCAAGATGGATCCCGCCCGGATCTCGATGGACGCATCCCTGACCACCGACCTGGGCATCGACTCCCTGTCGATGCTGCTCCTGTCGCTGGCCATCGAGCACGAATTCGGCTTCCAGTTCCAGACTCAGGAGCCGTTCAAGACCGTCCGCGAGGTGGTCGAGTATATCGAGAAGACCGTCTAGCGGACAATCAACAGTATTTCCGCGTCAGGCAGGCCGTCCGCCGAGGCGATGACCCGCAGGGTTCCGCCGCTGCGGGCGGCTTGTACGACGACCTGGGCGCGGCCCATCAGGGTCGGCTTGTCCGCACGCAACTGCGATCCGCCGTCCGCGGTGTCGCCGTTGTCCATGCACAGGAAGCGGCCGGCGCCCCCCACCCGGATGTGCACCGGCCGGTCGGCATCCGGGACCACGACCCCCTGCGCATCCACCAGTTCAATCTCCAGATAAGACAGATCCTGTCCGTTCGCGGCGAGATCCGTCCGGTCGGCGCGCAGGCGCAGGCCCACCGGTTCGCCCGCGGTACGCAGTTCATCCGAGGCGGCCTCGTCCGCACCGTTATAGCCCCGGGCCGTGATGCGCCCCGGGCTGTAGGGAATACGCCACTTGAGGGTATTGTTCGGGAAATCGGCCAGGCGGCGGGTCCCCATCGAGACATCGTTGACGAAGAGTTCCACCCGCTCGCAGTTGGTGAACACGTCCACCTGGACCATCTGGGTATTGTCGTAGCGGGGGAAATTCCAGTGCGAGGCGAGCAGCGGCCAGGTCCACATATCCTTGCCGCGGTCCAACGGCAAACCCGGATCCTCCACCGCGATCTTCACGATGGGATCGTCTTTCCAAACCGCCCGGAAGAAGGCAGCCTGCGGTTTCTCGTGCATGCAGACGTCATAGATGCCCGTCGGCCAGCCCTTGCTGGGCCAGCCTGACGACTCGCCCCAGTAGTCGACCGCCGCCCACATGAAATAGCCGAAGATGAAATCCCGCTCGGCATAGTCGTACCAGGGGTTGCGCTCGATATATTCGCGCATCCGCTCCCGCCCCGCGGAATAATACGGGAACACCTCGGACCCGTAGATGATGCGGCCGGGATACTGTGCGTGGTCACTGTCGTAGAAGGGTTCCTGGTAGTTGTAGCCCACCACCTCCACGGCTGAATTGAAGCCGTTCTTGTCGAATTTGCGGTCGTAGTCCGGCATCGTGGTCACGGCCACCTTGCGGCTCGGGTCCAGGCGTTCGCATTCCGCCCGCAGGGCCTGCAGGCGTTTCGTCCCCTCCCCCGACAGGTCGCCCTGCTCGGAGGTCTCGTTGCCCACGCTCCAGAGCACCACCGAGGGGTGGTTGCGGTCGCGCCGCACCATCGCGGCGAGATCCGCTTCCCACCAGTCGTCGAACCACTGCCGGTAATAGCCGCTCTTCCATTTGTCGAACGCCTCGTCGATCACCAGCATCCCGAGCCGGTCGCAGGCATCCAGGAATTCCCGCGCAGGCGGGTTGTGGCTGCAGCGGATGGCATTGAAACCCGTCTCCTTCATCAAAGCGATGCGCCGCTCGTGGACGCGGTCGGGCATCGCGGCGCCCAGCGAACCGGCATCCTGGTGGATGTCCCCGCCCTTCATCTTGACGCTGCGTCCGTTCAGGAAAAAGCCCTTGTCGGGATCGAAACGGACATCCCGGATTCCGAAAGGCGTCTCATAGCGGTCCACGGCCAGGGGGCCCCTGAGGACCGTGGTGACCAGGGTATAGAGATTCGGCGTGTCGAGGTCCCATAGGACGGGGGCGTCCAGCACGAAAGACTGTTCCAGTGTCCTCGGGGCATCGGCAGGCAGGTCGGCCTGCGCCACTGCCCTGGCGACCGTGCGCCCGGACGGATTGCGCAACTCGCTGAGCAGGGATACCGTAGTGGCCTTTGCGCCATCGTTCTGCAGGGTGGTCGCCACCCGTACGACAGCCTGCCCCGCACTGACGGAAGGCGTGGTCACCGCAGTCCCCCACAGGGCTACGTGCACGGGATCCGTGACATTGAGCCAGACGTGGCGATAGATGCCGCTGCCGGAGTACCAGCGGGAGGTCGGACAGTCGCTGTGGTCCACTTTGACAGCCACCACGTTCTGAGCCCCCGGGATAAGATAATCCGTTATATCAAAAGCAAATGCGGTATAGCCATAAGGATGGAAGCCCGCCTCGCGGCCGTTTACGTACACGGTGGCGCGATGGTACACACCGTCGAATTCGAGGCTCACGCGGCGGCCCTTCCAAGCGGCCGGGACGGCGAAGGTCTTGCGATACCAGCCCACGCCGCCCTGCATGAATCCCATCGAGGGTTTGCCGCCCTCCTGCGGGGACAGGTACGGAAGTTCCATGCTCCAGTCGTGAGGCAGCTGGACAGCCGCCCAGCGGGCATCGTTGAAGCCCGGGGCCTCCGCCCCGGCGGGGGCGGACAGGCTGAACTTCCAGTCAAAATCGAAATTCTGGTGCAGGCGCTCCGCGCCCAGCAGGGTCAGGCTCAGGCTGAGAGCCAGGCAGGTGGTGAAAAATCGGGTCAATCGCATATGCACAAAATTACACATTTTATTGGGCATCTCGAAGTATTTTGCTACCTTTAAAAGTTGTTTTGTATTAATAATTGTTGAAATGAAGAAAATCGATGTCGTGCTCGGACTCCAGTGGGGTGACGAAGGCAAAGGCAAGGTCGTTGATGTCCTGACTCCCAATTATAAAGTAATCGCGCGTTTCCAGGGCGGGC
>JAEEVG010000021.1 GCA_016290835.1 Bacteroidales bacterium | reverse complement strand
AAATATCGCGATTATTCCCCGGATTCGCAATTCCTTTGACTTTCCCGGCGGATTTCCTAACTTTGAATGTTGACTATCCCGTCCTCAGATGCCGCGCCGCCCGCATATCATCCCTGCGCTCCTGCTCTTCGGCTTGTTGTCGTCGATGCACGGAACGGGTGCCGCCGTCACGCTCCGGACGAACAAACCGCTCATTCCTATGCATTCAGACAGCCGACCCGTGAGAAAACCCGCCGTCGCCGGGTCTTTCTATCCCGCATCCGCAAAAGAAATCAAGGCCCTGACCGCCCCCTGGCTGCACCCGGAGAGCGGCCCGGCACCCCAGGCGCTCATCGTCCCCCACGCTGGCTATGTATTCAGCGGCGAGGTTGCGGCGGCCGCCTACAGCCGCATCCCCCGGAACCACCCCTACAAACGGATCTTCCTGCTCGGGCCGAGCCACCGGGTCGGATTCCCCGGAGCGAGCGTGGACACGCTTTACAGCAGTACCGAAACACCCCTGGGGCGGGTCCCGATCGATGTTTCCCTCGGCAAGGAACTCATCCGGACCGGCGCATTCACCTGCAGGAATGACGCCCACGACCGGGAACATTGCCTGGAAGTCCAGCTGCCTTTGCTGCAGCAGCTATTCGAGGAAGTCCCGCCGATCGTCCCGATCGTGATCGGAACCCAGCGCCTGGGCCTGCTGGAAAAAATGGCCGAGGCCCTGGACCCGTATTTCAATCCCGATAACCTCTTCATCATCAGTTCGGACTTCTCCCACTACCCCTCCTACGAAGACGCCAGGGCTTCCGACCTGGCACTCGCGGACGCCATCACTTCCGGCGGGCTGGAAGACTTCCTGGAAGCCCTCTCGGAGATCGGGCGGAAGGATTATGTCGGACAGGATACCGCGGCCTGCGGCGCCTGCGCCATCGCCGTGCTGCTCTGCATGATGGATGACCAGGGGCGGGGCCGTTTCTCGGTCGAGCACCGGATGTACCGCAACTCGGGCGACTCTCCCTATGGCGACAAAGACCGCGTGGTGGGTTACAATGCCCTCGTCGTCACGCGCCGCGAGCCCCGGGTAGCGACGGAAGAGCATCTTTTCCATTTCTCGGAAGAGGAAAAGGCGGCTATGACAGCCACCGCCCGCGCCGCAATCTATTCTGCGCTCGGACTGCCCTTCGACGGGGACGACACCCCGGCCGGAATCCTCAAAGAGAAGGGATACGGCGCTTTCGTGACCCTACACCTGAACGGACGCCTGCGCGGTTGCATCGGCCGCTTCACATCCCCGTCGACCCTGCACGCCACCATCCGGGAAATGGCCCGGAGCGCCGCTTTCTCCGATCCGCGCTTCCCCGCCCTCTCCAAAAAGGAAGCACCCGCGGTGGAAATCGAGGTCTCCGTGCTCTCCCCGCTGAAGCGGATCCGGTCCGTGGATGAATTCAAACTCGGCCGGGACGGGATCTATATGATCAAAGGCTCCAGCCACGGGACCTTCCTGCCGCAGGTGGCTGAAGAGACCGGCTGGAATACGGAAGAATTCCTCGGACACTGTGCCCGGGACAAGGCCGGAATCGGTTGGAACGGCTGGAAGGATGCCGAACTCTATACCTATCAGACCGAGGTGGTGAAAGAGTCGGAACGATGAAAGAAGCCCGGTTCTACACAACCCTGGAGGACGGGGTCGAATGCCGGCTCTGCCCCCATCATTGCCGGATCCGGGAGGGCGGAAGAGGCCTTTGCCGCAGCCGCGAATGCCAGGACGGCAAACTCTACGCCCTTTCCTACGGACGACCGTGCGCGCTGGCCATCGATCCTGTCGAGAAGAAACCCCTGTATCATTTCCTCCCGGGGACGCAGTGCCTGTCCCTGAGCTGCACGGGCTGCAACCTCTCGTGCCGCTGGTGCCAGAACAGCGACATCTCGCAGGTCGCCCCCGAAGAGGCCGACAACTACCGGCTGTCCCCGGAAGAAGTAGTTGATCTCTGCCTGCGGCGCGGTCTTCCGTCCATCGCCTATACCTACACCGAGCCGCTCACCTGGTGGGAATATCTGTCCGACATCGCCGTCCTTGCCCGCGGAAAAGGCCTGAAAAACATCCTCGTCTCGGCTGGATTCGTGGAGAAGAAGCCGCTGCAGGAGCTTCTTCCGTTGCTTGATGCCGCTAATATCGATATCAAGGCCCTGGACGATGGATTCTATCACCGATATTGCGGCGCAGCCCTGGCTCCGGTTCTGGAGAACATTCTGGAAATGAAGGCGGCCGGGGTCCACGTCGAGATCACCAACCTGCTCGTAACCTCACTGAACGACTCGGAGCAGCAGGTGGACGCACTCTGCAGATGGATGGTGGATAACGGCCTTCAGGACGTGCCCCTGCACCTGAGCCGCTATTTCCCCCGATACAAGATGTCGGAGCCGGGACCTACCCCGAAAGCGACGCTGCTCCGCGCCCGGCAGACCGCCCTTGACGCCGGGGTGAAGAATGTCTATCTGGGGAACGTGTAACGAACTCCCCCGTCATCTCGGACAAACTCCGGGGCTTTTTCAAAGCTGTCCGTTCGAGCGACCGTTCAGCCTTTTTCTCCCAGCACGCACCAGCGGATGACGGGAATCCGCCGGATGAGTTCATACAGCAACGGCGATAGGACGAATACGGCCACCGTCAGAATCAGGTACATCGACACCGGCGGTAGCTGGGTATAGGTTTTCATCATATAGCCGAAGCTGGCGACGACGAGGTAATGGACGATGTAGAGTCCGAAACTGCTCTTCGTCATATAGCCAGCGAACTTGCCGGTAAAGTCAAACTTCGCCTTGAACCAGGCCATCATCGCCAGGCACATCAGCCAGCCGTAGAGGCAGTTCAAGGGACTGCCCAGATAACTCGGGGTGGTATTGTCCTGGCCGAAGGTGGTGACCACGAGCACCGCACCGGAGACGACGGCGCAGCCGAGCAGCGGGATCCAGACTTTTCCCAGTTTCTCCTGCACCTCCTCGTGTGAGAACACAAAGTAGCCCAGCAGGAAGAAAATCAGATAGAAAAGGGGCTTATACAGATTTAACAGGCCGTCCGGGCTCTCGGGACGCGGATTCTGGATCAGGGTCCGGGCACCGGCCCAGAAAAGGATGCCCAGCAAGATGATGGGCACGATTCCGGCCTTGCCGCACCAGTTCCAGCATTTATCCTGCTTGTCCAACGCCCGCACCAACAGCAACACCAGGGACAGGAGCCACAATACCTGGATGAACCAGAGCGGTCCGATGCCGCTGAAAGCCCAGAGCAGGTATTTGGCCACGCCCGGCATACCATCAAGCGCTCCGCTCCTGGCCGCCACGACCGTGTTGAAATAGCCCACCATCCAGTGGAAAACCAGCAGGCCGATGGTTCCGGGGACCAGCAGTTTGCGCGTACGGGCCTTGAACCACTCCCGGGCAGGATGTTTCTCCAGGGCATAGCGGGCACTGATGCCTGCGAGGAGGAAAAGCAGGGGCATGAACCAGGGATAGAGGATGTACATCACCACGTCCTGGTATTGCGGCCCGTCACCGAAGCCGCCGATGCCGCCGAAAACGCCTTTGTTGTTGTAGAAATAGATTACGTGGTAGAACAGTACCAGGAGCACCGTCACCCAGCGGAGATTGTCCAGCCAATGTTTTCTCATGTTGCCAGGTTATTTCTCGAAATATAATGCAAGATAGGAACACTTCGCCATTTTTACAAGTTTCCGGGACAGATGGCGTGGGAATCATTTATTTGGTGTATCTTTGAAATAGGAAACGAAGCACGATGCCGATATACCGCACCCAAGAAGAAGCCCTCCCGCCCGTCGTCCGCGACCCGGAATCGATGCTGGAGCTGATCCGGCAATACCGGATCGTACCCTTCTTCTCCAATCCCATTCCCGGCTATTCCATCGAAGAACATACGCCTCTGGACTGCTGGTTCACCGATGACGTTCTCGGCCCCTGGGACTGGAAAATCGACTGCGTGCAGAGCGGCGAGATCGCCTATGGGAAATTCCTCTGGGGCGGAAAAGCCGCCTTCGCGACGGTGGATGCATACCGGGAACTGATGAACTGGCGGCGCTCCAAAGCCGCCTATGCCCCTACGGCAGCGCAGCAGCGCATCCTGGACTTCGTGGAGGAGAACGGGTCCGTAACCGTCTCGGATGTGCGTAGGCTGCTGGGAATCAAGAAATCCGCCGCTGACGCCCTGCTCGGCAAACTCCAGATGCAGGCCCGCATCCTCACCGGCGATATCACACGGGTGTACCGCGGGCCGGAACTCAGCTATGCCGGCTGGCAGCGGAGCACCTTCTGCACTCCGGAATCCTTGTTCGAGGAGCTGGACTTCCCTTTCCCGGGGTTCAAACCGCGCACGCTCAAATCCGCGCTGACGCCGGACGAATCGTTCGCTTTCGTGAAGGATTGCGTGCGGGCGGTGTGCGGGGATGTGCCCGACCGGCTCCTGTACAAAATGCTCGCTTGAAAAAACACACACGATAAAATGAAAGCTAAAAAAACCTGGACCATCGTTCTTGCCATCGTGCTGGCCATCCTGCTGGGCGGCTGCATCTACCTGGACAGCTTGATGCCCATCATTACGGGCTATGCCGCCAAGAACCTCGCTTCGGCCGTTTTCGTATCCGGCCGGGAGCAGGCCGATGTCGAGGCGCTCGACCTGAATTTCTCGTTTATCAAATTCAATCACAACCGCGTGGACTATGACGCCAAGACGGTCACGAGCCGCTTCCTCTGGCGCAAAGCCACGGCTGTCTGCCGAGACGGCTACGGCGTCACCCTGCTCCGCGGGAAGAAAGCGGCAGAGCTGGCAGCGGAGAAGTATCCGCTTCCTGAGATGCCGGCCCTGGACGATCCGCTGGCGGCGGGCGATTCCGCCCTCGTGGCCCGGCTCGAACCCATCGCCCGGGCTTTCGTGGACGAGCAGGCCTACAACGGCACCCCTTTCGCTTTCGTGGTCCTGCACCGGGGTACGGTTGCGGCCGAGCGTTATCGTGCCGGCATCACCGCGGAGATGCCCCTGCTCAGCTGGAGTATGGCGAAAAGCGTCACCAACGCCCTTGTGGGCATCATGGCCGGAGACGGCCTGGTGGACATCAACGCGCCGATGGACATCCCCGAATGGCAGGATGATGCACGCAAAGAGATCACCCTGAACGATCTGATGCAGATGCAGAGCGGCCTGGAATGGAACGAGGACTACGGCAACCGCTCCGATGTCAACCTGATGCTGCACCGGGAGAAGGATATGGGCCTGTTCGCCCTCTCGAAACCGCTCCTCTACAAACCCGGCACCCACTGGTACTACTCCAGCGGCAGCAGCAATATCGTTATGCGCTATCTGCGCAGCCGCTTCGCCTCCGACACCGAATTCCTCCGCTACCTGCGCGAGCGCCTGTTCACCCCGCTGAGCATCTGCCACGCGCGTTTCGAGCCCGACCTGAGCGGAACGCCGGTCGGTTCGTCCTACCTCTATATGACCGCACGCGACTTCGCCCGGTTCGGCGAACTGTTCCTCGAGGACGGCTGCGTGGGCGGGGAACGGATCCTGCCTGAAGGCTGGGTGGATTACACGGTCACGCCGGCCTCCGACAGCCAGGGAGAATACGGTGCCTTCTTCTGGCTCAACCGCGGCGGAAGATGTCCCGACGTCCCTGCGGATATGTTCTCCTGCAACGGTCACGACGGACAGCAGATCTACATCATCCCCTCGAAAAATCTGGTGGTGGTCATCCTGGGCTACTCCCCCAAACCCGACCACGTCATCGACTTCAACGCCCTCCTCCGCGACATCATCGCCGCACTCTAAACCCCTCCCGGCTCCGAGCCGGCAGGCAGACAGGACTCCCGCGGCCTGCCCGTGGGGAGCAGAAAAGCGGGTGACTGACCGGTCCGCCGACCGCGCAGTCACCCGCTTTTCATATTTGCTATGCATTACCAGGGGCTATAAGGGTTTTTATAGCCTTCATAGGGGAGATCTTCAGAAGCGTGAAATATTATTTTGGAAATACGATTATTCTCTATCTTGAATGTGATGAAATAATACTCCTTTTGATATGCAACATACCATTCTCCGGCACTATTCATACGTTTCAACGCATTCCCCGGGTCGTTCCGTCCGTATTTTGATTTGGCGAAGTCAAATGACTTCAATTTGGAAACCGGATCTCCAACTTTGAAGCCACCGGGAACATAATCCGAAAGAATACAGAACTCCGGAGAAGAAGTAATAAAACGAGAGATTTCGCCAGAATCTTTATAAATCTCGATAACGGTGTTTTTATACCGCAAAAAATCTAACTCCGGGAGCCACTCTGAATCATCTGGGACTTTCGGATCAGGTATTCCAAGTATTTCAATGATTCTATCCCGTCCAATCCAGTTAAAAACTTTGATGTCCCGCTGCGCAAAGCAAGGAATTATTGTAATCAAACAAATAATAATTGTAATTATTCTTTTCATATTGCTTCTCTATTGTGTTTTAATCGCATCTAACATCGACGATTACTCCCTGGTTATCATTAATCTCCTTTTTTGTGTTTCCAAGAATCGTTCCATTGATATAGTCCCCGGGATCAACCGTCACGCCATTCTTCTTAATTGTTAAATGGACATGTTTATTGGGGACGTTGTAAGCATTTCCAGAGCGACCAGAATAACCTATAAGATCTCCTGCATATACAAGGTCACCATTTTGAAAGCGTTCCCCTGTTCGCGGGTTGATAGCAATAGCATTTCCTGATTGAAGATGACCATACAAAACGGACATAGACTCTCCATCATATTCTGTAAAAAGGGTGATTTGATTTCCTAAGGGATGATCATCATCTTCTTCATCGGGAATATCTGAAACAATCGTACCTATTTTCCCAGAAAACATTGCGTACACTGGAGTCCCTACTTCAGCAAGTAAATCTATACCAGAATGGTATTTCTTCTTACCTTGCTTATCTATCCGTGTGTACCCGTAAGTTCCCCCGTAATACCCTAATGCCGTTGCAGCGACTGACATACTCCGGAGTGGATTCATAATTCCCCGAACATTATCTTTGCAAGGAGGGGCGTCGTTGAAGTAAGCCGTGGCCTTAGTGTCCTTGTCTATGCGGATATCCAGTTCCATTTCCTTATAATCGGCCAAATCCCCTGTCCAGTGGGAGAACCAGGCGCTTAGCCCAAAATGCGGATTACCTACATACACAGGACGAACTGATATTCGGGTGCCATAAGCATATGACCCGGTGCCATAATACTGTACAAGATCCGGCACATTCGTGCTCAAGGATACGAAATACTCTTTTTCTCTCCAATGTGGTCTGTCTGAACTACCTCCGTTGTCATTCGCGTTCCCTCCCCCATCCGATCCGTCACCGGTCTCAATCGGACCGCCACCGTCAGACAATATAAACTCCATCTCCGAACGCATCCATTCTTCCAGGAGCCGCTCGTAGTATTGTTGATAGCTGTCCTCTATATAGGCTGGATCGATGACCGCTTCTATTGCTATATCTCCTTCTTTTTGCTCTTGCCTGGCTTTCGTAGCCGGGATACTCGTGTAAAGGGTGATGTAGTGCAGTTCTTCGTGTTCGCCCGACGCCAGTTCCTCCGGCGTCAGCAGCTGAGCATTCCGGATCAAGCCGTCGGAATACATGGTCGCGTTGATCAACTTGCCCTGGATCGAGGACAGGAGCACCACGCCAGTATAGTTCGGCTTGTCCAGATAGTCGAACTCCGGATTGTCCCGATAGTACGACGCGTCCGTGATCATCGTGACGACGTACCGCAGACGGAGATCATCGGCATGCATCTCCATATAGAACTTCTTGACCACAGTGGCAGAGGCCAGGTCCGGGAACTCCTCCTCGCTAATGCCGGCGAGAAGGTTCTCCTTGTTCTGAAGGAAGGGAACCTGGATGAAAAACTGATCTTCGAACGGACAGGTTATCATGCCGTCCCGGTCGAGCAGTTCCTCTAACGGGACGGACTCTTCCGTTTGGGCATCAGCTTCTCCGGCACGGGTCACCGGCGGGTGCGGGGTCAAATTGTACTCCGAGAGGTTGGCGAAAAGAGGAACCTGGGACACAGGGATGAGCGTTTCCGACAGATTCTTTGCAACAAACTGTTTGTCAGTCAGTTGAGGATCATTAAGGGGCGGGTGAAAAAGCAACCTTCTGGCACGATGCCAGCAGGAAGACGGACGCCGCAAGGGCGAAAGGTATTAGTTTGTGGTGCATAATACGGTGATTATGGGGTTGCCAAAACAATCATTTCAAATCACTTGCCTTCCGCAATATAGCACAAATATTTGTTTCCGGGAGCAGGGACACGTCATTTTGCTCCAGGAAAGCGTAATTTTCGTTCGCCAGGAGCGCTGGACCCTCTCTCCGCTCCGGGCCGGACGCCCCGGCACCTCCGGGCGTTTGAAACGTCCCTATAACTGTCAGGTTACGTGCGTTTTAGGCCTTATTCGATGGAGACGTCCCAAATTTCAGGACGTCTCGTACGCCCAGCCCTCATCCAAGGCCCTTTCCGCCCAAAAGCGGCGGCAGGGGCAGCCCGCCGCTACACCTTTGAAGCCTCTTGGTTCCCGAGACGTCCCTAAAATCATGAGGTTACGGGAGTTTAAGGCCTTTTTCTCCCGAGACGTCCTAGTTTCAAGGACGTCTCGGGAGGTCTGGGACACCCCTGCTGGCAGACCGGCCTCCCGCGGCCTGCAGCGCGATCAGGAGGGCGGCGGTCAGCGGGGCCCGACGAGGGCGGCGTTGGGGCTGAGGAGGCGAAGCAAGAGGAAGTCCACTTTCTCTTGCATCGACGACGAAGACGCAGGACGGCGTCTGTCTGACGACGGTTAGACGGCTCCGGGGGAGACGGCTAAAACGGAGGAGTCAGCCGTCCAGCAACCGAGGCGGAAAGCCCCGCCGCCGACCCGACGTCAGCGCGCAGGCCCGAGAGGCACGGTCTGCCCACCGGGAAAGAATGAGACGCAGAGGAGAGACAGTCTCCAAAAAATAATGAAGGCGACCGATTGGTCGCCTTCATTGTGTGTGAGCAGGGTCGGGGGCCTAGAAGGGCATCCGCTGAGCCTGCTGAGGCATTTCGCGGGACGGGATCTTGTTGGGATCGTTGGCTGCGCAGGCGGCCAGCCAGGCCACGATCGTCGCATCCAGCTTGAGGTCGGTCAGGGAAAGACGCTCGTAGGTATCCATGATGGTGTGGTAGGTACGGTTATACTCCAGCGCATCCTGGATGAACTGATAGGCGGGCAGACCGATTCTCGAGAAGTTCACGTGGTCCGTGGAGCCCGTGTTGCGCGGGGAAAGATAGTTGAAGCCGAGAGACTCGATGTACTTCTTCCAAGCCTCGAAGAACGGGAAAGCAGCGTCGTTGCGCTCCAGGTAGATGCCACGGAAACGGCCGGAACCATTGTCCATATTCAGGTAGAGGGCGAACTTGTCATAGCCGGGGAGCTTCTTGCCCTCCTTCTGGAGGAACTGCTCGGAGTAGCCGCGGGAGCCATAGAGACCCTGCTCCTCGCCACCCCACAGGGCCAGCCGGATGGTGCGCTTGGGCTTGAAACCGAGGGTCTTGAGGATACGCATCGCCTCGATCATCACGATGCAACCGGAGGCATTGTCAGCCGCACCGGTGCCGCCGTGCCAAGAGTCGAAGTGGCCGCCGAGGAGGACGATCTCGTCCTTGAGCTTCGGATCGGTGCCGGGGATCTCGGCGTAGACATTGTGGACCTCCTGGTCATTGGTGAACTTGTTGATCAGCTCGAGCTCCATCTCGACCTTCTGGCCGTTCTGGATCAGGCGGACCATACGGCCGTGATCTTCGATCGGCATCATGATCTCCGGAGTCGGTTCGGGATCGCCGACCTTGTAGCTGACGCCAGTGCCGCTGGGCACGTTGAAGGCGCCGCGGCCCGTGACGACGCAGAGCGGCTTCTCGGAAGCGAGCAGCTCGCGGGTGAGCTGCTGGAGCTCCATCTGGGCGGCACGATCCATCATCTGGCGGGGAGCCGCGTTACGCGGCGGGCCGGCCGGGTTGATGTTGGTGTTCGCACGGTTGTCGATGGTCAGACCCTGGAGCTGCTCCTCGGTGTAGCGGGTCGCCAGGGGGTTGAAGTTGATGTCGTAGGACTGGGTGGACGGCATCAGGAGGATGCGGCCGGCAATCTTGCCCTTATACTTCGCAATATCTTCCTTACTCTGGACATCGAAGACCACGCACTCGCCCTTGACGAGGCCCTTGGTGCTGCCGGACCAGGCCTTGGGGTTGACGGAGAAAGCGCAGTAGTAAGGAGTGGTCATCGCAGCGTAGGTCTTGACGACATCCCAACCGCCACGCGTGAATTCGATCGCGAACTCGGTACGCGGGTTGGAGAAGCCCAGCTCATTCAGTTTGGCGACGACGAGTTTCTCGGCACGACGCTTCTGCTGGGACGCAGTCAGACGCGAACCGAGCAGGTCGGTCATGTACTGGGAAATCTCTTCGATTTGGGAATTGTTCAAGCCCTCATCCTTGATGCGGGCCGCCAGCTCCGGGGACTCCGACACCTGAGCGTGCGCGAAGTTGCCTGCGAAAGCTGCGAGGAACAACGAGACAATAAGTAAACCTTTTTTCATTATACTATAAGATAAAACAAAAATATGCGCGCTTTGCGTCAAGTCAATCTGCGCCTATCTGACGCATTCAGCCTAACTAACGGTTACAAATATAGGAAATTATTTGAAAGATAACACTTATTTTTTATATTTGTTCTGACCCGAGAAAAGCCCCTAATTCACAACAATATGAAGAAGTACACCCACGCCTGGCTGGCCATGATGGCCATGAAACGCATCGAGACGGCTAAAATACCCGCCCGTCAGCAAGACGATGCCAAAGCCCTCATCACCTGGTTCAAAAACTACCGGGATTTCGTTCTCTCCGGTGCCTGGTACCCGGATTCCGTGTTCAAGGACATGTCCACCAGCCACATCGTCAAGTACGAGCCGGACACGAGCGCTCCGGAAGGAACGACGGTGTCCTTCCGGGTGATGCCCCCGACCCTGCAGCTATATCAGTATGGCCTGAAGTCCGACATGTACGGAAAACCGTTCCTCCTCAACAAGCGCCACAACATCTGCGACCGCTGCGAGTCTTTCACCGAAAGCCTGATCGACTCGTTCAAGATCCTGACGATGGAGAACGACGGCTCCCCCATCGTGCCCTCCAACAACCACATCGCGATGCGCTTCTTCATCCTGTCCCACTACATCGCGGATGCGCACATGCCCCTGCACTGCGACGCCCGCTCGTTCTACAACGACAATGAAGTCCACGGTTTCATCGAGGATGTCTGGGACCAGCAGGTGCGCTCCTCCTACTACATAGACGAGGACAATGAGCGCTTCTTCTACGATCCCCAGGGTTATCCCCTCAAACAGGAGACGTTCAGCGAACTGATGCAATATGTGGAGGACGAACTGCGGAAGCGCCAATTCATTTGGAGCTGGGGCGCCGGCTGCGGCAACACCTGGGACTATATGAGCGGCATCTCGCAGTATTCCTACCTGATGGCCTACCGGCTCGTCCCGGCCGACCACGCACCCTCCGAGATTTCGAAGGCCCTGTATATGGAATCCGAAGCCTTCAAGGAGCATTTCTTCGAATACAGCAAGGTCATCCTCGCCGATGCCGTGGAAAGTATCGCCAAGGTATGGCTGCACGCCTGGGTCCGCTATCGCGACTGGTTCCGGGGCACGGAACTCGCCTATTTCAAAGATCAGCTCAAGAAAGCCGACAAGAACCTCAAGGACGCGAACAAGACCATCGACGACTATCCGGAGAAGAAGGACAAACAGGCCGCCAAGGTCAAGACAGCCAAAGAAACGGCTGATGC
Organism: Bacteroidales bacterium; assembly: GCA_016290835.1. Lineage (GTDB taxonomy): Bacteria > Bacteroidota > Bacteroidia > Bacteroidales > UBA932 > Cryptobacteroides. The sequence goes on along the minus strand of JAEEVG010000021.1, from coordinate 26,400 downwards.
CAAACAAGCCGACTACGATGCGGCTGTCGCCAAAGGGGGCAAGACGGAGAAGAAGGCCGAGAGCCTTGCCTCGGCCCAGGCGAAACTCGCTGAGGCCCAGGAGAAACTCGACGCGATCGAAGCCGCCTACAAGGAAGCCGAGGCTTCGCTGGAGAACCTGAAGGCCCTCCGGCTGGCCGCCAAGATCGAAGTCGACCGCAAGCAGGCGGAGATCAAACGCTACGCGGACAGCAACTCCGGCATCTAGCCTCCGATTACCGGGAATAGCCCCACGGGCATCTTGCAAAATTGCGGCAAAAGCCGTAATTTTGTAACCCGTATGCAAAAAACGATGATCACTATGCAATACGGGTTCGACAACGAGAAGTATCTCAAAATCCAATCGGAACACATCAAGGAGCGCATCGCCAAATTCGGCGACAAACTGTACATGGAGTTCGGCGGCAAACTCTTCGACGACTACCATGCCAGCCGCGTACTGCCGGGCTTCGAACCGGACAGCAAGTTCAAGATGCTGACACAGTTGAAGGACGACCTGGAAATCGTCATCGTGATCAGCGCCGTGGACATCGAGAAGAACAAAGTCCGCAACGACCTGGGCATCACCTACGACGTGGACGTGCTGCGCCTGCGCGATGAATTCATGGAACGCGGCTTCAGCGTCAACAGTGTCGTCGTCACCCACTACAACGGCCAGGCCAGCGCCGATGCATACCGCAAACGCCTGGAGGGGATGGGCATCCGGGTCTATTACCACATCACCATCGAGGGCTATCCCCACAACGTGGCCCTGATCGACTCCGACGAGGGTTTCGGCAAGAACGACTATGTCGAGACGACCCGGCCCCTCGTGGTCGTCACCGCTCCGGGCCCCGGCAGCGGCAAGATGGCCGTCTGCCTGAGCCAGCTTTACCAGGAGAACAAGCGGGGCATCAAGGCCGGCTACGCCAAGTTCGAGACCTTCCCGGTCTGGAGCCTTCCGCTGAACCATCCCGTCAACATGGCCTACGAGGCCGCCACGGCCGACTTGGACGACGTCAACATGATCGATCCCTTCCACCTGGAAGCCTATGGGGAGACGGCGGTCAACTACAACCGCGACGTGGAGATCTTCCCGGTGATGAACGCCCTGTTCGACGACATCTACGGGGCCTCCCCCTACAAGTCACCGACCGATATGGGTGTCAATATGATCGGCTCGTGCATCTGCAACGATGAAGTCTGCCGAGAAGCCGCCCTCCAGGAGATCATCCGGCGCTACTACACCGCCCTCTGCAATTTCGCCGACGGAAAAGCCACGGAAGCCGAGGTCAACAAGATCGCCCTCTTGATGAAGAAAGCCAAGATCTCCACGGCCTATCGCAAGACCACGGTAGCGGCTAAGGAGCGCCTGGACGCCTCGGGCGTGGCCACGGCCGCGATCGAACTCGGCGACGGCACCATCCTCACGGCGGAGACCTCTCCCCTGCTCGGTCCCAGCGCCGCCCTGCTGCTCAATGCCTTGAAGCATCAGGCCGGCATCGCCCACAATGTCAAGTTGATCCCCCAGACGATGATTGCGCCGATCCAGAAGACGAAAGTGACCTACCTGCACGGCCGCAATCCGCGCCTGCACACCGACGAGGTGCTGGTGACCATCTCGATGATGAGCCTGCTGGACGAGAACTGCCAGCTGGCCCTGGCCGCGCTGCCCAGTCTCAAGGGCGCGCAGGTCCACTCGACCGTGATGCTGAGCGAGGTGGACCGCAAGACCTTCAACAAACTGGGTATCGGCCTGACCTGCGATCCGGTCCGCAAACTCAAGGACCGGGAGCGGAAGCCCGGGCTCGAAGACGAGGAACTCTAGTTTTTTTCTCCGAAAAGAATACGGTCCGTTTCCTCCCACAGCCGGAGTTCCAGTATCGGATCGTCGTATCGTCCGGGAAGTGCCAATGTGCGCTTCCCGATGTAGTATTGGAGCCGGGTATCCGATGAGAGTGCCGCAAGGGCCGGCCGGACGCCCTGCTCCGGAGTTTTGCACAAGGGGCGGAAAAGCACATCTGCAAGCGGGTCGAACCAGCGTCCCATCGAAATCATATTCGAATTGACGATCCCGGGGTCGGCGAGGTTGAGCAGCAGATCGCTCCGGCGCCGGGCCAGTTCCAGCGAGAAATGAACCAGAGCCAGCTTGGCGCAGGCGTAGGTACCCAGCTGGGAGAAATCCCCCGGTGCGGGCTGCAGGGACTCTACGGACAGCCGGGCGAAGCGGCAGGTCAGCGAGACCATGTTGACCAGGTGGGCGCAGGGCTCCATCTGGGACAGCAGGAGGCGCGTAAGCAAGACCGGGCCGAAATAATTGACGGCAAAGGTATGCTCCAGACCGTCCTGGGTCAGCTCGTAGCGGCGGCTGATCACACCGGCGTTGTTGAACAGGGCCGAGATCCGTTCCCCCTCGAGCCCGGCCGCAAAAGCACGCACAGAATCCATCGAGGAGAGGTCCAGGTGGCGGATTTCCAGGTCCGCCCCGCGTTGGGATGCCAGGATTTCATCGCGTACGCGGGTGGCTTTTTCGAGGTTACGGCAAGCCATCATAACGGGCTTCCCCTGTGAAGCAAGCGCGCGGACGGCAGCCGCACCCATGGCGCCGGAGGCGCCCGTGACGATGATCTTACCTGGCATATTCGAGACGCAGATTATCCACCCACAAGGTGTTGCCCGGCGCGCCGATGAAACCGCCCCGGCTGCCGGAAGAAATGTGCAGCACCGCGTGGGTGCAGGGGGTATCGGGCGCCGCCCAACCCTCTTCCCGGACAGGGACGCATTTTCCCCGGCTGTTGACGGCATATAGGGTTTTCTCCCCGCCTACGAGGTCCATATAGGAGCGGTAGCCGGGCTGGCTGCGGGCGTCGCCGTACCAGACCGGAATCCGGCGATTCCGGACCCAGCCGTCCGAACTGCTTCCGATGCGCCAGAAAGCCGTCCCCACCCGTTCCGCGTGAATGCTCCCGTCGGGCTCCTCCCAGCGGCGCTGCAGCAGAAGCATCACCTGGCAGGGGTCCTCTCCGGGGAATTCGGTCTTACGGAAGGTCGTCCCCCGCACCAGCGTACCCGTTGCGGGCAGGACGGCCTTGTAATCCAGCAGCACGGCCGCAGGACGGTCCGTGAAGGGTATACCCCAGTCCATATTGGCATACGGGTCTTTCACGCCAGTGATCGGCTCCAGCATCTTGCCCCAGTAGAGCGAACCCGTGGCCAGCACCTGGATTTCCACCAGGCCCGCCACCTTGCAGGAGGCGAATACGGTGGATAGGCGGGCGCAGCGGCCGCTCGGGCCCTCGTCCGGCTCCACCGAGACACTGGTCTTGGTCACCCCGGAGACTCGTGCATAGGCATTGGAGGAGGCCCAGGGCGTGCGGGAATAATCATAGATCCGATTTCCCTCGATGACTTCGTCGGGCCCTAGGACATATAGGTTTTTGACTTCCCCGCCGATCAGGGCGGACTCCTTGATATGCCGGACGGTCCAATGCTCGAAATCCCCGAACGGGACGGTCTCGATGCGCTGGGCGGAGAGCGGCAGGCAGACTGCGAACGCGAGCAGCAGACTTATTTGAATTTTTTCCATAATTGGGCGATCAAGGGTCCCGGCAGGGCGGCGATCAGGGCCGGGAGCCAGATATTCATCAGACCGGGGCTCACCAAGCGGCGGCCGCGGAACATCGCACGAAGCGCACGGCGGACCAGCCACTGCGGGGTGCGGATGAGCCCCACTCGCACCCCGAGACGCATCCACTTGGGGTTCAAGCGGTAGAGCGGCGTCGCGATGGCGGCGGGACAGACCGTGGTCAGGCCCACCCCGTAAGGCTTGAGTTCAAATGAATACGAACGGCCGAAACTCCGCAGATAAGCCTTGGTGGCGGAGTAGATCGTGATGCCCGGCTCGGGCAGTCGCGCGGCCATCGAAGAGACATTGAGGATGTAGCCGCTCCCCCGCTCTTTCATCGCCCAGCCGAACAGCAGGGTCATGCGGGTGACCGTAAGGATGTGCAGATTCAGCATGGCCTGGACCCGTTCCAGGTCTTCCGGCTGCAATTCCTTGAAGAAGAACATCCCGGCGTTGTTGATCAACACATCCGGGAGGATGCCCTCGTCGCGGCACCAGGCGAAGAGTGCATCGGCGGCATCCGGGACGGCAAGGTCCTGGAAGCGGGTGCGCACGGAGACCGTGGCTGACAGTTCGGCGGATGCGCTTGAGAGCTCCTCTTCCCGGTTGCTGACCAGCACCAGGTCATAGCCGCGCCCGGCTAGAGCGCGGGCATATTCCAGGCCCATCCCGGAACTGCCGCCGGTGATCAGTGCGACCATCGCGCCTCCGCTTTTTCGATTTCGCGGCGCAGGGCCGGCGGAATTCCTTCCGTACAATGATTGCAACGCATCTCCAGCGTGTACATCCGGCCGATGCAGTAATTCGAATGGCGGCATTCGCTGCGCTCCACCGCGCCGCAGCGGAGTTTGTTGATGAAATCCGTATCACGGATCAGCGCGCGGGCCATCTGGACGGCATCGAAGCCCGCTGCGAGGACTTCCTCCATCGAAGCGCGAGAGACCATCCCGCCGACATAGATGAGCGGCAGTTTGACGGCCGCCCGAAACGCCTTGGCATCCTCGAGGAAATAGGCATCGCGGTACGGCACCGTGGGGATGACAAGACGTCCGCAAAGGTGTAGCATCGCCTTGAGCCACCAGAACTTACGCATATCCATATAGTATGCGAGCGTCCTGAGGGGCATCGCTCCGCGCATCACTTCCATCGGGGCCTTGCTCACGAAGCCGGCGGAGAGTACGAGGGCGTGGACCCCGAGCCGTTCCAGTTCGCGGGCCACCTCCAGGCACTCTTCCCGCTGCATTCCGCGGCGGAATCCGTCGTGCATATTCATCTTCACGACCACGCCGATGTCGTCCCCGGCCTCCTCCATCACCCGGCGGATGACCATCTGCATGAAACGCATCCGATTCTGGAGCGAGCCGCCGAAGCGGTCTCGGCGCCGGTTGGTATAGGGCGAGAGGAACTGGCTGATCAGGTAGCCGTGGCCGGCGTGGATCTCCACGCAGTCGAATCCCGCCTGACGGGCCAGCGCGACGGCGTGGCCGAAGTCCTCGACCAGGGCCTCAATCTCATCTTCGCGCAGGGTGCGGGCAAAGGTCGGAGAATAGAGGTTGAAGCCGCCGGAGGCGCCGACGGGGGTGCAGCCGCAGGTGCTGCGGTGCGTCATATTGCCGCAATGGCCGAGCTGGATGGATGCCTTGGCCCCCTGTTCGTGGATGGCGTCCGTAATCTCCCGGAGCGCAGGCACGATCTCCTCGCGCATCCAGAGCTGCCCGTCGAAAGAGAGGCCGCTCCGGTTCACGGAAGCGTAGGCCAGCGTGGTCATCCCAACCCCGCCGCGCGAGACGGCCACGTGGTAGTCCTTCAAATCCTGTGAAGGGCGGTTGCCGTAGGCCATGTTCTCGAAAGCCGCAGAACGGATGACCCGGTTGCGCAGGGTCACGGGGCCGATGCGAACCGGGGTAAAAATGGGAGATACGATGTCGCTCATCTGCTCAGAAAATAAAAGGAATGATGCGCCGGACTTTGCGGGGGTCGAATTCATCCGGAAACTCCTGTGCGTAGTACTGGTGGATGCGGGCGGCACGGGGCGCGAGGTTGGCGAAGGTCCACAGGGCGAAGACGGCGCCGGCCCAGGACCAGGTCAGGATGGCGAAGCCCGTCCACTCGACGAGTTCACCGAAATAATTGGCACTCGCCACATAGCGGAACATCCCGCCGCGGGGCAGGTAATGTGCCGTATCGCCGGGTGCACGCAGATGCCGGATGATGGAGTCGGAGCGGATATTGATGGCCATCCCGATGAAGAAGACGGCCGTCCCCAGCAGGAACGGAAGACCAGTCAGCCAGTTCTCCCCGTAATAATCGGCCGGGGAGAAATAGAAAATCCAGCCGCCTTGCATCAGGGCATTGAGCGTATTGAAGAGCGCACCCATCAGGATGATGCTGAGCGGCATCCTTCCGCGGCCCCGGATCAGCCATGGGAAGAGGAAGGAACGGTGGAAGTAGTGCAGTTCGAACAGCAGCAGGAAAACCACGCGGACCGAATCGCTCCGACGGTCGGAAAACCACCAGAGCAAGAGCATCGCCACGAAAACCGGGGCTTCCATCAACATCCACCCGATCCGGTTGTCCACGGAGGGTCCCCACTTGGGCTGGTAGAACTTGCCGTAACCGGCGTCCACGAAGAAAAGACCCACAAAGACCGCAACGGCCAGGACGACCATCACGATCAGAAAGAGATTAAAGGCTTGCAGGCTCAACATAGGCGCGTCAGTCTATCTTCAGGCAGAGCAGGGTGAGATCATCGCTGGCCTCGGCTCCGTCCACGAAAGTGGCAACGGCCCCGGTCAGGCGCTCGACCAACTCCTGGGCGGAACTGAAAGGTGCGGAATCCACGACCGCGAGCATGCGGTCGTTGCCGAATTGTTCGTGATGGATGTTCTCCGCCTCGTTGAGTCCGTCCGTGTAGAAGAGGATGGGCTGATGGCGGATGTCTTCGATGTATTCGCCCTCAAACACCCATTCCGCACACACGCCCAGGGGCGTGTTGGGCTTGACATCCAGGAAATGGGACTTCCCTTCAATCATGATCACGGGCGGGTTGTGGCCACAGTTGCAATAATCCAACCGCCCAGTCGTCAGATCGACCCGACCGATGAACATCGTCACGAACATCATCTGCTCGTTTTCGGGGGCGACGGTCTCGTTGATCTGACGGGCGATCTGCGCAGGCAGGAGTCCCGGCTGGGCGACCACGCGGAAGAGATTCTTCGACACGGCCATGAGCAAACTGCCGGGGATGCCCTTCCCGCTCACGTCGGCGATGCAGAAATAGAGTTTATTCTTGAGGATAAAGTAGTCGTAGAAGTCTCCGCCGACCTCCTTGGCCGGGGTCATGGCGGCAAACAAGTCGATGTCCTTCCGCTCCGGGAAAGGCGGGAACACGCTCGGGACCATCGCCATCTGGATATTCCGGGCGATGCGCAACTCGCCTTCGATCCGCTCGCGGTTAGCCGTCGAACGCGTCAGTTCATCGATATAACTGACCAAAGAATGCTGCATGTGGCCGAACGAACTCGTCAGCTGGCCGATCTCGTCTGGCGACTTGACTTCGGGCAGAGTCCCCTCGAAATCACCGGCCGAAATGAGATCTGCCTGCCGCGCTAGCCGTTTGAGCGGTTCCAGCTCGCTGGCAATCACCCTGCGGGTGACGAAGAGCAGCAGCAACACGCCGAAGAGGGCGATCGCCCAAACGATGCGGCGCAGGCGGTTGTAGCCGCCGAAAATATCCCGCTGGGGGCAGACGATGGCCACGCTCCAGCCCGTTTCCTTGACCGGCTCATAGAAAACAAAATTGTCCGTGCCGTTGATTCTCATCTGCTTCATCCCGCTCTCCCCGTTCAGCATGGCATGGCCCAGCGCGGTGATGTCGGGGTCGGGTTTCAGGAGCGTATCGGTAAAAATGGTCTGGTAGAGCAGTTTGGTCGTATCGGGATGGACCAGGTAGGCTCCGCCCCGGCCGACCATGATGCTGTACGAATTCGGATAAGGCTTCACGGAGGAGATCATCTCCGAAAGCCAGGACAGGGAGATGTCCACGGAGACGACGCCTGCGAAACTTCCGTCAAACGCAGTCAGCGGCTTGCAGTAGGAGGTGATGGTATTGTAGGTATCGTCGGTGATGTCCACATCGATATAAGGTTCCGTCCAGCAGGGCTGGTTCAGCAGTTTGGGCTGGAGATACCAGTCCATGTAGAAATACTGGTAACCTTCGTTCCCCTCCTGTTCGGTGGCAACCGAACCATCCTCATAGCCGGCATAGGCCGAAAAATACTCACCCTTCTCCTTGAAATAGTAGGGTTCGAAAGCAATCGAGCAACCGTTGAGGACGGGGTTGTTGAGCAATTCGTTGCGGGCCAGGTCGAACATCGCCTCCGGATTGTCCAGATTGCGGTACACCAGCCAGTCGAGGTTATCGGCCGCGATCGTGACGTCATCCAGGATGGAATTGACCCGGAGCACGGTATTGTCAAGCACCTGGGTGGCACGGTTGACGACCTCGCGGTTGACGGCACGCCGGGCCTCGACGAACATATAACCGAGAGCCAGCATGAAGATCACTGCAGCAAAGATGGCGATCCAGATGCCCAGACGGGCGGACAAGGAATGGCGGATTCTGTCGAACAGGGCTTTCATCGGGCAATCAGGTCATAATATCCAATCGGAGAGGAAATCAAATCCGCCTCCATCATAAGGCCGGTGGCCATACGGACCATTTCGGGGACCAGGCGGAATTCGCGCTGTCCCGTGCGGGCGTCCACTTGCAGATTGAGAATCTCCTCCAGCATCAGCTGTTGAAGGACACGATTGGTGGCGATATGGTTCCGCTCCACATATTCCATCACGAGGTCGAGGGTCTCTTCGGGATGCTCCGCGGCCCATTCCCAGCCGCGGCGGCTCGCGCGGGCGAAGCGTTCGGCGCGGTCCGGATCCTTGCGGTAGGCCTCGAGCGTCATATACACACCGTCGTCCTGGATGTTGTAGCCGTGCTCGCTGAAACGGTACACGTTCTCTTCGTGGATCTCGGCGCCGGCCTGGAGCAGGAGATTGTACTCATTGTAACTCATCGCCAACGTGGCATCGAGCGCCCCGGATATGAAGAGGTTGACATTCGCCGCAAACGGCACCCACTCATAGTTCAGGCCCAGGATCTTGTTCACGCAGATGGCGATCTGGTCGAAACCGGCCTGCCACGTACCGACCCGGGCGCCGTGCTGGTCCAGCGGATTCTTGCCCCGGCGCGAGACGATGACCGTCGCATTGTTCATCGAGGTCTGGAGGATGTTGACCAGTTGGATACCCTGATCCACAAGCACGAGGGCCTGCATCAAAGGCAGGGTCGTAGCATCCGAAGCTCCTTCCGTGAGCAGCAGCTCGAGGTCCCGGACCGTATTGGGGTGAACGATCTTGACATCAAGTCCCTCTTCCTGGTAGAAGCCGTTCTCCAGCGCCGCATAATAACCGGCGAACTGAGCCTGGGCGGACCACTGGGGCGAGAACACGAAAGTATCCTGGGCCGCGAGGGGCAGGGACGCAAGAAGCAGCATCGGCCACAAGAGGATGCGGTGGAGGGTTTTTATCATCGCACAATCGGAACTAAAACAAACAAAATTAGAAAAAAAAATGCAGACGGACAAATCGTCCGTCTGCATAAGGCTTGATGGTGGGCTACTTGCCGATCAGATCCTGCAACGCGGCCCCGAAAATCAGGTAACCGGTATTACCGGCGATGGTGCCTTCATTCTGTCCCCAGAGGAAGGGCCAGTCGTCGTAGTTCTCAAAATGGTCCGGATGGCGGAAGAGCAGGCCCGGGGCCACATTGCCGGGGATGAAAGAGAAATCCGCGCGGTTGTTGCCGTAGAAGACCTCTTTCGGCCGGGCGGCTCCGACGGCGGCCACCAGGGAATAATTGTGGTACGGATGGCAGCCGAACAAGTAGCCGGCGGCCCGGAGGGCATACTCGGGGCCGATGATGTCCGGGAAATACTTGCCGGCAGTCGCGGCCGTGGTGCCGTAGCTGACCACATTGCCGCTGCCCGCCCAGTTGCCCAGGCCGATGGGCACACCGTAAGGATTCTGCAGTTCGAGGGTGTCCAGGTAGTGTTTGTATTCCTCCACATAAGGGCGGAGGCGCTCCCGGTAAGACGCATCCATATACGGGACGGCATCGAGGGCCGCCGAAATCGAAGAATTCACATTGCGGTCCAGGGCCGGCCATACCTGCGCGACAAAGTCGTCGAGATAGTGCCGCTCACCCGTAGACACGTAGAGCTGGAGGTTGGTGGACATGTTCCCGAAACCGCGGGCTTGTCCGCGGGCGCCCCCCTGGCCGCGGGACATCAGCGCGGTCCCCTCCTCCATCAGGCGCTTGGACTGTTTGAGGGCCCGGCGGGAGAGGTCGTCGTTGTGGCCCGCCAGGGCCCGGCTCGCCGCGGCGAACATCGTAGCCGCCCGCAGGTCCAGGCCGGGATTGCGGGTCGTGAACGCCCACATATCGTCCGGGGTGCCGCTGGAGCGGCCGTCCGCAGACTTCTGGTAGGGCTTCAGACGCGGGTCGTAATGCAGGCCGTCCGTGATGGCGGCGGCATCGCCGAGGTGGTGGTAATTGTCCAGCACGGAATTGGAGAGGGTCTGCGCCATATGGCCGATGTTCTCGGCCTGGGCCACCAGGTTGAGGGTGCCGTGCTCGATATACTGGAGTACATCGGGTACGCCATCCGGACGATGAAGATCCACATAGCGCTGTTCCTCGCTGACGAAAGTCTCGTCGCGCATCGGCTTGAAGCGCTCCCAGTCGGACACGAGATTCTGCACCACGCTGATGTTGGAGCCGGTCTCGATATCGAAATCGCCGGCATCGAAGAAACCGCCCACATTGAGTCCCGGGATCAACTCGAGCCCTTTGTAACGGGTATCGATGGCACCCTGGCTGTGAAGGTCGAAGTGATCGGTATGGGCGGGCGCCTGCAGATAGCCTTCCTTGAAAGGCTCGCCGTGCCAGATGCGATAGCCTTCGTTGACCGTCATGTGGTTCATGTGGATCGGGATCCAGACATCGCTGGTAGCGTCGGTGATGCGGTCATATACGTCCTCGCCGATGATGAAGTCGTTGGTGCGGACGTCCCCGTAGCGCAGGAAATAGACGCCCGGTTCCTGCACGGAGGAAAAGTCGAATTTGGCGTAGTGATACTTGAAATAATCGCCCCAGGACTTGACCGGGCCGGAGAAGACACGCTCGGTCCCGCCGTCCTCGCGTACCCGGAAGACCTCGGCCTTGGCGCGGGGCTTGTCAAGCTTGTCCAGCTCGATCACGGCCACCTTGGGCTGCGAGGGCAGATAGCCGACCTGCGAGAATCCCACATTGGGCTCGCGTACCCAGCCGTCCACGGCGTTGGGCTCGACGGTCCAGCTGAGCACTTTGCCGGTCTTGCCCGCAGGCAGCAGGCTGCGCAGCACAAACCAGCCGTTCTGCGCCAGGATGCGGCCGTCGTAGAGCATCAGATCGGCATCCTCGGAACAAACCTTGACCATGCGCTCGGGGTCGTCGGGCGCCGCCAGCAAGGTATGGCCGACGGAGAGCGGCAGCGGGTCCACGAAGCGGCCGGTGCCCCGGTCATCGTAGGTACGGTAGCCCTTGAACTGCCGGACTTTCTCTTCGTTGGGACGGGTGGTCGTCAGACTCGCAGAATAGCGCGGGAAACGCTCGGGCTTGCCGTCCATCAGATAGGCCTTATGCCAATACTGGGAGGGCAGCAACTCGAGGTTGAGCCCGGCCTCCCCCACCAGTGCATCGGGCAGGGGCTTGTCGAGATAGACGTCGATCCGGAAGGCCGGCCCTTCGGTGCTTACCACGAGCCGGGAGTCGAAATCGTAGTCGGGATAGCGCAAGGCGACCTCGATCGTGCCGGCGTCAGGATCCACCGTGCGGGAAGTAGTCTGGGGCACGAGATCCCACTGCTCGGGGGTGTTGCACAGGCGGATGGCGCCGCCCTGGATGGTACGCACGCCGTGGTGGATCACCTCGATACCGGAATTCTTCTCGTCGTTGAAGCCGCCCGAGAAGGTATTGCTGTACACCAGGACATTTACGCCCTGGCGCTCGAAATACTCCAGCTCATTCAGACGGAGATCTCCCGCAGGGCGGGAACAGGCTGCCAGAAAAAGCAGCGGAAGAAGGAACAGAACGGTTTTTCGCATAATATGGTTTTTAATGGAATTCAGGGTTTTTCGAAATGCTGGTAATCCTGCACGCTCCGCCAGGCTCCGCCCCAGGCGAAGCCGTGTGCGCGGAAAAGCTGGCAGCACAGGTCTTCCCGGTCGATTTTGTGCGGGAAGTCGACGCTACGATCGGCATAGGCCTCCGCTCCGGCGGGCTGTACGCGTCCCTGCCGGTCCACGAAAGGGTTCTCCAGGGGGTTGATGTCCACAGCGCGGCCGAGCGCGTGGGTCGATAGGCGGCGCTGCCCCGTCCGCGGGCGGTAATTGAAGCAGGAAGTATTGTCCGCCAGCATGGAGGCCTCGTCGGAGCCGCCGAAATCATCGATCAGGCGGATGCTCCGGATGGGATAGCGTGCTTCGAACAAGGCTTGGAAGATCTCGAGCAGATCCCCGGCGATCGCTTCGTGGCAGACCATCTCTCCCGTCCGCGGCTCCCCGTCGAAATCCACATACGACAGGCGCAGGTAACGCAATTCGGAGAGCGGAATCCGGGCATCCTCCGGGTAGGAAACGCCCCGCATCCGCGCCTCGACGGCTGGCGGGATGGGTCCGGCGTTGAATTCGGGCACGAACACCGGAGCCGGCGCGAGACTGTCGGCAGGGAAAGGCGGAGTGTCATCCGGGAGCATCGCACCGGGCGTCCACCCCCGGCAGCCGCAGAGGAGCGCAAGCAAAAGCAGGATGACCCGGCGGCCCCGCATCCCCCTACTGCGGCTGGGAGGCCTCGCAGCGGACGAGTGTCTCGGTGATGAGCAGGGTCTGCGCCTGCAGACGGGCTGCGGCCTCACGGTCGGCGGCCAGGTATATGTCGCGGTAGTCCTCCAACTGGTGGCAGAGCCGGTGCTCATAGCGGTTGAGTTCGAAGACCTGAGGCTCCTGGCCGGGCAGCAGGAGTTCGACCTTGGTGAAGAAATTGGGCAGGCCGTAAACGCGCAGCGCACCCCGTTCTCCCTGGAAATAGAAGCCGTGCGGCCCCTCGGAATCCATCGAAGCGGTGCACACGGCCACCAGGCCGCTGTCATAGACTAGCGTGGCGGCCCCGGACGTTCCCACGGCATTGCGCCCGCAGGCGTTGGCGGCATAGAATACTTTGTCCGGACGGCCGTAGAGGGCCAGGACGATGTGCAGGCAGTAGATGTTGATGTCGCGCAGGGCGCCGCCTTCATACTCCTGCGTGAACACGGGAATGTGGGCGCCGGCGAGATACTCGTCATAACGGCCGAAATGCTCGTCGTAATCGGCGTGTACGAGGCGTACGGGACCGATGAGCGGCAGCAGTTCCTCTACCTTGTGGAAATTGGGCAGGTGGATGTTGGAAATGGCCTCGAAAATCCACAGGCCCCGCTCCGCAGCCAGGTCGAAGAGCGTGCAGGCCTGCTCCACGGTCGAGGTGAATGGTTTCTCGAGCAAGACATTCTTGCCGGCGAGCAGGGCTTGCCGGGCGGCCTCGAAATGCAGGGAATTGGGCAGGGCGACATAGACGAAGTCGATGTCCGTGCGCGCGAGCATTTCAGCATAGTCCGTATAGACGTTGGGAATGCCGAAACGGCCGGCCTTCTCGCGGCTGCGGCCACAGATGGCGATGACTTCATAGCCCGGAACGGTCTGCATGGCTTCGAGCATCTGGGGGACGATCCTTCCGGATCCGACAATGGCGACTCTGATCATTTTTAACGGCTTTTTGTGGTTCTTATATGCAAAGATAATTACTATTTTTGTATAGTGAAAGACCGCGTCTACATAGCCATCGACTTGAAGTCTTTTTATGCCTCCGTGGAGTGCGTGGACCGGGGACTGGATGCCCTGGATACGCATCTGGTAGTGGCGGATCCCACGCGCACGGACAAGACCATCTGCCTGGCGGTCTCCCCTTCGCTGAAGTCCTACGGGATCGGCGGCCGGGCCCGCCTGTTCGAAGTGATCCAGGCGGTCTCCAAAATCAATGCGAAGCGGCGCCGGGAAGCCCCCGGGAGGCGTTTTCGGGGCAAATCCCACGAACACGCCGCCCTGCTCGCCGACCCATCTCTGGAACTGGACTACATCGTCGCCCCGCCGCGGATGGCCCACTACATCGAGGTAAGCCGGCGCATCTATGGAATCTACCTGCGCTACATCGCCCCGGAAGACATCCACGTCTATTCCATCGACGAGGTCTTCATCGACGCCACCGCCTATCTCAGGACCTACGCCCTTACGCCCCACGAACTCGCCCGCAAACTGATCCGCGAGGTGCTCCGCGAGACCGGCATCACGGCCACGGCGGGGATCGGTCCGAACCTCTACCTCTGCAAGGTGGCGATGGACATCGAGGCCAAGCACAGCCCGGCCGATGCGGACGGGGTGCGCATCGCCGAACTCGACGAAGCCTCCTACCGCCGCAAATACTGGACGCACCGCCCCCTGACGGACTTCTGGCGCATCGGGAGGGGCATCGCCGCCCGGCTCGAAGAGGCGGGCCTCTACACCCTCGGCGACGTGGCGCGCTGCTCCCTGGGGAAAGCCTGGGAGCCCTGCAACGAGGACCTGCTTTACAAACTCTTCGGCGTCAACGCCGAACTGCTCATCGACCACGCCTGGGGCTGGGAGCCCTGCACGATGGCGGACATCAAGGCCTACAAGCCCGCTGCAAACAGCCTCTCGACCGGGCAGGTGCTCACCGAGCCTTACAACTTCAAGAAGGCCAAACTGGTGGTGCGCGAGATGACCGACCAGCTCGTGCTCGACCTCGTGGACAAAGGACTCGTCACGGACCAGATGGTCCTGAGCATCGGCTACGACACCGAGTCCCTGCGCGACCCGGCCATCCGGAGCCGCTACGGCGGGCCCGTCGCCGCCGACTGGTACGGCCGTTCCGTGCCCAAGCCAGCTCACGGATCGGTCAACCTCCCCCGCCAGACCTCCTCTACGCGGATTATCACGGACGCGGTGATGGAACTGTTCGACCGCATCACGGATCCGGCCCTGCTGGTGCGGCGGATCTATGTCGTCGCCTCGCACGTCGTGCCCGAGTCGCAGGTGGAAGCGGTCCAGCTGGACCTCTTTGAGGAGCCGGTCGAAGAGGATACCCGCGAACGCAGCAGGCAGGAAGCCATCCTGGCCATCCGCAAGAAGTTCGGCAAAAACGCCATCCTCAAGGGAATGAATTTCGATGACGGCGCCACCGCGCGCGAACGCAACAAACAAATCGGAGGGCACAAGGCATGAGCGATTTCGAGCACCGCTACGACGACATCATCGATCTCCCCCACCCGGATCCGCAGCGGCACCCCCGGATGGCCCGGGAGGACCGCGCCGCCCAGTTCGCCCCCTTCGCCGCCCTGACGGGCTTCGAGTCAGAAATCGAAAAGGCCGCCCGCCAGCATCTGGACGAGCAGCCTTCGATGTACGCACCGGGCGAAGAGAGCGCCTAGGCCGAGCCCTCCAACTGTCGGCGGACGGCCTGGAGGAAGAAGGTTTGGCGCTGGGCCTGCGAGACAGGAATGGTCAGCACGCGGGCATCGGACGAGAGTCCTTCGTCGAGGTTGCAGACGAAGAGCTCGTCGATGTCGGCCAGGTAGAGGCGATTGTAGCGGAGCTCCTGCTCGCGCTGCAGTCGCAGGACATATCGGCAGGTCTTGGCAGCATCCGTCTCCGTGAGGTTGTCCTTGCAGAAAACGAACAGGCCCATCTTCTCGAAATGGCCGTAGAAGCCGCTGCCCACCTTGGCGATCTTGCTCTCCAGGATCTTGCGCAGCGGAAGGGCCAGCGTCCAGTATTCCAACTCCTTGACACCTACATATTTGCCGTCCCGGAGACCATAGGCGTAGCCCGATTCGAGGATCTGCTCCATCTCCCGGCGCTCGGCAGCGGGAGCGATTCCGGACACATCCTTGAGCAGCTGGGTGGCAGCCTTGCGGCTCTCTTCCATCGCCCGGGTCACTTCGATGCCGAGCCGGCCCTTCTCCTTCGACTGCAGATCGGGGCGGTCGCGCCCGAGCAGGTCATCGAACTCGCTCCCCAGCAGGCTTGAAAGTTCGATTTGTGCGTATTGCTCGAAGAAGCAGGTACCGTATTTCCGAAGTTTAGGCATACCGGGCGGCAGCGTCCGTTAATAGAACTTCACGATCTCGTCCAGCGGCCGATGAACGGGCATCCGGGGCTCCTCGGCACGGTAGCCCAAGGCTATTACGGCCATCACGGCCTCGTTCTCGGGAATGGAGAAGAGCGCGCGGAGCGGCTCGGCGTCGCGCATACCCATGATCAGGGTGTCGAAACCCATCTCACGGGCCTTCAGGACCAGGTATGCATTGTTGAGGCCGTTGTCGTAAGCGCCCCAGAAGTCACCGGCGTCATTGGCGGGATTGCCGCGGAAGAATCCGGACTTCCCTTTCTCGAAAGTGCAGACAAGGAACGCGCAGGCGTTGACCACCCGGTCCTTGTTGCCCCCGATCATCTCCAGGACGGCGTCGTGCTTCTCCGGGCTCAGGGCCACATAGAACTTGCTGGGCTGCTGGTTCGCCCAGGAAGGGGCGTTCTGCGCAGCGGTCAGGAGTTCGCGCACCTGCGCCTCGGAAATGGTCCGGCCGGGTTCGTAGGCACGGATGCTCCGGCGGGTTGCGAAGAGTTCGTCCAGTGAGGTCACAGCAGGCTGGGAGCCGGTGCAGCCGGCCAGGAGGAGAAGTGAGGCCAGCGCACAAAAAACGATCTTGGTTTTCATTGTATTATGCATTTACGGGTAAATCATTCTCCGACAGGGAGCGCAGTCCGTGGCCGCCGATGGCCGCCTCGGCCGCTGCGACCTGATCGGTCCGGAAAATCAGGATGCCGCGGCCGTCGAGCAGGAAGGCATACATATAGGTAATGCTGACACCGGCACCGCTGATGATGCCCACGACATCGGCGGCGCCGCCGGGCTGATTGTTCATCTCGATGGCGAAGACGTCCGAGATGGCGACGGCCACCCCGTACTGCTTGAGTTCGGCGCAGGCACGGACGGGCTCGCTGCAGATCAGCCGGAAGAGGCCGTACTCCGCCGTGTCGGCGATCGTGCAGGCAATGATCTGGATGCGGGACTGCTTCAGATGCTCGAGCACCTTCTGCAGGGATCCGGGCCGGTTCTCGATGAAGATTGATAATTGTCTGATGGTCATAATATTCAGTGTCAATAGAGTTTGCGATTGTCGATGACGCGGGTGCTCTTGCCCTGACTGCGCTCGATGGTGCCGGGCGCTTTGAGCTGCACCTTGACGCCGATGCTGAGCACGCTGCGGAGCTTGGCGGCGAGCCGCTTGGAGAGCTCGTCGATGGCCGCCGGCGTGTCGAGCGTAGCGTTGAAGTAATCCTGACGGAGCTCCACCTGGACCTGCAGGGTGTCGAGGTTGTTGATGCGGTCCACGACCAGCAGGTAGCGCGGGGCGATCTCCGGCATCGTGAGCACCACGCTCTCCACCTGGGACGGGAAGATGTTGATGCCGCGGATGATGAGCATGTCGTCGCTGCGGCCGTAGATGGGGCTCATCCGGACATTGGTGCGCCCGCAAGGGCACTCGCCGGGCAGCAGCGCGCAAAGGTCGCGCGTACGGTAGCGCAGCACGGGCATCCCCTCCTTGGTGAGGGTCGTGAACACGAGTTCGCCCGTCTGCCCGAGCGGCAGGGGCTCCAGGGTCACGGGATCGATGACCTCGGGGAAGAAATGGTCTTCGTTGATGTGCGAGCCGTTCTGCTCCTCGCATTCATAGCTGACGCTCGGACCCATGATCTCGCTCAGGCCATACAAGTTGTAGCCCTTGAGGCCCAGGCGGTCCTGGATCTCCGTGCGCATATTCTCCGTCCAGGGTTCGGCGCCGAACGCACCGACCCGCAGGTTGATCTGGTCCTTGGTGATCCCGATCTGTTCCATCGTCTCTGCGAGGTAGAGGGCATACGACGGGGTGCAGGCGATGCCCGTGATGCCGAGGTCCCGGATCAGCCGGGCGTGCTTCTCGGTGTTGCCGGTGGAGGCAGGCACGACCGCCGCACCTACCATCTCCACGCCATTGTGGGCACCCAGGCCGCCAGTGAACAGGCCGTAGCCATAGGAAACGGAGAAGGTGTCCTCGCGGCCGACGCCATAGGCGGTCAGGCAGCGCGCCATGCACTCGCTCCAGACGCTGATGTCCTTGCGGGTATAACCGACGATGGTAGGATTGCCGGTGGTGCCGGACGAGGCGTGGATGCGGATGATTTCGCTCTGCGGAGCGGCCTGCAGGCCGAAGGGATAATTGTCCCGGAGATCCTTCTTGGTCGTAAAGGGAAGCTTCACGATATCATCAATCGTGCGGATATCGCTCGGGGAAAGGTCCATCTCCTGGAGTTTGTGGCGATAGAACGGGACATTGTGGTAGACATACTCCACAATCTTGCGCAGCCGCTTGCCCTGCAATTCTCGCATCTGCTCGCGGCTCATGCACTCTTTGGTGGGATTCCAAATCATATTTACACTACTGACTAACTAACTTCATACTGTGCTCCAGGCCCAGGTCGAAGGCCTGAAGATTGGCCTGCACGATGCTCTCGCCCTTGCGGGAGAAAATGCGGCTGATGGCCGCGCGCAGGCTGTCCGGCTCCAGGAGCGGGATATAAGGGGCGGCCATCCCAAGCAGGACCATATTGGCGCTCCGGGGTACACCGCTGTCGCGGGCGACCTGTTCGATATCGAGCCGCACCACTTTCGGGAGCGAATCAAGCTCGGCGAGCAGCGCCGCCTCGTCGGGATAATCGGGGATGTTGACCAGCGGCCTGGAAGCGGTCACGACCGCTCCGTCGGCCCGCAGATACGGCAGATAGCGAAGCGCCTCCATCGGCTCCATCGAGACGATCAGGTCTGCCCCGCCCAGCGGGATCAGGTCGCTCCAGATGGGTTCCGTGGACAGGCGCAGGTCGCTCTGGACATCTCCGCCGCGCTGGCTCATCCCGTGCACTTCGGCCTGCTTGAGCTGCAGTCCGGCCGCAGTCGCGGCTTCACCGAGAACGGTAGCGATGGTGAGGATACCCTGTCCCCCGACACCGCAGAGTTTGAGGTCGATTTTCATTTCGCTTGCTTTTTCTGACGGAGTTTACGGGAAAGGGTCTGCATGCATTCGCGCTGCGGGATGATCACGGAAACGCCTTCATAGGCAATCTCCTCCCGGAGTATGCGGGTGATCTCGTCCATATTCTTCGGCAGAGGCTCCACCACGTGGAGGTGCTCCCGCTCGACGCCGAGCGCCAGGCAGATGGCCTCGAATTTGTGCGTGCCGGCGGAGTCCTGTCCGCCGGTCATCGCCGTCGTGAGGTTGTCGCTGATGATCACGGTGATGGCGGAGCGGTCATTTACCGCGTCCAGCAGGCCGGTCATCCCGGAATGCGTAAAAGTCGAGTCGCCGATCACGGCGATGGCGGGCCGAAGGCCGGCGTCGGCCGCTCCCTTGGCCATCGTGATGGAGGCGCCCATATCCACGCAGCTGTCGATGGCGCGCCACGGCGGCAGGGCGCCAAGTGTATAACAGCCGATGTCTCCGAAGATGCGCGCCCCGGGGAATTCGGCGGCGACGCGGTTCAGGGCGGTATAGACATCCCGATGGCCGCAGCCCTGGCAGAGCTGGGGCGGACGCGGAGCGAGGTGAACAGCGGGCGGAAGGCCATTTGCGCAGTCGGCGCCCAGGGCCGCGGCCACGCAGTCGGGGGTCAATTCACCCGTACGCGGCAGCGCCCCCGTCAGGCGGCCCAGAACTGGATAGTCCGGGCCCAGCAGGCCGCGGACCTGCTCCTCCACAAAGGGCTGGCCGTCCTCGACCACAAGCAGACGGCTGCATTGTGTGGAGATCGTCCGCAGTTTGGCGGCCGGCACGGGATATTGGGAAATCTTGAGGACGGGCACGCCGGCGGGGAGGATTTCCCGGACATAGTTGTAGCCGATGCCCGCGGCGATCACACCCAGCCCCTCCTGAGTCTCGCGTTTGTCATCTTGAGCCTGCCGAGGGATCTCCAAGCTATTGCACCCCGCTTCCTCCGCTCGCGCGGCAATCTCCTCCTGTTTGCCTATCAGCAAAGCATACTGCCGCCGCGCATTGCCGGGCAGCAGGACCCAGCGGGTCCGCTCGTCGTCGGGATCCAGGGCATTCTGGGGCCGGACGGGGCCGATTTCTACCGCGGCGCGGGAATGCGCCAGGCGCGTGACCAGACGCATCAGCACCGGCAGGCGCAGCGCTTCCGACAGCCGGAAAGCCTCGGCCGTAAGGTCGAACGCTTCCTGCTGAGAAGCGGGTTCCAAGATGGGCACCATGGCAAACTTGCCGTAGAAACGGGAATCCTGCTCGTTCTGCGAGGAATGCATCGAGGGATCATCGGCCGCCAGGACCACCAGCCCGCCTTTGACGCCTGTCACGGCGGCATTGACGAAGGCATCCGCGCAGACGTTCATCCCCACGTGTTTCATGCACACCAGTGCACGCTTGCCGGCATAAGACATCCCGAGAGCGGCTTCCATTGCCGTCTTCTCATTGGCGCACCAGCGGCTCCGCACCCCGCGTTCGAGGGCGAGCGGGCTCTGCTGGATGTATTCGGTAATCTCGGTCGAAGGGGTGCCCGGATATGCATAGACGCCGGACAAGCCGGCGTACAATGCTCCCAGTGCCACGGCCTCATCGCCGAGCAGCAATTTTTTCTCTGTCATTCTTCTTTCTTCAAACGCCCCAGGGCATGCTCTAGACTCTCAGTCGGTTCAATGATATTATAATCCTTCCAGAAATCCGGATCGGAATAAACTTGCGTCTTGTCCGCCAGGGCATCGCTGCTGCGGAAACTCTCCGCCCGCTCGATCGGCTGGGCGTCCACGCCGACGTAACGGTTGGTCACGACCATCTCCGCAATGGCGGTGAACTCGGTGTTCCAAATACGGCGGCGGGCGTCGCAGTTGAAGCGGAACACCGTCCGCACATAACTGAGGCGGCTCTTGTCGCCCTCCCGCTTATAGTTGAGCAGCAGGGTCATCTCCTTCGGCTTGAAGCGGATGTCGGCCGGTTTGCGGACCAGCATCACACGCGTGGCTTTCTCCGGATCGGACATATCCAGCGCCAGTTCAATGCGGGTGAAAGCAAGGGTTTCCTGATCGATATAGGCCACCCCATGCTGCTGGGCATAGTCCGACACCAGTGTGGGCGTGAACTTGATAACGATCTGGCGGCGGTCGTCGATCATCGCCGGCTCGAGCATCTCAAGGATATAATCGTCCAGTTCGGACTCATCCAGGATGATGGCGCGGCGTTTCACCACATCCAGGTCGACAGCCTGCGTAGGGCCTCCGATCACCTTGATGGCAAGGGTGTCGGAACGGCGCGGACTGGTCAGCAGGCGGCTTTTGATTACCTGCGTACGGTCACGCCCGAACAGCGACTTGAACGAGGTCTTGTACATCTTGGTCACGGCCTCGGAGACATAGATGAAGCGCTGGCGCTTCTGGGCCGTCTCGCGGTAGAAACACTCGAAGAGTTCCGGCTGGTCGGGGCAGTTCTCGTTGATCTTGTAGATGGCCTCGCGCAGGATCGTCAGCGGATCGCCGCTGAGGATCTGGGCCGGGTCGAGCGTGAATTCGCCGCGCGTCAGGCTGACCCGCATCTCCCGATCCCGGTCGGCCGGGACTGTCTGGACCTTGTAGCCCAGCAGGGAGAAGGAGACGAAACGGGGCGGGGTGTCGGATTTGATGACGAAGGTGCCATCCTGGTTGGTGACGGTGGCGTAGTTGGTCCCCGGAAGGGTCACGGCCACATAGGCCAGCGCACGACCATTGGCAGCATCGCGGACGCTGCCGCGGACGGTATAGCGGAGCGAGTCTGTCTGTCCGTATGCCAGAGTACCTACGAACAGGCAGATCAAAGTCAGGAAACGAGTTAATAACTTCACGGCAATTTGGTTTTATTGCCGAAAGATAAGTCAAAAAAACGAAAAACCCTATCTTTGGACGCAAAACTCTGCCGCCGGGCCTCTATGAGGCCCCTTGCAGACGGACGATCACCTCCTTCCCCTCATATCGGACGACGATCCCGTCCGCTTCCGATCCCGAACAGACCGTCCGTTCTCCCGTCACGGGGACGATGATGAAAGTCCGCTGCGCGAGCATCCCCGGGAAGGCCCCCTCCCGATCGCAGATGCGCAGGGTCCGGGATGCGTCGTCGTATTCCAGGCGGATACGCGCAAACGAGCCCTTCTCGTAGTTGTAATTGACATTCTCGTCCTCATAGAGATCGAAGCGGCCGTCCTTCCCGGCGTATACGAAGAGGCGCAGCGGGTCGGCGGGTTTCTCGTCCGACCACTGCATGTCCGGCCCGAAGGGCACGATGGAACCCGCCCGCACATAGAGCGGAATCCGGCCGTAAGGAGCCGGCACTTCACGTTCCTGACCGCCCCGGATCCGGCTGCCGTCGTAGAAGTCGTACCAGTCGGTCCCCGACGGGAAATACACCCGGCGGCTGCGGGCGCCATACTCGCTCACGGGGGCGGGCATCAGCGCCGGTCCGAACATCCACTGGTCGTCGATTCCGCACACGGCAGGATCCTGCGCGAAATCCATCGGAAGCCCGCGCAGGATCGTCGCATCTTCGAAATGCACCGCACCCGCCAGGGAATACAGATAGGGCATCAGACGGTAACGGAGCCGCATATAATACAGGATGCTCTCGTAGGTCTCAGATCCTTCCGGGGCGATATTCCAGAGTTCGCGCGGCGGCCACTGGCCGTGGGCGCGGAACAGCGGCACGAAGGTACCGAACTGATGCCAGCGGGTCTGGAGTTCGCGCCACTCGCGCAGGTCCTCCGTCTCCCGTCCGGTCGCATTGAAGACATTCTGGGCCGCGACAAAACGATCCTCCACGCTGAAACCGCCGATGTCCATCCCCCAGAACGGGATGCCGCTCATCGAGTAATTGAGCCCGGCGGCCATCTGCGCACGCATATCCAGCCAGGTGGTGCCGATGTCGCCGCTCCAGCTGGCCGTCGAATAGCGCTGCAGACCGCCGAAGCCGTTACGCGTCAGCAGGAAAACCCGCTTGTCGGGATCCACGCTCCGCTGGCCCTCGTAAATGGCCTGCGCGTTGACGAGCGCATAGGCATTGAGATACTCCGTGGAAGGGCCCAGCGCCGTGGGCGTGAGCAACCACTTGAAGTAATCCATCGGCAGGCAGTCCCGCAGATTCGGCTCGCTGGCGTCCATCCACCAGGCGTCGATCTTGCGTCCGAAGCGGGTATAGAGGCTTTCGTCCATCTGGCGCCAGAACATCTTCCGGCCCCCCGCTGCGTAAGCGTCATAGAAAGATTGGAAATGGCCGAGCCAGTCCCGGAGACTGTCCTGTTCCGCGTGGACATAGGCATAACCGGCCTCCTTAAGTTCCTTGTAATGATCCGTATTGGTGTAGAATTTGGGCCAGACGCTGATCATGAAGCGGCCGTGCATGGCGTGGACGCTGTCCAGCATCGCCTCCGGGTCGGGATAGCGGTCGGCATCGAACGCATGGCTCCCCCACTGGTCCGGCAGCCAGTACTGCCAATCCTGGACGATATTGTCCACGGGAATGCCGCGGCGGCGCATTTCCGCGAGGGTGGAGACCAGCTCCTCCTGCGTACTGTAACGCTCGCGGCTCTGCCAGAAGCCCAGGGCCCAGCGCGGCATCACCTGCGCCTTGCCGGTCAAGCGGCGGTAGTGCGCGATGATCTCGTCGGCGGAGCCGCCCGCCATGAAATAATAATCAATCTCCGGATTCATTTCCGACCAGAACGACAGCCGCTGCTGCTCCTCCCGGCTGCGCAGGTCGGCCACCCGCAGCCCCAGGTAGGACACGCCCCCGTCGGGCTTCCAGCTGATCCGGACAGGGGTACGGACGCCCTGTTCCAGGTGGACGGAGAATTTGTAGGAATTGGGATTCCACGCCGGACGCCAGCGCTCGGTGACCACTTCCTCGCCGCCGATCCAGACCCGCTGCGAGCCGGCATAATAAAGCACGAAGCGGTATTCACCCGTCTCGGGCGCCTCCAGGAAGCCTTCGTAGGTCACATCCGCGCCCTTGAGCTGCATCTTCGGCAGCAACTTCACCATCTGCTCGTTCTCATAATAGAGCGAGTCTTCGCGCTGGACCAGCGGTTCGCCCCGGCGCGGGACATAGGTTCCCGTCAGGGCTCCGGGTGTGCCGTCCTTGTCGTAGAGCTTCAGGACGCGGTGCAGCTGCCGCCAGGGGGCGGGATTGCCGTAGCGGCTGAGGGAATTGCTATCCCAGAGCACTCCGTAGCCGCGGGTGCTCCAGATGAAAGGGACGGATATCTTGGTGTTGTACTGGAACAGTTCCTCATCCCCGCCTTTGTGGTCGAACTCCAGGGACTGCTGCTGGCCCAGGCCGTAGATGGACTCGTCCTCGGGCGAATCCCAAACCTGGCGGACGCTGTAGGCGCGCCGGCCCTCCACCTCCACGGGCGTGAAGCTCCGGCCTCCGGGCAGTTCGGACAGGATCTCCTCCCCCGCCGGATTCAGGAAGCGGACGGCGCCCGTCGCGCGGTCCACGACCACCCGCAGCGCAGGACTGGCCACTTCAACCGAGCCCGGGGTCTGCGTAAGGGTGAAATCGCGGTATCCCGCCTGCGGGACGACCATCAGGCTCGGGCGCCGGGAGAAACGGCGCTCCGGAGTGGCGCTCACGCGTACGATCCCCGCATCCACCCACTGCAGGCGCACTTGAACGGAAGGGCCGCCTTCGCCTTCCGGCACCTGCACAAAAACGGAATTCCCCTGCTGCCGGACCGGCCCGCTGCAAGCGGCCACCGACAACAGGGAAATCAACAAGGCGGCGACACTGCGTCGCTTCATAAGCTACTGGATGAAACTGGCGAAATAGCCGCTGAACAGCACGCTCGTGATGAGGTAGCCGATGACCGTCGAGACGACGACACTGATCAGGCCCGGCATCATGAAGCTGTGGTTGAGCAGGTACTTGCCTATCTTCGTCGTACCGGAGCGGTCGAAGTTGACCGTGGCGATGTCCGAAGGATAGTTCGGGATGAAGAAATAGCCGTACACGCTCGGCAGCACGCCCAGCAGGACGGGGCCGGCGATGCCCAGTTCGTAGGCCAGGGGCAGCATGGCCACGACCACGGCGCCCTGGGAGTTGATCAGCACGGAGACGAGGAAGAACACGAAAGCGATCGACCAGGGATAGTTGGTCACGAGGTCGGCGAGCATCACCTTCATCTCGTCGAGGTAGTTGCCGAAATAGGTATCAGCCAGCCAGGCGATGCCGTAGATGGCCACCACGGCCACCATGCCGGACTGCCAGACGGCGCCGCCCACGGCCTTCTTGGGCTGGGCTTTGCAGAACATGATGTTGCAGGCGGCGGCCGTCAGCATGATGATCTGGATGATGATGTTCATCTTGGGGATGCCCAGGGCAGCGGCGAGGGTCACGCTCTCCCCGCCCTTGGTCACGTGGATCATCTGGCAGAATGCGAAGAGCACGATGATCAGCAGGGCGCTCAGGAAGATGAACACGGAAGCCTTGGCCTCCTTGGTGATCACCTTGTCGAGGGTGGTGGCGCTGCTGCCGTACATGTAGTTGTACATTTCCGGGTCGGCTTTGCGCTTCAGGAATTCGGGATCCTTGTCCAGATCCTTGCCGCGCTTGTAGGAAGCGGCCGCGGCGCAAATCAGTCCGATCAGGCAGGCCGGGATGGTGACCATCAGCACCTGCGGGATCGAGACCATATAACCGTTGGCGTTGGAGATGGTCACGAAGGCCACCACGGCGGCGGCGATCGGCGAACAGGTGATACCCACCTGCGAAGCGATCGAGGCCACGCCGCAGGGGCGCTCCGGCCGGATATTCTTCTTGAGGGCGATGTCGCAGATGATCGGCATGATCGTATAGACCACATGGCCGGTGCCCACCAGGACGGTCAGGAAGAAGGTCGTCAGGGGGCCCAGGAAGGTAATGTGGTCGGGATGCTTGCGGAGCATCCGTTCAGCGACCTGGATCATCCAGTCCATACCGCCCGAGGCCTGCAGGGTGCCCGCGCAGGTCACGGCGGCGATGATGATGTAGATGACATCGGTCGGAGGGGTGCCGGGCTTGAGCCCGAATCCGAACACGAGGATTGCGAGACCGATACCCGAAATGGCGCCGAGCGCGAGACTGCCGTAGCGGGAACCGACATAGAGGGCGGCCAGCACGATCAGCAGTTCAATGATCATTACGAGGGACATAGTTTACTATTTTGCTTTAGATTTCAGTCAGTTCAACAAATATACTCATATTTTTTGTAATTTTGACGGCGGTTCCGTTAGTATTGTATGCAATATCTGGGAGAAATTATTTCACTGCTCGTCGCTGTCCTGTGGACGGCCACCGCGCTGTTCGCCAATGAGGCCAGCCGCCGCATCGGTGCGATGAGCGCCAACTTCTTCCGAATGGTCTTCTCCGGCATCCTGCTCGCAGGGCTGCTCTGGGTCGTCATCGGACACCCCTGGCCGGCCTACGCCGACGGCTCCACCTGGCTCTGGATGG
>JAEEVG010000020.1 GCA_016290835.1 Bacteroidales bacterium | reverse complement strand
CCGGCTCCGAGGCCGTCGTGCCTCCGTTCCCGGGCCTCAAGGAAGCCGGCGACGTGATCGTGACCAACCGGGAGATCCTCGCGCTCAAGGAGCAGCCGAAGGAGCTCGTGGTGATCGGCGGCGGCGTGATCGGCATGGAGTTCGCCGCTTTCTACAGCACCCTCGGCACCAAGGTGACCGTGGTGGAGATGCTGCCCAAGATCCTCGGTCCGCTCGACGACGAGATCAGCACCATGCTCCAGGGCGTCTATGCCAAGCGCGGCATCAACTTCTGCCTGAGCTGCAAGGTGACCGCCATCGAGGGCAACACCGTGGTCTACGAGGACCCGAAGGGCCAGGTCTGCCGTGTCAGCGGAGACAAGATTCTCGTGTCCGTGGGCCGCAGGGCCAATCTCCAGGGTTTCGGTCTGGAGAAGCTCGGCGTGGCGTACGTGGAGAACAAAGCCGGCCGTCCCGTCGGCATCAAGGTGGACGAGAAGATGCGCACCAACATCCCGGGTGTCTGGGCTGCGGGTGACGTGACCGGTTTCTCAATGCTCGCCCACACCGCTTCCCGCGAGGGCGAGGTGGCCGTCAACAACATCCTCGGCAAACCCGACCGGATGCGCTACAACGCCATCCCGGGCGTGGTCTACACCAACCCGGAGGTGGCCGGCGTCGGCCTGACCGAGAGCGAGGCCAAGGCCAAGGGCATTGACTACACCGTGGTCAAGCTCCCGATGGCCTACTCCGGCCGTTTCGTCGCCGAGAACGAGGGCGGCGAGGGCCTCTGCAAGATCATCGTCGGCTCGAAATACCGCGAGGTGCTGGGCGTCCACATGCTGGGCAACCCCTGCTCCGAGATCATCGCCGCAGCCTGCATCGCCATCGAAGGCGAGATGACCCTCGAGCAGCTCAAGGAGGTCGTCTTCCCGCACCCGACCGTAGCCGAAATCATCAAAGAAACCGCATTTTCACTTAAATAATCCAAAAATCCTGCAATATGCCTAAATCTCTTTACATCGACCCCAACGTCACCCTGCGTCCGGAAGAGCACAAGATCGTGCTTCCCGAAATCCCCGTGATGCAGTACAACAAATCCATCAAGGATGAACTCGGCGAAGGCAACTTCACCAAAGACGACCTCCTCCGCATCTACCACGACATGTTCGTGATCCGCGAGTTCGAGACGATGCTCAACCTCGTCAAGACCACCGGCGGCTACAACGGCGTGGAGTACAACAACCCGGGCCCCGCCCACCTCTCCGCCGGCCAGGAGGCCGCCGCGGTCGGCATGGCCTACAACCTGACCACCGACGACTTCATCTTCGGTTCCCACCGTTCCCACGGCGAGATCCTCGCCAAGGGCCTCCGCTCCATCCAGATCCTTCCGGACGATGAGCTGGAGAAAGTGATGAACGAGTTCTGGGACGGCGCCACCGTCGCCGTTGCCAAGACCGGATTCCAGGGCACGACCAAGGAGCTGGGCATCCGCTTCCTGCTCTACGGTGCGATGGCCGAGATCTTCGCCCGCACCACCGGCTTCAACAAGGGCCTGGGCGGATCGATGCACACCTTCTTCACCCCCTTCGGCATCTATCCCAACAACGCCATCGTGGGCGGCTCCGGCTCCATCGCCGTGGGCGCCGCGCTCTACAAGAAAGTCAACCGCAAGAAAGGCATCGTCGTCGCCAACCTCGGTGACGGCGCCATGGCCCGCGGCCCGGTCCTCGAAGGTATGACCTTCGCTTCCATGGACCAGTTCCACACCCTCTGGGAGGGCGATATGAAGGGCGGCCTGCCCGTTCTCATCAACGTGATGGACAACCAGTATGCAATGGGCGGCCAGACCCGCGGCGAGACCATGGGTTATGACTTCCCCGCCCGCCTGGGCGCCGGCTTCAACCCGGAGGCCTGGCACGCCGAGCGCGTCAACGGCTATGATCCCCTCGCCGTCATCGACGCCTTCCGCCGCAAGAAGGCCCTGCTCGAGAAGAAGGAAGGCCCGGCCCTGCTCGATGTCGTGACCTACCGCTACAGCGGCCACTCCCCGAGCGACCAGTCGTCCTACCGTACCAAGGAGGAGATCGCCGCCTGGGAGGCCGAGGACTGCATCGTCGCCTACGGCAAGAAGCTCATCGAGGCCGGCGTGGCCGACCAGGCCGCCCTCGACGCCATCCAGGCCGAGGTGAAGGCGGTCATCTTCGACTGCTACAAACTCGCCATCGACGAGAAGGTTTCCCCGCGCATGGACCTCGTCAAGGACAACGAACTGCTCGGCGACATGATGTTCTCCAACCAGAGCGTCGACTCCCTGAGCGATGCCAAGCCCGACGTGCTGATGCCGCTGGAAGAGAATCCGCGCGTCAAGCAGATCGCCGGCAAGGAGCGCTTCTTTGTCGACAAGAACGGCAAGCCCGTCAGCAGCATGAAGATGTACAACTTCCGCGACGGTGTGTTCGAGGCCATCGTGGACCGCTTCTACAAGGATGCCTCCCTGATCGCCTACGGTGAGGAGAACCGCGAGTGGGGCGGCGCCTTCGCCGTGTACCGCGGCCTAACCGAGGCCCTGCCGTACCACCGCCTGTTCAACTCCCCGATCGCCGAGGCCGCCATCATCGGCACCGCCCTCGGCTACGCCATGTGCGGCGGCCGCGTGATCCCCGAGATCATGTACTGCGACTTCCTCGGCTGCTGCGGCGACGAGATCTTCAACCAGCTCCCGAAGTGGCAGGCGATGTCCGGCAACATCCTCAAGATGCCGGTCGTCGTCCGCGTGTCCGTGGGCAGCAAGTACGGCGCCCAGCACTCCCAGGACTGGACCTCGCTCTGCACCCACATCCCGGGCCTGAAGGTCGTATTCCCGGTCACCCCGTACGACGCCAAGGGTTTGATGAACAGCGCCCTGCAGGGCACCGATCCGGTCATCTTCTTCGAGAGCCAGCGGCTCTACGGCATCGGCGAGCAGTTCCACGAGGGCGGCGTGCCGGCCGAGTACTATGAGATTCCGCTTGGCGAGCCCGATGTCAAGCGCGTCGGCAAGGACGTCACCTTCCTGACCATCGGTGCCACGCTCTACCGCGCCCTCAAGGCCGCCGACATGCTCAAGGAGAAATACGGCATGGAGGCCGAGGTCATCGACGCCCGCACCCTGGTGCCGTTCAACTACGACAAGGTCCTCGAGTCCGTCAAGAAGACCGGCCGCATCATCATCGCCGGCGACGCTTCCGCCCGCGGCTCCTTCCTCAACGACCTCGCGGCCAACATCACCTCGATGGCGTTCGACTGGCTCGACGCCGCCCCCGTGGTGCTCGGTTCCCGCAACTGGATTACCCCGTGCCACGAGCTCGAAGAGGCCTTCTTCCCGCAGCCGGAGTGGTTCCTCGATGCGATCAACGAGAAGATGGTCCCGCTCAAGGACTATGTCCCCGTGAGCAACCAGACCGACGCGCAGGCCATCATCCGCGCCAAGAAAGGCGTCTAGCGTATGAAGACCTTCGACGTCAACGCCCATCTCCACACCCCCTACTCCTTCAGCGCCTTCGACGGGGTCTGTCAGGCCCTCGACATGGCCGCTGAGGAGGGGGTGAAGGTGGTCGGCATCAACGATTTCTACTCGATGGACGGGTATCGCGAATGGAGCGAGGAGTGCGGCAAGCGCCACCTCTTCCCCCTGTTCAACATCGAGTTCATCTCCCTCAACGTAGAGGACCAGGCCGCCGGCGTGCGGGTCAACGACCCCAACAACCCGGGACGGACCTACCTCAGCGGCAAGGGCCTCGCCTACCCCGTGATCCTCAAGGGCAAGGAGGCGGAGCAGCTTGCCGCCGTCAAGGCGGAGTCCAACGCCCAGGTGGAAGCGATGTGCCAGAAGCTCAATGCCCACCTCGACACCGTGAAGGCCGGATTCAACATCTCCTTCGCCGAGGTGCGCGACACGCTCACCCGCGGCTCCATCCGCGAGCGCCATCTGGCCAAGGCCCTGCGCCTCGCCGTGGACGCCCGTCCGGGTTGCGAGGGCTGCAAGCGCGCCCTTTACGAGCAGATCTTCGGCAAACCCCTCAAGAGCGACCCCGCCAACGCGGCGGCCGTCGAGAACGAGATCCGCGGCAACCTCCTCAAGGCGGGCGGCGCGGCTTTCGTACCCGAAGATCCCAAGGCCTTCCTGCCGATGGAGACGGTCCAGCGCATCATCGAGGCGGCCGGCGGCATCCCCACCTACCCCTTCCTCGCGGATGACGCCAAGGGTTGCTTCACCGACTTCGAGGGCGATCTGATGAAAGCCGCCGACACGCTCAAGAAGCGCGGCTTCCGCTCCGTCGAGTTCATCACCACGCGCAACACCACCGCCGTGCTGGAGCGTTATGCCGGCTACCTGGAGGACGAGGGTTTCACCGTCACCTTCGGTTCCGAGCACAACACCCCGACCCTCGAGCAGATCAAGCTCCGCACCCGCGACGCGGCGGACCTGTCCGACCGCCTCAAGGAAATCAACTACCGCGGCGCCTGCACCGTGGCTGCTCACCAAGCCGGTCTGAAGACCCGTGAGGAGGGCGATGCACTCATCACCAAAACCGTCACTGCACAATGAAAGAAATCGAGGCTCTCATAGCCATCTCACGCAAATACGGCGCTGACGACAGGTTCGTGATCGCCGGCGGCGGCAACACGTCCTACAAGACGGCGGACCGCCTATGGGTCAAGGCCAGCGGCCACGCCCTCTCCACTATCACCGAGGAGGGTTTCGCCGTGCTCGACCGGGCCCTCCTGAATCCGATGGGCGAAAAGAAATACAGCGCCGACACCGCCGAGCGCGAGGAGCAGGTCAAGAACGACCTCGCCGCCGCCTGCATCACCAAAGGTCGCCGTCCGTCCGTCGAGACCTCCATGCACAACTGTCTGGAGGCCGCCTACATCGTACACCTCCACCCCACCCTCGTGGGCGGACTGATGTGCTCCAAAGACGCCGCGGAGCGCTGCGCGCAGCTCTTCCCGGATGCCCTCTACATTCCCTACACCGACCCCGGCTACACCCTTTTCAAGAAGGTGTACGACAAGGTGGCCGCCTACAAGCAGGCCCACGGTGCGGAACCGCAGGTGATCTTCCTGCAGAACCACGGCATCTTCGTGGGGGCCGACAGTACCGAGGAGATCGAGCAGGTCTATGACCGCATCCTCGCCACCCTCGAAGCCCAGGTCAAGCCTGTTCCGGAGGGACCGGCGCCCATCTGCGACTGCGTCAGCGAGACCATTCCGGCCATCCGCCAGATCCTGTCCCGCGGTGGCCGCGGCCTCAAGACCCTCAAGGTCACCAACAACGCCCTGATCGACGGTTTCGTCGGGAGCAAGGCGGCCGCGAACGCCGTCCTCTCCCCTTTCACCCCGGACGGCATCGTGTACTGCAAATCCGAGTACATCTACCTCGACGGTCCCTGCGAAAAACTCGTCGCCGAGGCGGAGAAGAAGATCGAAGCCTACATCGCCAAGCGCGGCCATACCCCGAAAGTCATCCTGATCAAGGGTGTCGGCCTGGTGGCCGTAGGCGACAACGCCAAGAACGCCCGCATCATCACCGACGTCTTCTATGACGCGATGAAGATCGCCTGGTATGCCGAAAGCTTCGGCGGACAGCATCCGATGACCCGCCGCCAGATCGAATTCATCGACAACTGGGAGGTGGAGAACTACCGCCGCAAGGTCGCCGCAGCCGGCTCCGCGGGCCGGGTCGAAGGCAAGACCATCATCGTGACGGGCGCCGCACAGGGCTTCGGCGAGGGCATCGCCCGCAACCTGATGAAGGAGGGTGCCAACATCGTGGTCGCCGACCTCAACGAGGCCGTGGGCGCCCAGACCGCCGCGTCCTTCAACGCCTTCGCCAAGAACAACCGCGCCATCTTCGTCAAGACCAACGTCGCCGATATGGACAGCCTCAACGGCCTGATCCGGGAGACGGTGCTCAACTTCGGCGCCCTGGACGTATTCGTGTCCAATGCCGGCGTGCTCCGCGCGGGCGGCCTGGAGGCGATGACCCCGCAGAACTTCGAGTTCGTCACGAACATCAATTACAAGGCCTACTTCTTCTGCGCCAAGGTCGCCAGCCACGTAATGAAGATCCAGAGCGCGCTCGATCCGGAATACTACGCCGACATCGTCCAGGTCAACTCCAAGAGCGGTCTGCGCGGCTCCAAGGCCAATTTCGCCTATGCCGGCGGCAAGTTCGGCGGCATCGGCCTCACCCAGAGTTTCGCCCTCGAACTGGCACCGTTCCGCGTCAAGGTCAACTCCATCTGCCCGGGCAACTTCTACGACGGACCCCTCTGGAGCAATCCGGAGAACGGCCTGTTCGTGCAGTATCTCGCTGCTGGCAAGGTCCCCGGCGCCAAGACGGTCGAAGATGTCAAGGAGTTCTACCTCAACCAGGTGCCGATGCACAAGGGCTGCAGCCCCGAGGACGTGACCAAGGCCATCCTCTACGCGATCGACCAGACCGGCGAGACCGGCCAGGCCATTCCCGTGACCGGCGGTCAGGTGATGCTTGCCTGATCGATTATTAACTGTTAGTATCTTTTTGATTATGAATATGAAGAGATTCTTTATCGCTCTCCTTTCCCTGGTGGCTGCCCTGCCGCTGCTCGCAGCCCCGGACGCCGACGAAGCACGCCTGCTGCGCTTCCCCGCCGTAGGCGGCGGCAAAATCGTTTTCTGCTACGCCGGAGACCTCTTCAGCGTGGACATCAATGGCGGCCGCGCCGTCAAGCTGACCTCCGACGTCGGCTACGAGTGCTTCCCCAAGATCTCCCCGGACGGCAAGACCGTGGCTTTCACCGCCCAGTACGACGGCAATACCGAGGTCTATACCATCCCCATCACCGGCGGCGTGCCCAAGCGCCTGACCTACAGCGCCCTCGTGAGCCGCGACAAAGTCGGCGAGCGTATGGGTCCCAACAACATCGTGATGGGCTGGACCCCGGACGGCAAGCAGATTGTCTACCGCAACAAGCAGTGGTGCTTCAGCGGCCTGCGCGCCCAACTCTGCAAGGTGAGCGTGGACGGCGGTCTGCCCGAGTTCATCCCCACCACCGAAGGCGGCTTCTGCTCCTATTCTCCGGATGGCAAGCAGCTTGCGATGAACCGGATGTTCCGCGAGTTCCGTACCTGGAAGTACTACCGGGGCGGCCAGGCGGACGACATCTGGATCAACACCGTCGGTACCACCAAGCTCGAGAAGATCACGGACAACGACGCCCAGGACATCTTCCCGATGTGGATCGGAAACGAGATCTACTATCTCTCCGACCGCGACCGGACGATGAACCTCTTCGTCTATGACACCCGCAGCAAGCAGACCCGCAAAGTCACCAACTTCACCGAATACGACTGCAAGTTCCCGGCCCACTCCGCCGACGGCTTCGTCGTCTTCGAGAACGGCGGCTACATCTACAAGTACGATGTCAAGAAGGGCAGCGCCGAGAAGGTCAGCATCCAACTGGGTGTCGACAATGTCTGGAGCCGCACCGAGTATCGCAGCTCCGGGCTCAACCCCAGCGGTTTCAGCCTCTCCCCCGACGGCAAGCGCCTGCTGGCCGTGGTGCGCGGCGACATCTTCTCCCTGCCGGCCGAGAAGGGTCCGGTGGTCAACCTGTCCAAGTCGCCCCAGTCCCACGAGCGTGAGGCCATCTGGAGCCCGGATGGCAAGACCATCGCCTGGCTCTCCGACGCCTCCGGCGAGTACCAGATCTACACCGCCCCCGCCGACGATATGACGAATGCGACCTGCATGACCAACTTCAAGGAGGGTTATCCTTCCGGCATGCAGTGGAGCCCGGATAGCAAGAAGATCTATTTCTCCACCCTGCACTGGGATGTCTGCGAGCTCGACATCGCGAGCAAGGCCGTGACGCAGCTGCTGGTCGGCGAGCGTTCCGCCATCCGTTCCTTCACCCTCTCGCCGGACGGCACCTGGGCGGCCTACACCGCCTCCATGCCCAACTTCATGGGTGCGATCTACCTCTTCGACATGAAGGCCCGCAAGAGCTATCAGGTCACGGACCGCTGGTATGAGGCCAGCTCCCCGCTCTTCTCGCGCGACGGCAAGTACCTGTTCTTCACCTCTTCGCGCGAGTTCCGTTCGCAGAACTCCGCCGTGGAGTGGAACGCGATCTACAGCGTCTCCGACTATGTATTCGTCCTGCCCCTCGCCAAGGGGACGCCGAACCCGATGGTTCTCGGCAATGATGAGTACAGCGTCTCCGCCGCTCCTGCCGAAGCCCCGCGCGGACCGCGCGGCGGCGCTCCGGGTGCTCCGGGTCCCGGCGGCGCTCCCGACAGGGGTGCCTCGGCCGCTCCCGCCAGCACCAAGGTAGATCTTGACGGACTCGCCCAGCGCATTACCGCCCTGCCGCTCGCAGCCGGACGTTATCGTCTGATTCTCGCCGACGCCGACAAGCTCTACTACAGCTCCTTCGGCGGCGGCATGCCGGGCGGCGCAGCGCGTCCCGGCGCCGGTGGTGCCCAGGCCGGCATCAAGGCCCTTGACCTCAAGACCCTTCAGACTTCCGACGTGCCCACCAGCCCGGTCGCCCTCACCGCCGACGCCAAGAAGGCGCTCGTGCGTGACCAGGGCAGCTACAAGGTCGTCAACTTCGGCGGTCCCGCCGGCCGCGGCGGTTCCGTGCCCGTGGGCGAGATCGATATGATGATCGACCACGAGGCCGAATGGGCCCAGATCTACGATGAGAGCTGGCGCATCACCCGCGACAACTTCTATGTAGAGAACATGCACGGTGTGGACTGGAACCACATGCGTGAGAAATATGGCCAGATGGTCCCCTATGTCCGCCACCGCGACGATCTCACTTACCTGATCGGCGAGATGCTCGGCGAGCTGAACATCGGCCACGCCTACATCACCTCCGGCGAGAGCCCGACCATCCCGCGCGTGGCCACCGGCCTGCTCGGCGCCCGGTACAGCAAGGATTCCCGCACCGGCGCCTTCAAGATCGAGAAGATCTGGCGCGGCGCCGACTGGGACGAGTCCCTGCGCTGCCCGCTCCGCACCCCCGGTGTGGACGCCAAGGTCGGCGAGTTCATCGTCGAAGTGAACGGCGTTCCGGCCAAGGAACTGCTCGACCCGGGCCAGGCCCTCATCGGCAAGGCCGGCAAGACCATCTCCCTCAAGATCTCCGCCAACGCCAACGGCTCCGCCGCCCGCACCGTCTATGTCAAGCCCGTGGCGGACGAGTCCGCCCTCGCCTACTACGAGTGGGTCCAGAACAATATCGAGAAGGTGGACAAACTCTCCGGCGGCGAGATCGGCTACATCCATATCCCCGACATGAGCTCCGAAGGCCTGGATATGTTCACCAAGCTCTTCTATACGCAGCTGGACAAGAAGGCCCTCATCGTGGATGACCGTATGAACGGCGGCGGCAACGTCTCCCCGATGATCCTCGAGCGCCTGCAGCGTGAGGTTTACCGGATGAACATGTACCGCAACGGCGGCAACCAGCCCGTGCCCAACGAGACCTTCTACGGTCCCAAGGTCTGCCTCATCGACAAGTATTCCTCTTCCGACGGCGACCTCTTCCCGTACGGCTTCCGGAAGCTGGGCCTCGGCAAGTTGATCGGCACCCGTTCCTGGGGTGGCATCGTGGGCATCTCCGGTTCCCGCTCCTTCGTGGACGGGCAGGATATGCGCACCCCGTTCTTCACCTCCTACTCCACCGACGGCGAATGGATTATCGAGGGCCACGGCGTGGATCCCGATATCGTGGTGGACATCAACCCCTTCGAGGACTGGCTCGGCAAGGATGCCCAGCTCGAGAAGGCCGTGGATTACCTCAAGGGTGAACTCAAGAACTACAAGCCGCTGCCCGGCACGCCTGCCGCGCCCGACAAAAGCAAATAAATCAAATACTACCCTCTGATGAAGACCAAAGCAGTACGCCTCTATGGCGAAAACGACCTGCGGCTCGAGGAATTCGAGCTTCCGCAGATCCAGGACGACGAGATCCTGGCCAAGGTGGTCAGCGACAGTATCTGCATGTCCTCCTACAAGGCCGCCCACCAGGGAGCCGCCCACAAGCGGGTCCCCGACGACGTGGCCGTCAACCCGACCATCATCGGCCACGAGTTCGCCGGTGAGATCATCGAAGTCGGCAAGAAGTGGCAGGACGAATTCAAGCCCGGCGACAAGTTCTCCATCCAGCCCGCCCTCACCTACGAAGGCGGTCCGGTCGGCGTCCTGTCGGCCCCCGGCTACTCGTATAAGTACATCGGCGGCGACGCCACCTACGTGGTCATCCCCGCGGAGGTGATGGAGCAGGGCTGCCTGCTGCCCTACAAGGGCGAGGGCTTCTACCCGGCTTCGTTGAGCGAGCCGCTCTCCTGCGTAATCGGTGCGATGCACGCCTGCTACCACACCACCCCCGGCTCCTACGTCCATGCGATGGAGATCAAGGACGGCGGCAAGATGGCGCTCCTCGCCGGCGTGGGCCCGATGGGCCTCGCCTGCATCAACTACGTCCTGCATCGTGAGGACCGCAAGCCCGCGCTCTTCGTGGTGACCGACATCGACCAGGCCCGTCTCGACCGCGCCGCTTCCCTGTACACCAAGGAGTTCGCGGCCGCGCGCGGCATCGACCTGCGCTATGTCAACACCGGCGGCGTCGAGAATCCTTCTGCGATGCTGCGCGAGATCAGCGGCGGCGATGGTTACGACGAGGTCGTCGTGATGGCGCCCGTGCCGGCCGTCGTGGTCCAGGCTGACGAGATCCTCGCGTTCGACGGTTGCCTGAACTTTTTCTCCGGTCCCGGACGTTCCGATTTCAAGGCTCCGCTCAACTTCTACAACGTCCACTACGCCTCCACCCACATCGTGGGAACAAGCGGCGGCAATACCGACGATATGAAGGAAGCCCTCTACTATATGGGCAAGGGCATGGATCCGGCCGGTCTGGTGACCCACGTCGGCGGACTCAACGCCGTCATCGAGACCACGCTCAACCTGCCGTCGGTCCCGGGTGGCAAAAAGCTCATCTACACCCACATCACCATGCCGCTGACGGCCATCGCCGACTTCGGCAAAGTGGGTAAGCCGGTCTACGACGAACTCGACCGCATCTGCAAAGCCCACCAGGGCCTGTGGAGCGTCGAAGCCGAGAACTATCTCCTCGCCCACGCCGACGAGCTTTGACCCGTCAGCTGACAATCAATCATTTATGAAATAACCCTCGGAGCGATCTCCGAGGGTTATTCTTTGCTTGATTGAAAATCAGGCTTAGAGTTTCCGGGCTTTGACATCGGTGATCATGTCTTTGCGTTCTTCGGAGGCTTTGGTGTAGGAGGTCTCGACAGGGAGATCTCCGGCAGGGGCGCCGAAGCGGACGGTGCCGCTGTGGGTGACATAGCTCTCACCGTTGTAGGTGGCTTCGATGAAGAAACGGTAGTCTCCCTTGGCGACCGGTGCGCCGGCCTGGTCGGTGAAGTCCCAGGTGAAGGTCTGTACGCCGCTCGCGGCAGGCGTGGCGCCGGAGACGGCGTCCATCTGCTCATCGCTCAGGTTCTCGGCACCCACGTGCTGGACCCAGGTGGGCACGCAGGAGGTGCGGTAGGTGTAGCCGCGGGCGGGCTTGGAGCCATCACGGCTGCGGCCCTTGGCGGTGAACTCGGTGACGAAGAGGGTCTTGACGACCTGCCCCTCGGCATTCTCGATCCAGACGGCATACTGGTTGGAGCCGGGACCGGTCTGCTTGTTATACTGGAAGGACAGTTCGAGGCTGCCCGGCTTGGGAGCGCAGGAAGCCATCAGCGCGGAAGCGGCGCAAAGGATCAGCAGAGAAAGTACTTTTCGCATATCGATTGTAATTGGTTTTCAAGGCTACTCCCCTACGTGGAAAGCGATGCGGAGGTCTTCGACTTCCTTGTCGGTGATCGGGTGAAGCTTGCCCACCGGGGTCGCGAGGATCAGCGACTTGGCGGCGAACTCGGCGACCTCCAGACGGTCGAACGCATTGATCAGGCTGTCGGAAGCCACGACCACGGAGTCATTGGAAAGCATCGCGCAAGGACGGTTCTTGAAGACTTCGGCCACCTTGCCGGGGTCGAGCGAATGTGCCCCGAAGGGGAACTTCGGCACATCCTGCAGGAAGATCCAGCTCTCGGGAATGGTCCGCACGTTGAACTCGGCCTCGGTGGTACAATAACCCATCAAGGACGGGCACTGCGTCAGGATGATGGCGTTGACCTTGGGATTGCGGCGGTAGATCTCGTAATGGAGGGCCGTGGAGTGGCTCGGGGTCTTGCCGGCCTCGGCCATCCCGTCCTTGATCTGCACGAGATCCTCCTCGTCGATGTCCCAGCGCTGGATACCCGGAGGCGTGATCACGAAATCATTCCCGCGCCAACGCATGGACACGGTGCCGTAGGAGCTGCTCATCAGCTTCTGGTCGCAGGCGCGCCGCACCAGACGGACGATCTCACTGCGGATGGCACGCTCGTCGGAAGGGTGGGTGACGTTCATGAAGTGCTCGAAGTCGCCGATCAGGTGGTTCTCGTGGAACAGAAGCTCTTCCTCGGTCAGGTAGTGCGGCTCGCCCAGGGTCTTGGCATTGAGGATGGTGCGGGCGCAGAGTTCGAGGGTCTCGAAACGCTGGTAGGCGTCGGCGATGTCCTCGCCGCAGAGCACCACGCCGTGGTTCTCCATGATCACAGCCTTGTACTCGGGGTTCTTCTTGAACTCACCGGCAATCTTCTCGCCGAGGGCGGCGCTGCCTGGCACATCATAGGGAGCGAAACCGATGGGACCGCAGACATTGCGGGCCTGCGGGAGGATGCTCGTATCCGGAATCTGGTGCACGATGCTGAAGGTCACGAGTCCCGGAGGATGGGCGTGGATGACCGCATGCATCTTCGGGCGGATCTTGTAGATCGCCTTGTGGAAAGGATACTCGGAAGAGGGGCGGTGCGGCCCGACGATGGAACCGTCCGCCTTGACGCACATGATATCCTTGGCGGTAAGGGACCCCTTATCGATACCGGCCGGGGTGATCCACATATCGCCGTTCTCGTCCATGATGGAAAGGTTGCCGCCGGAAGTCGTCGTAAGGCCGCTGCGGTAGATCCGGCCGATGATGAGAGCGAGCTGCTCCGCCGGATGCATCAATTTGGTGTTGAGCTGTTTCATATCTGCTAAGTTTCCGGTGCAAAGTTAGCAATACTTCTGGAATTATGATAAAAAAAGGGGTGGCCTGTCCGGCCACCCCTTCGGGAGTAGATGTCAGATGACTGCTACCAGCCCGGGTTCTGGGCAAGATTCGGGTTCTTCATCCGCTCCGACTGCGGGATCGGGAAGAGATACATCTTGTCATCCCACTGGCGCGAGACGTTCTTACGCGTGTAAGAGAAAGTATCGTCAGCGTTCTTGGTAATCTGCATCTCGATGATGTTCTTGAAGTACTTGTCGGCTTCTTTCCAACGGCGCACATCCCAGAAGCGATGGTTCTCGAACGCGAGTTCGACCATGCGCTCGTTCTTGTAGCGCGTCCAGAACTCGTCCTTGCTCATACCCTCTTCGAAGGCGGGCATACCGGCGCGCACACGCGTCCTGCTGGCCAGCTCACGTGCCGACTCCGGGAACTCGCCACTCGTCGCGTCAGCGCCGCCCAGGTACTGGAACACCGCCTCGGCATAGTCGAGGTAGATGCCGCCCATGCGGAACAGCACGTAGGTATGGTAACTCTTGCTGTAGCGGCTGTTGGAACGGAGGTCGATCGTACCGTTGAGGAGCTTGCGCAGGTAGTAGCCCGTGGTCGTGGCGCCGAGGAGCGGCGAGCCGTTGGCACCGCCGACATAGGGCTGCAACTTGGGTGCCCCGTTGTAGGTCGGCCACTGCGCTCCGTTGAACGCCACGGTCAGCGCCAGGCGCGGGTCGCGGTTCGCATACGGATCGGCCGGGTCGTAGCCGCTGTCCGCAGCCGTGATGGGCTTGCCGTTGAGCATATCATAGGCATCCACCAGGTTCTGGGTCGGACAGTTGGCGCCGACGATGTTGTCCACGTCGGTGATGTTGGTGGCCTTCTCCAGACCGGCCGGGTAGTTGTAGGACTCGGCCTGGTTGTTGGAACTGGTGCGGCGGGCGAAGATGATCTCCTGCACGATCGCGGGGGTCGTGTAGTTCGAGTAGGCCCAGGTATCCTCATACTTCGGGGTCAGCTTCTTGCCGCGGGCATCGCAGGCGGCCACCAGCTCCTTGTAGTACTTGGCAGCGTTGTGCCAGCGCTCCTTGTCCCCGTTGGGATTGAACAGCGGGCTGGCCCAGTACAGGGCGGCGCGGGCCTTGAGGGCCAGCACGGCCAGTTGGTCGGCGCGGCCGGTCTCGGCTTCATTCAGGGCGTAGTCACCCAGGTCGGTGTGGTCCTTGATGATCTTGTCCTGGATGTCGGCGCACTCGGAGATGATGAACTGGAATACCTGGTCCGCAGGGGTGCGGCTCAGGGCGTTGATCTCCGCAATCGTCATTCCGGGTTCCACCATCGGGACGTCACCGTACTGGCGGACCAGATTGAAGTAGAAGAACGCACGCATGAAGCGGGCATCGTACTGGTAGTTCTTGTAGCGGAACATCTGCTGCTGGTAGTCCTTGTTGAGAACCAGCTCATCGAAGGTCAGCCCCTGCATCTCGGAAAGGACCAGGTTGCAGGTGGAGATACCCTTGTACATATTGTTCCACGTCGTGGCCTTGGGGTTCGCTGCCGTCCAGCCACCGTTGTAGAATTCCTCGATGGCGTTGCTGCGCACGCTGTACTCGCTTTCGTCGGAGGCCGACGCCAACATGGCGCCGCTGCTGTAGTTGCCGAAGTCATACTCCAGCACGTTGTAGGCCGTGGTCATGAAACCGCCCACATTGTTGAAAGCCTGCTGGATATACTCCTTGTCGTAGATGACATATTCCTTATAGTTCAACTGCTTCTGGCAGCTCATCAGGAACAACGCAGCGACTGTGAGGATCAGAAATATGCTTTTATGTTTCATATCCGTACTGTGTTATTCAGTTAAAAGGTCAGTCTCACGCCGGCCACGATGCTGCGGAAGAGCTGTGCCGTGCCGTAGGCCTCGGGATCGCTCACCGCCATCTTGTCGAAGCTGAAGAGGTCATTGCCGCAGGCATAGATCTTCACGCCCTTGATGAAGTGCGTGCGCTCCAGCAGACCGGAGGGGAAGTTGTAGTAGAGCTCGATGTTGCGCAGCTTCAGGAACGAACGGTCCGCCAGGAACACGGTATTGTTCTGGTAGTTGTTCGGGCTGCCGTTCTCGCTGGTCAGGCGCGGGAACAGGGCGTTCGCCTTGCCCGCCGTCCAACGGTTGTCGTAGTAGTACTGCGACAAATTGGTATAACCCATCAGCGGCTGGTACATAGCCTTGGTGTTGAGCATCGCGCTGTACTTCGCTACGCCCTGGAACATGGCGTAGAACCCGAGACCCTTCCAGTCAAATCCCAGATGGAAGTTGTAGAAGATCCGCGGGGCGACGGTGCTGTAGCCGATCGGGACGAGGTCATTGTCGTCCACGACGCCGTCCTTGTTGACATCCTCGTACTTGATGTCGCCGGGGAAGACCGTGGAGAAGGCCTGGGCCGGGCTGGCGGCGATGTCGGCGGCATCCTTGAAGAAGCCGACGGCTTTGAGGCCGTAGAGCTGGCTCACCTGGTTGCCGGTCTGGACGAGGTTCTCGAACATGCGCGGCTCTTCGAGCATATCCACGATCTTGTTGCGGTTGTAGTTGAAGTTTCCGCCGTAATCCAGGATGATATCACCCAGTTTCACGTTGTAGTTCAACCCAAGCTCGAAGCCGTAGCTGTCCACGATACCGGCGTTCTCGTACGGAGCGGTCTGGCCGATGACGTTGGTGTACTTGCCGGAGGCGCTTACCCAGATGTTGCTGCGGCGCTGCCAGTAACCGTCGAGGGAGACGGTCAGGCCGTCGAACAGGCGGGCGTCGAGACCGAGGTCGGTCTTGAGCGCCTTCTCGTTGCTCGGGTTCGTCGTGGCGAGCTGACCCAGCGCGGTACCACTCAGTTCAGAGGTGTAGGAGCTGAGGAGCGGATAGCCGCTGCCGCCTGTGGTGTAGCCCTGAGCGTAGTAATTCCAGACACTGCTGCCCGGCAGGTAATCCGCATTGAGCAGGCCGGCGGAGGCGCGAAGCTTCAGGTAGTTGACCCAGGAAGAGCCCGCGAGGAAGTCGCAGTTCGACATCACCCAGGCCACGGACAGAGTCGGGGAGAAATTCCACTTCGTACCGGGGGCGAGACGGCTGGAGGCGTTCTCCGAGAGCACGAGGTCGGCGAGGAACTTGCCGGCATAGGAGTAGTGGCCCCAGAGTGCCACGCCGTGGCGGTAGATCGACTTGTTGGTGCCATTCGCATCCTCATAGTCGAAGTCGTAGCGGAACTGGGTCTTGAAAGCGCTCTCGCCGACGGCGAAGTCGTAGTTCAGACCAGCGTCCACATGGGCGTGACGCGTGTAGGCGTCGCAGCCGGCGCCGGTGCCCATCGCGGAGTCCGTACCCGCCTGCGTGTACCGGGTGGTCGGACTTGCAGCTCCGGCGGGCCAGGACGTCGTGGCATAACGGTACACATAGGTCTTGCTGTGATTCTCGTACATATTGGCTGCGTTGTCATACGCGGCGCGGACATAGGCGGAGAGGCCGTCCGCCCAGGCCGACAGATCCTGGCGCAGCGTGAGGTCGGTGTACAGCAGACGATGGTGGTTCTTGTAGTAGGCAGCACCGCGGGTCTGGGCGACCGGGTTCTTCGTGCCGGGCCAGGCGGTGTTGCCGCTGCCAGCCCAATAGCCGTCTTCGTCACGGATGGGGAAGGCGGAGGACGGGACGGTGTAGACCATATCCCAAGGGTTGATGTTCGAACCCGGGCGGCTATCCTCGAGCAGCATGCCGAGGAGGTTGAGCC
Source organism: Bacteroidales bacterium (assembly GCA_016290835.1). Taxonomy (GTDB): domain Bacteria; phylum Bacteroidota; class Bacteroidia; order Bacteroidales; family UBA932; genus Cryptobacteroides. The sequence goes on along the minus strand of JAEEVG010000020.1, from coordinate 21,670 downwards.
GCATGTCCGTCGTCGGGGTCAGGTCGATGTCCATATTCATACGGAGGTTGCCGCGCACATACTTGTCCTGCGTGCTGTAACCTTCGTTGACTTCGGACCCGTTGATGAAACCCTTGTCGGAAATCAGGTTCAACATCGTGAAGTAACGGAACCGGCCCTGGCCGCCACTGAACTCCATGTTGAAGTTGTTGGTCGAAGCCGTGTTCTTGAACACCTGGTCCACCCAGTTCACGCTCGGATAGAGTTTCGGATACTGGCCGCTCTTGAATGCACCGAGTTCGTTGTCGTTGTACTGGGCGGCATAGCCGTCGTTCATCTTGGCCTCGTTGGTAGCAAGGGCATAGGTGTAGCCGTCCACGAACTGCGGCTTGTTGAGCAGCGAGTTGAACATATGGTCATACGTGAACTTGATGACACGCGTGTCCTTCTGACCGCGCTTGGAGGTCAGGAGAATGGCACCGTTGACGGCCTTGTAACCGTAGAGGGCAAGGGCAGCCGCATCCTTGAGGATGGAGACACTCTCGATCTCCTCGGCGGCAACATTTTTGATATCGCGCTCGATACCATCCACCAGGATCAGCGGGGCGTTGTTGCTGTTGAGCGTCTGCAGACCGCGGACATAGAACGTCGGATTCATGTCGGAGACGTTGCCGGCACCCTGCAGGGAGATCAGGCCAAGGCCCTGACCGATGAGGCTGTTGCCGATATTCTTGGTCTTGCGGTGGCCGATCTGGTCGGCCGTGATGACGGAGATGGCCGCCGTGGACTCCTCCACCGTCAGCTCGACTCCCGGCAACCCGGTCTCGACTTTCTGCTTCTCGATCTTGTCATCTTGTGCTGTCACCGTCAGGCAGAAACCGAAGGTGAGCGCAAGGACAATGGCATATTTCATTTTCATACTTTCTGAATATTAAAGATTACAGGAAGACTACCAGCCGGGGTTCTGGGTAAGACCATAACCCTTGTTGACTTCGGTCAGCGGGAACGGGGTCAGATACCACTTCGGATCAAAACCTTCGGTCCACCAGACGCGGGGAAGGATGGTGATCGGGACACGCTCATACTCGAAATGGTCAGGCTCATACCACCTGTCGGTATCCGGGTTGTACGCCTTGTTGTTGCGGTCTCCGTTGTACCACTGGGCCACGAGGTGCTCGCCATTCTCGTCCAGACGATAGGTAAGCAGGCGGTGCAGCGGCTTCTCGAACAGGTCGGCACGTTTGTAGCGGATCAGATCGAAATAACGGGAATCGTTGAAGTCCAGCTCGCAGGCACGCTCGCGGAGAATCTCCTCCAGCAGGGCGTTCTTGTCCGTGAGCAGGTTCTTGTCCGGATTGCACTCCACCAGGCCGCGCAGGCCGACGCGGGCGCGAATCATATCCACGTACTTGATTGCATCGGCGAAGTTGCCGCCGGTCTGCACGATGGCCTCGGCATAGCCCAGGTAGAACTCACTCATGCAGAGCCAGACCCATTGCTTGTAACGGCTCCTGAATGCCGAACCGGAATAGTAGCGGAGGTGGCGGTAGCCGGTGCCGTAGTGGTCATCCTGGTTGATCGGGTGCTGCGCAGCATCCGTACCACCGACCCAGTTCTCATAGTTGGCGCCGCTGCGCTTGCCGCTACCCCAGTCGATACCCTGGAGCTCGCCATTGACCGCTACCGTCTCATAGAGGCGCGGGTCGCGGGTGTACTTGCGGTTCTGGAGCATCTGCTGGCCATACACGCGGTCGGCCTTGATGAACATGTTGTCCAGACCGTCGATCTCCACAGGCTGACCGTTCACGGTCACCTCGAAGGGGGTCGTCGCAGCAGCCTCCGTCTCCTCCCAGTTGAACGGCCGTCCGTCCGCCCAGGGGAACATCTCCACGTACTCCTGCGTCGGGCAGTAGCTCATACGCGGGTTGGTGATGAGGTTGGTCCAGGCATAGCCGTTACCGCCGGTGGTGGTCACGATGCGGTGGCTGTGGATGACCTCCGGGCTGCCCTGGAGCAGGTAGGAGGTGCGGAAAGCATAGGCGTAGTCTTCCTGCGTGTTGCCGGCAGGCTCCACGAGGTGGTAGGGATTGCCGGCGGCGGCGTTCCGTTTGAGGAATTCCTCGCAGGCATCCTTGAAGGCGGTCCAGCGGCTGGCGTCGTAATTGCCATACCACACCGGGCCGGAATCCTCCATCGTGTACTTGCCGTCGTAGTAAGGCTTGTCGGCGTTGAACAGCGGGGAGGCGGCGAACTGCAGGATCTTGCACTTGAGGGCCAAGGCCGAGGCGATGGTCCAGCGGCCGGTTTCCGAGTTGGCCTGGTCCGTGCCGGCATAGCTCCACACCAGGTGGTTGCCCTTGATCACGGTATCGAGCAGATCGACCATGAACTTCACGGTCTCATCCACGCTTGCGCGCGGCAGGTCATACTCGGGTTCCGTTCCCGTGTACGTGCCCTTGACAAGCGGCAGGCCTCCGTAGAAACGGAAAGTGACGAAATAGAAGCTCGCCAGCAGGCAGCGGGTCTCGTCTTTCATCCGCTCCTTCTCGTCGTCGGGCAGGCCCGGCACATCGTCGATGTGCTCCAGGAGGATCCAGCAGTTGCGGACGTTCTCCCAGATGTACTCGTTGAGATAGGGGTAGATGGAGCCGTTGTTATTGGACTCGTAAGAAGAGGTCAGCGCACCCGTGTAGTATTTGTTGTTCACGATGGTGTTCGCGAAGAAGAAATGGTGGGTGTCAGACAACGCGTCCGGGACGCCCTTCCAGTAGTTGAGGCACTGGGGCGGCGAGTTGGTCGAAGAAGAAGGCAGCGGATAGTACTGCATCCGGTAGATGTGGGCCAGGAACCGGCGGGTGTATTCGGCGTTGGTGAACACCGTATCTGCCGTGACCGTGCCACCCGGAGCTTTCTCAAGGAAAGCGTCGCCCACCTTGAGCGGATCCGTGCAGGAATTGATGCTGAAGCAGAACGCAGCCGCTGCAGCAATCGCTATGATGGCTTTGTTAAGGTATTTCATGGCATCTTAGAAATTAAGCTTCAAACTGAGCGTGACGGTACGGGTCAGCGGGTAAGTAGGATCCGTACTGGCCTTGGATTCAGGATCGCCCCAGATGTAAGGAGTGATGGTTAAGAGGTTATAAGCGCTGAGGGCCACCTGCGTGTTCTTGATACCGAGTTTGTCGAAGAACGGCGTGCGGAAGTTGTAACCCACCATCACGGTCTTCAGACGCACGTAGGCCGCATTCTGTTCATACAGAGAGCAGTCCTGGTAGTTGTTGACGACGCCGTTGGTCCAGGTCGCGCGCGGGTACTTGGCGTCCTGCGAAGGATTCTTCGGATCCCAGGTATTCTCCACATGATATTGGAGCAGACCGCCGGTATTGTAGTCCGTACGGGAAACGAACGGGATACGGAAGGCCTCGCCGATCATTCGGGTCACACCGAAAGCACCGGTCCACTGCATATTGAAGGTCCAGTTCTTCCAGTTGAAGCCGCCGTTGACACCCAGCACGTACATCGGGTCGTCCGTGAAGCCCAGTTCGCGGGTCTTGTCGTTCTGGTCGATGTAGCCGTTGCCGTCCAGGTCCACGAACACCGCGTCACCGTCCTTCAGTTCGACCAGCTGCGTCGGGAACGGTTTGCCGAAGGTCTCCTGATAGAGACGCGGCGTGTCCTTGTCGTAATAGCGGAAGAACTGGTACTGGTAGCGGGCGCCGATGCGGTGACCCTTCTGGTACTGATAGTCATTGTTGTACGGGGCTTCCTTGCGCTCGATGATCTTGTTCTGGTTGTGAGACAGGTTGACATTGAGGTTGTAACGGAAGTCCGTACCGATGCGGTCGTTCCACTTCAGCTGGAGTTCCCAGCCCCAGCTGTCCACCTTACCCAGGTTGGCATAAGGGACGTTGAAGCCAATCACCTTCGGAGCGGACTGGTCCTGCAGGAGGATGTCCCAGCGGTGCTCGATGTAGTAGTCGAAAGTGGCGCTCAGGCGGTTCTGCAGGAAACTGATATCCACACCGTAATCCTGCTTGAAGGCCTTCTCCCAGGTCACGAGCGGGTTGTTGTGGCCGGACTCGGCGGCGCCAGTGTAGGCGGAGGAGTTCTCGATGCCGAAATAGGCACCGGATGAGTTGACCGAATACGGGTCGGCCAGATACATGAAGCGGGAACCACCAATCTGGTCATTACCGACGAGACCCCAGGAACCGCGGAACTTCAGGAAGGAGATCACGTTCTTGACGGGCTTGAAGAAAGGCTCGTCGCTGAGCACCCAACCCACGGAACCGGCCGGGAAGAAACCGTAGCGGCGGTCGGGGTGGAAGTTCTCGGAGCCGTTGTAACCGACGTTGAATTCGGCCAGGTAGCGCTTCTTGTAGTCGTAGGTCACGCGGCCCACCAGGCCGACGTAGCCGCTCGGGATATCGCTGTAGGAACCGGGATAGTAGGTCTTGCGCTGGTTGTAGAGGGCCAGGGCGGAGACGCTGTGGTCGCCGAATGCGCGGGCATAGTTGAGCGAAGCCTCGGCATACCAGTTGCGGCTGCGGCCAGAACTCTTGGAGTAGGTGATCGGGGTATCCTGACCTTCCTTACGATAAAGGATGGTACCATCGTTCTGGATCACCGGGTAATAGGTCGCCGTGTTGCGGGCACCGGTGTAGGAGATGGAGAAATTGGAGTTATAGGAGCCCTTGATCTTGAAATTCAGGCCCGGGGTGATGAACTTGAGGTCCTGGGTCAAGGAGAGGTCCATCGCGAGGTTGTTGTTGCCGGCCGTGATGAAACCGCCGCCATTGGACACGACATACTCGAGACCGTTGGCACCCACGAACGGGAGCTGCACGCCGTCGGTATAGTCATTGGTCGTCACGACATACTTGCCATCTACGAAGCCAGGGCTGGAGAACGGCGTACAATAGTACACGTTACGGAGCATACCCGTCGCGCCCTGTCCGGTGCGCGGGTGGTCCTGGCGGGACACATTGCCGGAGATATCGAAGGAAACCCGCGTCGTCTTGGTCACGTCGATATCCAAGTTGGAGCGGAAGTTGAAGCGCTGGTACTGGTAACCGAAGTGGTAGTCGCGGTCAAATTCGTTGAACTGGCCATCCTGCGTGGCAAGACCGGCGGAAACGAAGTAGCGGACGCGGTCCGTACCACCGGTGATGCTGAGGCTGTGGTTGCTCTGCATATTGGCCTTGCGCATAATGTAGTCCGTCCACTTCATATCCGGGAAACGGATCGGGTCGGAGTGCGTGCGGAACTTCTCGATCACGGCGTCGGAGAACACCGGTTCGCCACCGTCATTGGCGCGCATCTGGTTGTAGAACAGCGCGTAATCCAGCGATCCTGCCTGTTCGACCAGTTTGGTCGGCATCTGCAGCGACACGGATGTGTTGACGTTGATCCTCGGCTTGCCGACGCTACCGCGCTTGGTGGTGATGAGGAGGACGCCGTTGGCGCCCCGCACACCGAACACCGCAGTCGCGGAAGCATCCTTGAGGACCGTGATGCTCTCAATGTCCTCCGGGTTGAGGTCGGACATCGAACGCTCCACGCCGTCCACCTGGATGAGCGGCTGATAATTGGACCAGGTGCCTTTACCGCGGACGAACACCTCGGCGGCATCTGCGCCAGGCTCACCCGTGTACTGGACCGTGGTCACACCGGACAGCTGGCCGGCCAGGATGTTGTTCACGGTCGTGATCGGAGTACGGACGAGGTCCTCTCCTTTCACGCTGGACAGTGCACCCGTGACGGTCACACGTGTCTGTTTACCGTAGGCCACGATCTCGACACCTTCGAGGGACTCCGTATCCTCCTCGAGCACAAGGTTGTAGGTCCGTCGCTGATCGACGACGAACTTCAATTCCTTGTAGCCGATGCAGGAGATGGTGACCTCCGAGCCGGCAGGCACGCTCAGCGTGAACTTACCGTCGATGTCGGTGACCGCACCATTGCGCGTGTTGCCACTCTGGAAGACGCCGGCGCCAATGACGGGTTCGCCATTCGCATCCTTCACCGTTCCAGAAATGCTCTGCTGCGCCATTGCGCAGAGACTCGCCAACAGGAGAAGCCCCGTCGCGAGCGCGATTTTGAAATGGATTTTGGTAATCATCGGTTATAATATGAGGTTAAAAAATGATGTGAGAACAAAAATAGCAAATTTTTTCCGATTATACGCACTTATAATAAAGATTGTGCGGTTTGTTTAAGAAAGTGGCTTGTTTATTTAAAAACGCAAAAAGGCGCCGATACTTGCCATCGTATCGACGCCTTTTGCAGCTATTATCCGGATCCGGAGTATGTCTTAGAGCGGAATGATCAGATTCAGAAGATCTTGGGAAGATGTCCTGTCAAAATAGCGGCCGGGATCCGCCGCCTCCAGGGCCGCCCCCAGGGTCTCACGGGTGAAGCGCAGCCCGACCAGCTGCTCCGCGAGCGTCCCGGCATTCAGGCCGCCCAGGAAATCGCCCCCGAAGTCCACGCCGGTCAGCACGCCCCGGTCCAGCGAAAGCCGGACCTCGACCGTCCCGCACGGCAGGCGCCCCTCCCGGACCAGATCCGCCGCCTTGGACTGACCGTAGATCCACTCCCAGGTAGAAAATTTCTCATCGGAGATGCGTTGTACGGCCGATCGTCGCTCTTCCCCGAAGGGAAGTTCGGTATCTCCCGCCGAGAGCAGCTCCTGCAAGGCCGCCTGCAGCTCGTCCAGCGAAGGGAATTGCGGCAGACGGTCCTTGAGATTGGTCACGCGGCTGCGCACGGAGGCGATCCCCTTGGCTTCCAGCTTGGATCCGGGGACATCCAGCACTCGCGCGAGGGTATCCAGATCCACGTCGTACATCAGCGTCCCGTGGACGATCTGCCGGTCGTGCCAGACGCGGCGGGCGTAGCCGGAGACCTTGGCGCCGTCGACGAAAATGTCGTTCCGGCCCGTCAGGGCGGCCTCCACGCCCAGGCTGCGCAGGGCATCCACCATCGGTTGCGGGCTGACATCCCGCCCGATGAAGGTGTAATTGAGGTTCTGGAGGTCGTGGTAGACGGCCCCGCCGCCCGTCACCCGGCGCGCGAGCCGGATGTCGTGGGCGTTCAGATAGCCGAGATTGACCTCGCTGTAGGCGTTCTGGTTCAGCCCGATGATCACGCTCGGGCGGTTGCGCCACAGATAGAAAAAAGCATCGTTCGACGGATACTGCTCGAGGCAGTACTCGTCGAACGACATATTATACCAGGGATCGGTCGAAGGGTTCTGAAGAAACCGCATGCCCCGGGGAATTACATCTCGTTGCCGACCTTGCGGGCGCGCTCCGGCTTGTCGAGGTTGATGCCGTCGGAGGTGGCCACCTCCACGAGGACGTTCCAGCCGGCGCAGAGATACACGTAAGGCTGCATCACACCGGCGTCCGGGACGATGATCGTGCGCTCGAACGGGGTGGGCTTGGTGTCGATGGCCACGACGTGCACGCCGGCGCCCTTGAAGACGGTCAGGAACTTGTCGTACTCGCACTCGATCGGGTTCACCAGGAACACGATATCACCTTCCTGCATCACTTCCTCGATGCCGTGGACGGCATAGGTGCCCTCCAGGAAATCGCTCTTGCGGCGGGTGATCTCGTTGGTCTTGAGGGTCAGCTCCTCGGCCACGCCGTCGTTGTAGCCGCTGAAATAGATCGTATGGGCACCCTTGACCCACTCCACGATCTCGGCGGGAATCTCCAGGGTCAGCGCCTGCTCCAGTTTCTCGGGAAGACCTTTGAGGGCGGGCTTCATATCCTTGCCGGCGAGGTGCCAGAAGATGGACTCGCAGAACAGGCCCTGCTCGACCACGCTCTTGGTGGCGGCGACAGCCTCTTCCCAACCGCAGCCCAGCACGTGGCCGTCCACGCAGGCCTGGCGGATCGGGGTGTCGGGATTGGCGCTCAGCGCGAAGCAGTCCTTGTGGCCTTCGGCCTGGAGTTGCTTGGCAAGCATCAGGGCCTCTTTGGTGCGGCCGGAATTGGAATCGATCAGGACGGTGTACTTGCTCAGGTCATAGCCCTGGGCCTGATGGGACCCGTCGATCTGGACATTGACGTCCAGTCCCCAGGTCAGGGACACGCGGCGGCTGTTCTTCGCCGGCAGGAGGCGGGAAGAGCCCTCCCCGGAGAAGAAAATCTTGCCGGTCTTGCGGACGGAGTCCGCGACGAATTTGGAGCAATCGGGGTCGAATTTGGCCACGGTAGGCACGGTCCCCATCATTTCCTGCACCAGATAATACTGGGCGTACTTGCTTTCTTTCAGATTCATACTTATATCGGATTTTATTTGATATGCTTGCGCAGGACGGCGAGGCGGCCCAGATTGGCCGCGGTCTCCTCCTGGATCTGGCAGACGAAACCATTGTCATCGAGCTCGCCCACGGCGGCAATCATCTCCGCTTCGGAGCGATAGGTGGCCCGGCGGAAAGGATTCTCGTAATCCTTCTTGCGGGTCAGGTAGACCTGGTCGCAGATATACTGCTGGATGCGCTCTTCCCGGGCGATCGCCTGTGCCCAGTCATCTGCCAACAGGACCTCCCGGCCCAGCAGGGCGCAGAGGCAGAGGTAGGCGTGGCGCATTTTGTCCTCGGGGTATTGGGCCCAGAGCTCGGCATAGCGTGCGTGGATGGCAGCCCAGTTGCGCAGGCGTCCGCTGCGGATGTCGGCGCGCAGCCGGTCCACGTCCGCCTCCGCCACCAATTGGCCGCCCAGATTGATCCAGGAACTCTGCCGCTCCCCCGCCCACTGGCCGCCCAGGTCGGTGAGATTGGTGCCCGGGTGGCTCTCCACATAGCGAAGGGCGTTCATCACGGCATAGTGGGTGATCATATCGCCATAGGCCTGCCAGGCCTCACGGGGCTTGCGGATGCGCACGGGGCGGCGGGACTTCTCGACCCCCTCGCCCATCACGGCCAGATGGTCCACCACCTCCGGATCGCCGGAGAGCAGCAGGTGCCCCTTGGTACGCAGTTCCTCCTCCGGAACGCCCTCCGGATCCAGCCCGCGGGCACGCATCCAGGCCTTGGCGGTCCAGACTTCGAGGATGGCGCGGCCTTGCAGGGCCTCCTCCATACTGTCGGGGGCATAGGTGTCGAACTCGATGTTCTGCACCTTGGTGATACGCTTGTCCCGATGCTGGTACTTCCAGCTGTTGCGGGCCAGCGCGTACATATTGCGGAGCCACCAGAAGGCGGGGAAAATCTCCAGTTCGCCTTTCTGCTCATTGTTGGCGAGCATGCAGAACGGCAGGGGGATATTCAGCTCCGCCGGATAGGCGCCCTTGGACAGGAGGGTGTAGGAGGCGAAGACGGAAGAATGCTTGATCGAGGTGCAGAGGCCCGGCCAGAAACCGCGGCCCGCCACCACCTCGTTGTCATTGGTGCGGCTGTTGTGGTTGGAACCCACCGTGGCGCCGGCGGCCATATTGCTCTGGCCCTTGACGCAGGAGGCGATCAGGAAGGAATTGTTGTGGTGCTGCTCGTGGGCGGGGAAGATGAGGTTGTTGAGGACCTCGCAGCAGGAGATGGTGCTGTTGTCCCCGAGCACGGAGTCGATCATCCGGGCGCCGTACTTGAGGTTGCTGTTGTTGCCGATTACGAACTTGACGGCCGTGCAGCCGTAGAAAATGCGGCAGCCGTAGCCCACGATGCCGTTGACCAGAATCACGTTCTCGCCGATCTGCGAAGGCTCCTGGTCGCTGGAGTTGATGGTGATGTTCTTGAGTTTGCTGGCGCCCTTGATATAGCAGCCCGCGCCGATCTTGACGTCCTTGATGATCTCGGAGGTCTTGATCACGCAGCCGTCACCCACCGTGCCGTAATAGCCGCGGCGGCTGTCCACGCTCTTCTGCGTCATGGTGCGGAGCTTCTCCTGGAGTTTCGCATCGTCGATGTACTTGGCCCAGAGATAGGCGTCTGCGGTGATCATCCCGTCGAAGGGATAGACGGCGCGGCAGCCGGTCTCGTTCATGATCTCGAGGCGGACGCGCACGGCTTCCTTCTCACCCTCCTTGATGGTGCCGTTGCCGAACTTGGAGTGGTCGGTGGTGGACATCTCGTGGATATTGAAGAGCATGCAGCGGTCGCCGATGATGTAGTGGCTGAGGTAGTGGACGTCGTGGATGGCGCAGTCGTCACCGATGTCGCAGGAGTGGATCGAGGAGTTGGAAATACCGCAGGGCAGGCGCAGATCGTGGAACTGCAGGCCGTTCTCGGACACGCGCCCGATGCGGACCGTGCCGTAGAACTTGTTGTTCTTGAGCATCTGCGGGAGGAACTCGTCGGTCACGTAGATCGTGTCCCAGCTGGCTGCCGTGTTGTCGTTCTTGACCAGCCGTTCGATTTCGTCGCTGGTGAGGTGGCGCCAGCCGCCGCGCGGCTTGCGCACCTGCCGGTTTCGGATGTAATACTTGTCCTTGCCTTCCGGCAGATAGGAAGGATCGATCCAGCCGTTGATCAGTTTCTCCGGCGGCAGCACGGTCACTTTTTCCATATATGCAAGCGTTTTACCAACCTACAAATTTACGGATAATGCCTTTTATCTCAAATAGCTGCGGCGAAAAATAATAATGGCCTCGCTTCCCAGCGAGGCCATTACGCAATTCTAACCTAAAATTAAACCTATGAAAAAACTATTCGACAGGTTTTATTGCAACATCTATGCCAGCGGGGCCTATTCCGCCAGCTTAATCGTGACGATTTTGACATCCTGCAGGGGGCAGTTGCGATTGTCCGTCGCCACGGCGGCGATCTTGTCGATCACGTCCAGGCCCTCGAGGGTCTCGCCGAAGACGGTGTAGTCGCCGTTGAGCGCCGCGCAGCCCATTTCGTCCTGCACCAGGTAGAACTGGGAGCCGGAAGATTCCTTGTAGGGATTGACGGTGTCGCCGCGGCGGGCGGCGGCCAGGGCGCCCTTCTTGTGGGTGTACTCGGGCACGAACTCGGCCGGGATGGTATAGTCCGGACCGCCCGTGCCGAAGCGGGCCTTGTTGGCGGGATTCTTGGTCAGCGGATCGCCGCCCTGGATCATGAAGCCGTCGATGACCCGATGGAAAAGCACCCCGTCATAGTATTTGCTCAGGGCAAGCTTGGCGAAGTTCTCGCGGTGCTTGGGGGTCTTGGCGTAGAGCTTGACTTTGATGACACCCATCGAGGTGATGATGTCGAAGACCGGTTCTTCCGGCAGTTTTGCGATTTTATCCATGATTCTTTGGGATTGTTCGGCTGCGGCGACGGAGTCGGAGGCGGCTTTGGCCGCTTCGCGGGCGGCCTTCTTCTCGGGATTGTTGCCGCATCCGGCGAGCAGGGCCGCTGCGCCGAGGCAGCAGAGGGTGATGGTCAGGAAACGTTTCATATGGCTTTTGTGGATTTGATTTCTCTCCAGGCGGCGAGGGTGTACGCCCCGAGCAGCAGGGTCCCGACGGCCATCTGCAGCCAGGCAGGCAGCTTATGCAGCCAGAACCAATAAATGGCGAACACCGCGCCCGCGATCAGCACGAACTTGCCGATGGCCTTGAGGTCATAGGGGATGGGATACTTCTTCTGCCCGAGGAAATAGCTGATCAGCATCGGGACGCCGTAGCCGGCGAACCCGCCCCAGGCGCAGGCCCAGTAGCCGATCTTCGGAACGAAGATGACGTTGATCGCGACCATCACCGCCACGCCGATGGCGCTGATGATGGCGCCCCACCAGTTCTGGTCGGTGAGCTTGTACCAGAAGGACAGGTTGAAATAAACCCCCATGAAGATCTCCGCCATCATCACGATGGGGATGACCCCGAGACCCTCCCGGTAGCCTCCGCCGACGAAATGCTGCAGCAGCGGCATATAGATCATCACCGCGAGGAAGGCCAGGAGCGTGAAGATGATGAAGTACTTGGTCCCGTCGGCGAGCGTCGCGGGGCTGTTCTTGTCCTTGTTGTCCGCGAAGACGATGGGTTCGTAGGCATAGCGGAAGGCCTGCGTGAGCAGCGCCATGATCATCGCAATCTTGACGCAGGCGCCGTAGATGCCCAGCTGCACCAAGCCTTCCTCCCCCGGCATCAGGTACGGGAGCAGGATCTTGTCGGACACCTGGTTGAGCACGCCCACCAGGCCCAGGAGCAGCAGCGGCCAGGAATACCGGAGCATCTCCTTCGCCAGACCCTTGTCGAAGCCATAGGCGATGCCCTTGATCTCCGGAATGAAGAGCAGCGAGACCACCGTCGTGCAGAGGAGGTTCGCCACGAAGATCAGGCCCACCCCATAGTTGAAATACTGGAAGATGCCCTGCAGCGCCGGGATCTTGTCCATCAAGAGGAAGATGAACAGGTTCAGCAGGATGCTCGGGATGATGAATGCGAACTTGAGCGCCACGAAGCGCATCGGCCGGCGCTGCTGCCGCAGGCGGCTGAACATGACGGCCTGGAAGGCATCCTGGGCCGTGATCAGGGCGAACATCCCCACATACTCGGGATGCGCCCCATAGCCCATCGCCCCGGAAATGGGGTTCAGCAGCAGGAAGACGACCGCGAGGAAAGCCAGGCCCACGCCGCCCACCATCCGCAGGGCGTTGCTATAGACCATCTTGTCGTCCGTGTCCGGCTTGTTCGCGAAGCGGAATAAGGTCGTCTCCATGCCGAAAGTCAGCAGCGCCAGGAACAGCGCCGTGTAGGCGTAGAGGTTGGACACGATGCCGTACCCGCCGCTCTCCGCGGCGATCTTATAGGTGTGCACGGGCACCAGCAGGTAGTTCAGAAACCGCCCGACAATGCTCACCAGCCCGTACAACGCCGTATCTTTCGCGAGGCTCTTCAGATTCATACAAATGCAAAGATAACAAAAATGGCCCGCACTTGGCGAGCCATTCCTGCAGAATCTGCGCGAAAAAACTTAGTCGTTCAGCGAGAAGCGCTTGAACGCGACGACGCGGATGTCGGCGTCCACCTCGGCCATAGCCTGGGCGACGGACTTCTTGTCGTCGGACATCTGGTACTCCTGCTCGGTCAGGGTGTTCTCCTTGAGGAACTTCTGGACACGGCCGTTGGCGATGTTCTCGACCATCTGGGCGGGAAGGTTCGCGGCCTTCTGCTCACCGACGGTCTTGATGATCTCGCGGGCCTTGGCGGCCTGCTCGGGCGTGATCCAACCCTTGGCGGTGTTGGACTCGATGTGATCCTCGCTATCCACGTGGGCGGGGTTGATGCCGACCTTCTTCAGGGCGGCGTCGACGGCCTTCTGGACCTGCTCTTCCTTGGTCTTCTCGACCGCGACCTTCTTCTCGTTCTCGAGCACCTGGGCCGGGCAGTCTGCCGGGGAGATGGAGACGGGATTCATGGAAGCGACCTGCATCACCACACCCTTGGCCAGGTCGGTGGGGACCTCCTTGTTGAAGCCCACGAGGGCGCCGAGCTTGCCGTTCAGCGTGTGGATGTACTCGACCACGAAGGGAGCCTCCACGAGCGCATAGTAAGCGAGCACGTGCTTCTCGCCGGTCTTGCCGGTCTGGGCCTCGACGGCCTCGGCGACGGTGTAGCCGTCCGGCATCTTGCAGGCCTTCAGGCCTTCAAGGTCGGCTGGGCAGTAAGCGATGGCCACATCGGCGATGGCGTTGGCCAGGTTCTGGAAATCAGCGTTGCGGGAGACGAAGTCGGTCTCGCAGCCGAGGCAGACGAGGATCGCCTTGCTGCCGGCCACGCGGGCCTTCACCGCACCCTCGGAAGTCTCGCGGTCAGCCCGCTTGGCGGCTACGAGCTTGCCCTTCTCGCGGATGATGCCGACAGCCTTCTCGAAGTCGCCTTCAGCTTCCTCGAGGGCCTTCTTGCAATCCATCATACCGGCGGAAGTCATCTTCCGGAGTTTCATTACATCTGCTGCAGTAATTGCCATGGTGTTTCAGTTTTATCAATGGAACATTATTCAGCTGCTTCAGCCTTCTCTTCCTCGCGGGCGCCCCGGCGGGAACGGAGCCGGCGGGCGGCAGCGGGCTTGACGGTCTCCTCGACCACCTCTTCGACAGCCTCTTTGTCCTTCTCGAGCTTGCGCTCCTCGAGGCCTTCCTGGATGGCGGCGCAGAGGATGTTCACCACGCACTCGATGGAGGACGTCGCGTCGTCGTTGGCCGGTATCACATAATCAATGGGGGTGGGATCGCAACAAGTATCAACCATTGCGAATACCGGGATGTTGAGGCGGCCTGCCTCTTTGACGGCGTTGGCCTCTTTCTGGACGTCGACGACGAACAGGGCGGACGGGAGGCGGCTCATGTCGCGGATGGAGCCGAGGTTCTTCTCAAGCTTCGCGCGCTGGCGGTCGACCTGGAGGCGCTCACGCTTGGCGAGCTTCTCGAAGGTACCGTCCTCTTTCATCTTATCGATGGTGGACATTTTCTTGACAGCCTTGCGGATCGTCGGGAAGTTGGTCAGCATTCCGCCGGCCCAGCGCTCCGTGATGGAGGGCATGTTGACTGCGGAGGCCTTCTCCTTGACCAGATCCTTGGCCTGTTTCTTGGTGGCGACGAAGAGGATCTTGCGGCCGGACTTGGCCAGCTGTTTCATCTCCTCGGCGGCTTCGTCGATCTTGACGACGGTCTTGTGCAGGTCGATGATGTGGATGCCGTTCTTCTGATCGAAGATATACGGAGCCATCTTGGGGTTCCACTTGCGGGCCAGGTGGCCGAAGTGAACGCGTGCATCAAGCAATTCCTGGAAATTTGTACGTGACATTGTTTGTTTGTCTGTGTTTTGTTTTTCTAAACTGTCCCCGCGTGCGGGGTCTCTTCTCATCAAGGCGGAGTAGCGAAAGCTGCTTTCGGTCTCCAACCTTTTCCGCAGTGCGGCAACTTCCCATCTCGGCCCTCCCGGGCACCGGAAGTTTCAAAACCGCGACTGTGCCGTAAAACGGGCGATAACTAACGTTTACTGAACTGGAAGCGGCGGCGTGCACCCGGCTGGCCCGGCTTCTTGCGCTCGACCTCGCGTGCATCGCGGGTGAGGAAACCGGCGGCCTTGAGCGCAGGACGGTAAGCTTCACGGTCCATCTCGCTGAGGGCGCGGGCGATACCGAGACGGATGGCTTCAGCCTGACCTTTGACGCCACCACCGATGATGGTGACCTTCACGTCAAACTGACCCTGCGTAGCGGTAACTTCGAACGGCTGGTTCACGATGTAGCGGAGGGACTCGAGTGCGAAATAGTTCTCGAGGGGGCGGCCGTTGATCGTGATGTTGCCGGCACCGGGAGTGAGATAAACGCGAGCGACGGCTGCTTTACGTCTTCCAAGGGCGTGTGTTTGTTCCATTTGCTCTGTTTAAATTTCGTCCAACTTGATAACTTGAGGGTTCTGGGCCTGGTGCGGGTGCTCCGGACCTGCATAAACGAACAGGTTGCCGAGGAGATCAGCACCAAGACGCGTCTTCGGGAGCATACCCTTCACTGCTCTCCTGACGAGTTCGGCGGGCCGCTTCTCGAGGATCTCCTTCGGGGTCGTGAACCGCTGTCCGCCGGGATATCCGGTGTAGCGGGTGTAAACCCGGTCGGTCATCTTCTTGCCGCTGAGGGCAACTTTCTCCGCATTGACCACGATGACGTTGTCACCGCAATCCACGTGCGGGGTGTAGCCCGGCTTGGTCTTGCCACGGAGGACAAGGGCCACGCGGGAGGCGAGACGACCAAGAGCGAGATCAGTCGCGTCAATGACAACCCACTTCTTGTCAACAGTCGCTTTGTTAAGCGAAACAGTCTTGTAGCTTTGTGTGTCCACTGTCTTGATCTTTAATTAGTTAATAAAAATTGCGATCCCTACACAAAATAGGGACCGCAAAGGTAAGAGTTTTATTCTGAAAAACCAAATAAAAACAACCGCGCCTATCCAAGGAAATTCGCCTGTACAAATGCGTTCAGGGCCGTTGCGACGAACATCAGGACGATGAGCGAGGCCACGATGACCCCGATCACCTTGACGCGCTTGAACCAGATCGTCCCGTTCCAGCCAACGGTCTGGAACATGCTCCAGAAGCCGTGCACGAGGTGGAACCACAGCGCGACGAACCAGAGCAGGTAGATGCACAGGACCCACCATCTGCCGAAGGTAAGCTCCAGCAGGAGATAGGGATTGTTCTCATAGGTGCCGATGCCGAACATCTCCGGCAACTGCATCTTGGCCCAGAAATGGGTCAGGTGGAAGAAGATCACCCCCAGGATCACGATGCCGAGCAGGAACATATTCTTGGCGGACCAGGAGTCCGTGGCGGCCTTGCTGGCCACCTCATAGCGCTTCCAGCCGCCGCGGGCCTGCACGTTCTGCCAGGTCAGCCAGCAGCCATAGCCGATATGGATCAGGAAGCCGAGCGCCAGGATCGGGACCATGATGGAGATGACCGGAGTGGACATGAAGTCGCATCCGAGCTTGAACAGGCCGTCCCCCTTGCTGAAAAGCGCCTCGTCGGCGGCGACGGCACTCCATTTGCCAGTGAAGGAATCGA
Organism: Bacteroidales bacterium; assembly: GCA_016290835.1. Classification (GTDB taxonomy): domain Bacteria; phylum Bacteroidota; class Bacteroidia; order Bacteroidales; family UBA932; genus Cryptobacteroides. The sequence goes on along the minus strand of JAEEVG010000020.1, from coordinate 5,209 downwards.
TGACGGAAAAGAAGTTGATCGTCGCGTGGAGCAGCAGGAAGATGAACAGGAATGCACCACTGACCGCCTGTATGAATTTCTTGCCGATGGAGGAATTGAAGATGAACATCGTGTTTGGGTTTTAAGCTGGTCTAGAATGCAAATATAGAGTGAATCTTGCAAGTTTCATAATTTTCCAATAAATTTGTTTTCCACAAAAACGGAACCTATGAGAGTCTTGTTGAAGCTTAGCGGAGAGAGCCTGGGCGGCCCCGCAGGCAAGGGAATCGACGAAAAATACCTTGTCCGTTACGCCCGTGAAATCGTTGCGGCCGTCAAGGCCGGACATCAGGTGGCCATCGTCAACGGCGGGGGCAACATCTTCCGCGGCCTGCAAGGCGTGGGCAAGGGTTTCGACCGCATCACCGGCGACCGGATGGGTATGCTCGCGACCGTGATCAACTCCCTCGCCATCGCCGGCGCCATCCGCAGCCTGGGCGTCGAGGCCGAGGTCTTCACCGCCACTCCGATGGCCCCCGTGGCCCATTACTACCGGCGGGAGGACGCCGTGGCCGTGCTCGAGCGCGGCGGCGTGGCGCTCATCGCCGGCGGCACCGGCAATCCTTTCTTCACCACCGACAGCGGCGCAGCCCTGCGCGCCCTCGAGATCGGGGCGGACGCCCTGCTCAAGGGGACCCGCGTGGACGGCGTCTATACCGCCGACCCGGAGAAGGATCCCACCGCCACCCGCTACGAGGAACTCACCTTCTCCAAGGCCCTCGCGGACCGGCTCAAGGTGATGGATGCGACCGCCTTCGCCCTCTGCGAGCAGGGTCCCGTGCCGATCATCGTCTTCAACATCGAGCAGGACGGCAACCTGGCCCGGCTGCTCGCCGGCGAGCAGATCGGCACCATCGTACACGCATAAGATTAAAAAAGAATACCATGTTAACTGACAGAGCAAAAGAAATCCTGGCCCAGACCGAGGCCAAGATGCAGGAAGCGATCGACTTCCTCGAAGAAGACCTGAAGACCTACCGCGTCGGCAAGGCCAACCCCGCCATTTTCAACGGCGTGACCATCGATTACTACGGCACCCCCACCCCGCTTCACCAGGTGGCATCCATCTCCGCCCCGGACGTCAAGACCCTCGCCCTGCAGCCCTGGGAGCGCAGCCTCATCAACAAGATCGAGAAGGCCATCATCGACGCCAACCTCGGCTTCACCCCGCGCAACAACGGCGAGATCATCCGCTGCACCATCCCGGCCCTGACCGAGGAGCGCCGCAAGGAACTCATCAAGAAAGCCAAGGCCACCGGCGAGAACACCAAGGTCGTGGTCCGCAACGCCCGCCGCGACGGCATCGAACTCCTCAAGAAGGCCCAGAAGAACGAGGGCATGTCCGAGGACACCGAGAAAGAAGCCGAAGCCGAAGTGCAGAAGATCACCGACAAGAACGTCAAGAAAGTCGACGAAATCGTCGCCGCCAAGGAGAAAGAAATCCTCAAAGTCTGACACAACCGGTACATCTTTCAGAAATGGCCGCTACTGTGGGTGAATTCCCCACAGTAGCGGCCATTCTCATCAGGCAGAAGGAGTCTACAACAAACGCCGTCTGGCGGCAAAATCGCGTGCCAAGGAAAGTGTTGAGACTGAGCCAGAACTGAAAACTCGGGTATTCGAAAATGATACCCGGGTTTTAGCATCTAATTGACTATAAAACAATTGCTTGGCACGCAAAAACGGATGGCGTGTCCGGATGTCCCGGCGCGGTCTCCCAGCGCCGCTTAGAGGTTGACGATGAGGTCGGTGAAGATTTCACGTTCTTCGTCGGTGAGGAAGTCCACGGTGATGGGGACGAGGAAGAGCCGTTCGCGCAGGCTCTCGGGCATCCCGCTGAAGTCCAGCAGGCGCTGGGCGTCTTTCTCCGTGGTGGCCACGGCCAGGGTGGGGTTCTGGTCCACGGCCGCCTGGAGTTTGTTGATATCGGACCAGGTGAAGCGGTGGTGGTCCGGGTAGGCGTAGCGCTTGACGATCTTGTAGAGGTCGCTGAGATAGGCGCGGAGCGGGCCGTCGCCGGCGATCCCCGTCACCAGGATCGCCTTCTTGGCATAGGTAAAGCGGGACTCCGTGGTGGAATAGACCCCCGTGACGGCCCCGTAACGGATGGTCGTGAAGAGCACGAGCATCTGCCGGCCGCCCGGTGCGGTGGCCGTGCAGGCCGAGGGCAGGAAATTCGTGAAACCCATCTCGGCGGCCAGGCGCGTCTTCTCGAACACATCCATCTCCGGCGGACACTTGGTCACGATGACCGCATCCGCCTCGAAGATGCGCTCCGGCAGATCGCGCAGGCGCCCCAGGGGCAGGAGGTGGTCCTTGTGGACGGGACGGTTGTAGTCCACCAGAACGATGTTGCGGGTGGCCTTGAGCCGACGATACTGGAAGGCGTCGTCCAGGACGATGTACTCCGCGGCGGGGAACTCGCGGTTCCAGCATTTCCGGGCGACCTTGCGGGAGGAAAGCTTCTCGGGATGCACCAGCAGGTCGCAACCCTCCACGCGATCTTTGTCCACGGCCACGGTCACGCCCGGGAACTTTTTCTTGATCTGCAGCGGCTCGTCGCCGAACATCGCCGCGCTCCCGGAAGGAATGACCTGCTGGAAGCCGGTGCTGTCGCGCTTGTAGCCGCGGGACAGGACGGCCAGGCTCCGGCCGGCCCATTCGGGGCTTTCCTGGAGCAGGCGCAGGACCATCTCCACGTGGGGGGTCTTGCCGGTGCCGCCGGCGGTCACGTTGCCGATGCACAGGGTCGGGACTTCCGCCCGGACGGACCTGCGGCCGGAACGCCAGTAGCGGTCGCGCCATTTCAGCGCCAGATAATAGGGAAAGAGGAGAAACTTGTCAATCATATCGCTTTTCTATGGAATCGAGGATATCCTGGAGTTCGGCCACGTCCAGGGTCGTGACCATCCGCATGCGCGTCTCCTTGAAGTCGGGCAGGCCCTTGAAATAGCAGGACAGGTGGCGGCGCATCTCGTAGATGCCGCGGGGCTCCCCCTTGAGGGCGAGCGAGAGGGCGAGGTGCCGGCGGGCGAGCGCCACTTTCTCGGAGACACTCAGGGGCGGCATCGGCTCCCCTTTCTCCAGGAAATACTTGATCTCCCGGAAGATCCAGGGATGGCCGAAGGTGGCCCGGCCGATCATCACGGCGTCCACGCCCCAGCGCTCGAAGGCCTCGCGGGCAGAGGGGCCGTCGGTGATGTCGCCGTTGCCGATGATGGGGATGTGCATCCGGGGATTGGCCTTGACCGCGCCGATCAGGCTCCAGTCCGCGGCACCCTTGTACAGCTGGCTGCGGGTGCGGCCGTGGATCGTGAGGGCCTGGATGCCGGCGTCCTGCAGGCGCTCCGCCAGTTCGACGATGATCTTGGAATTCTCGTCCCAGCCCAGGCGGGTCTTGACCGTCACGGGCTTGTGCACGGCCTCGACCACGGCGCGGGTGATGGCCACCATCTTGTCCGGCTCGCGCATCATCCCGGAGCCGGCCCCGCGGCCCGCGATCTTGCTCACCGGGCAGCCGAAGTTGATGTCGATCAGGTCCGCCCCGTGGCCGCCGGCGAGTTCCGCGGCCCGCTCGGCCATCCGCGCGGCATCCACCATCGCCTCCGGATGCTGGCCGTAGATCTGGATGCCGATGGGGGCCTCCTCGTCGGAGGTGCGCATCTTGGCGATGGTCCTGGGGACGTCCCGGACCAAGCCGTCGGAGTTGACGAACTCCGTATAGACCAGATCCGCACCCTGCTCACGGCAGAGCACGCGGAAAGAGGCGTCCGTGACGTCCTCCATCGGCGCGAGCAGCAGCGGGCGCTCTCCCAGATCCAGGCTGCCTATCTTCATATGTGCAAAAATAATAATTATCTTTGTAAAGTATGGCTGAAAAAATCGAGATGCTGCGCGCCCTGATGCGCGCCAAAGGCTGGGACGCCGTGGTGATCACCGGCTCCGACCCCCACTGCAGCGAATATCCCGCCGAGCGGTGGAAACAGGTAGAATGGCTTTCCGGCTTCACCGGCGAGGCGGGCGACCTGGTGGTCACCCTGGACCACGCCGGACTCTGGACCGACACCCGCTACTTCATCCAGGCGAACCAGCAGCTCGCCGGCACCGGGATCGAGCTCCACAAGATGCGCGTCCCCGAACAGGTCCCCATCCCCGACTGGCTCCGCGGGCAGTTCGGCGACGACGGCCTGATCGCCGTGGACGGCCTGAGCACGGGAGCGGAATTCGCCCAGTCCCTGCCCGGGACCGTACTCAGCGTCCCGGACCTGCTGAGCCCCTTCTGGACCGACCGGCCGGGCGTGCCGCAGACCCCCGTCATCACCGTGGACCCCGGCGAGAGCCGCGCGGAGAAGCGGGCCTGGATCCGGCGCTTCCTGCAGGAGCGGGAGTGCGACGGGATCCTGCTCACCGCCCTCGACGAGGTGGCCTGGATGCTCAACGTCCGCGCCTCCGACATCGAATACAACCCCCTGGTCATCAGCTACCTGTTCATCACACAGGAAGAGACCCGCTGGTACGTGCTCAAGGATGCGGTCGAAGACCCGGAATCCCGGGAAACATTCAGCGCCCTCGCCTCCGAGGGGATCGACCTGCTCCCCTACGACGATATCGACTTCCTCGGCGCGGAGTTCCGCGGGCGGCTCTTCGTGGACCCCGCCACCCTCAACTACCAGCTCTACAACAATTTCGTCTCCGCAGGCATCCCGCTGGAGGAAGGGACCGGACCCGTGGCCCTGCGCAAGGCGGTCAAGAACCCCCGGGAGATCGCCGGGATGCGTGAGGCGCATCTGCAGGACGGGCTCGCGGTGGAGCGTTTCCTCTACTGGCTGGAGAAATCCCTCGAGGCCGGACGCGAGATCACGGAGCGCGACGCCGCCGTCAAGCTCGGGCAGCTGCGCGCCGACATTCCCGGCTATCAAGGCGACAGTTTCGAGACCATTTCCGCCTATGGCCCCGGCGCCGCCCTGCCCCACTACATCACCCCGCGCCAGTATGCCCCGGTGGTCCGCGAGCGCGGACTCTACCTCTGCGACTCCGGCGGACAATACCTCTACGGAACCACGGACATCACCCGCACCGTCCCGACGGGCCCCTGCTCTGCGCTCGAGCGCGAGGACTACACCCTCGTGCTCAAAGGCCACATCGACCTCGCCATGGCCGTTTTCCCGGA
>JAEEVG010000019.1 GCA_016290835.1 Bacteroidales bacterium | reverse complement strand
GCGTTGTGCCCGGCGCTCCTGGTTTCCGTGCTTGCCTACGGCTGGGCCGAACTGCTCGTGCTCGCGGTCAGCGTGGCTTCCTGCGTGCTCCTGGAGTGGGCGGTGACCCGCTGGATGCTGAAGAAGCCTTCCACCATCGGCGACCTTTCGGCCGTCGTGACGGGCCTGCTGCTGGCGATGAACCTGCCTTCTTCGATCCCCCTGTGGATCGTTTTCATCGGGGCCGTCGTCGCCATCTGCGTGGCCAAAATGTCCTTCGGCGGCATCGGCCAGAACGTGTTCAATCCGGCCATCACCGGCCGCGTGTTCCTGTTGATTTCCTTCCCGGCCCAGATGACCGACTGGACGCCCGCCCAAGGCTTCATCCCGCTTCCGGATGCCATCTCCGGCGCCACGCCGCTGAGCGCGCTCAAGGAGGCCCTGAAGTCCGGCGTCACCATCCCCGAATTCATGGGAGCACACGGTTATGACCTGGCTTCCTTGCTGACGGACGCCGGCGCATCAGCCGGAGAGCTCTCCGCCGGAGCGCTGCTGATCGGCTTTATCTACCTGCTCGTCCGGCGGGTGGTCAAGCCATGGATCCCGCTCGCCGTGCTGGGCACGATGGCGCTGATCTCCGCGATCTTCCACGGGATCAACCCGGACATCTACACCGGCCCGGTGTTCAACCTGCTGACCGGCGGCGCGATGCTCGGGGCCCTGTTCATGGCCACGGACTACGTGACCTCGCCGATGAGCACCCTGGGCGGTATCATCTTCGGTATCGGCATCGGTCTCATCACGATGATGATCCGCTACTTCGGTTCCTATCCGGAGGGCATGTCGTTCGCTATCCTGCTGATGAACTGCACGGTGCCGCTCCTGAATATGTGGTTCCACCAGAAAAAATACGGGAGGGCATAATATGGCAGCTGCATCCACACTCAAGAATATGGCCCTCTGCCTGGGGGCGGTCTGTCTGGTCTGCTCGGCCGTGGTCGGCGGATCCTATGTCCTGACTGCCGGACCCATCGCCGAGGCCGCCCGCGCCAAGACCGTCGCTTCCATCGCCGCCGTACTGCCGGAATTCTCCGCCGAGCCGGTGGAGGGGAGCATCACCGTGAACGGCACGGACTATACCTACTATCAGGTCGAAGGCGCCGGCTGCGCCATCGTTTCCTCCACGTCCGGCTTCGGCGGGCCGCTGAAGTTGATGGTCGGCATCGCCTCCGACGGTACCGTCCACAATACCACGGTCCTCTCGCATAGCGAGACCCCGGGCTTGGGTGCCAAATGTACGACCGACGAGGGTTTCATTGCGCAGTTCCGGGGTTTCGACCCGGCCGTGAAATCCCTCAGCGTCAAAAAGGACGGCGGCGATCTGGATGCCATCACGGCGTCCACGATTACATCCCGCGCCTATGCGCTGGCCGTGTCCAATGCCGTGGCAGTGTTCAACGAAATAAACAAGGGAGGACAGGCGCATGAGTAAATGGCATTTCGTGACGGACGGTTTCGTCAAGAACAACCCCACTTTCGTGCTGGTGCTCGGCATGTGTCCGACCCTCGCCACCACGACCTCGGCCCTGAACGGCCTGGAGATGGGCCTCGCTACGATGTTCGTGCTGATTCTCAGCAACATCGTGATCTCGCTGATCGCCCCGATGGTCCCCGACAAGGTCCGCATCCCGGTCTATATCACCGTGATCGCCACCTTCGTGACGGTGCTCCAGCTCCTGATGCAGGCTTTCACGCCCGCCGCTTATGAGACCCTCGGCCTGTTCATCCCGCTGATCGTCGTCAACTGCATCGTCCTCGGACGCGCCGAAGGCTTCGCCAACAAGCACGGCGTGGGCGAGTCCGCCTTGGACGGCATCGGCATCGGCCTGGGCTTCACCGCCGCCCTGACGGCCATCGGCATCGTCCGCGAGGTCCTCGGCAGCGGATCCATCTTCGGCTGGAAGTTCATTGCCGGCGACGGCATCCTGGCCTTCGTGATGGCGCCCGGCGCCTTCCTGGTGCTGGGCTACCTGATGGTCCTGTTCAACAAGTATCTCGCTAAAAAGTAGGACGCGCTATGGCATATTTCCTTATTTTCGTTTCGGCGATCTTCGTCAACAACATCCTGCTGGCGCAGTTCCTCGGCATCTGCCCCTTCCTGGGCGTGTCGAACAAGCTTTCCACGGCCACGGGCATGTCCGGAGCGGTCTGCTTCGTGATCACCCTGGCCACCGTGGTGACCTACTTGCTGAACAAGTATCTGCTCGTGCCTTTCGGCCTGGAGTTCCTGCAGACCATCTCCTTCATCCTCGTAATCGCCGCCCTCGTTCAGATGGTGGAGATCGTGCTGAAGAAGATCAGTCCCTCGCTCTACCAGGCCCTCGGCATCTTCCTCCCCCTGATCACCACCAACTGCGCCGTACTCGGCGTGGCCATCACCGTGGTGACCAAGGAGTTCGCCCTGGGCGGCGCCCCCCATATGCTGAATCTCGGCGAGGCGACGGTCTATGCCATCGCCACGTCGCTCGGCTATGGCCTGGCGATGTGCCTGTTCGCCGGCCTGCGCGAGCACCTCGCGCAGAGCGATGTCCCCAAGGCTTTCAAGGGCCTTCCGATCGCGCTCATCACCGTGGGCATCATGGCGATGGCGTTCCTCGGTTTTTCCGGAATTGTTTAATCCTTTTAATACTTATAAGTTATGAAAAGATTTATTCTTGTTTTAGTCTCCATCCTCGCTTTCGCGGCCGTCGCTTCCGCCCAGCCGCGTGCGCTTGGTGTCCGCGCCGGTTTCGGTGGTGAAATCTCCTATCAGCACGGTGGCGGCGCCGGCTTCCTCGAGGCCGACCTCGGCTTCCTGGCCAACAACGGTTTCTATGTGACCGGTGTCTATGATTTTATCCTCGGCTCCTCCGGCATCTGCAATTTCTACGCAGGCCCCGGTGTGCAACTTGGAATGTACAATCATGCTGACCAGAGCGGCTTCAACGCCGGTTTGGCGGGCCAGCTCGGCGTGGAATTCGAGATTCCGTCCGTTCCGCTCAACATTTCGCTGGACTGGCGTCCGGTCTTCTACTTTAACTATGGCGGCTTCGGCTGGCAGGGTATCGCCCTAGGCATCCGCTACCGCTTCTAGGATGCAAATCCCGAAAAACCCGGCCCCTGCCGGGTTTTTTCGGATTCTAGCGGACAGAATGTGAGAGAAATTGCTATTTTTGCATACCTATTAACCAAAACGTTTAACCAATAAAACCAATCATGATGAAAAATCATCTCCGAATGGCGGCTGTGGCGCTGCTTCTCCTCCTGGGGACGGTGTCTGCATTCGCTCAGCAATTGGTTTCGGGTACGGTCAAAGACTCCGCCGGCGAACCGGTCATCGGAGCGGCCATCGTCGTCCCGGGCACGACCAATGGTGTCGTGACGGACGCGAACGGCAACTTCCAGATCCGCGTCACCCCGGGTACCACACTCGAAATCTCGTGTATCGGCTTTGTCTCCCAGCGCGTGACTGCGGCCCCCAACCTCGCCGTCGTCCTGCAGGATGACAGCTTGATGCTGGAAGAGGCCGTGGCCGTGGGCTACGGTTCCATCACCAAGCGCTCCGTCTCGACGGCCATTTCCACGGTCAAGGGCAACAAGATCGCCGATATGCCGAACTCCACGATGGCCCAGGCCCTCGCCGGTATGTCCTCGGGTGTTACCCTGCAGCAGGTCAACGGTGCTCCGGGTTCCGCCCCGGCGATCCGCATCCGCGGTAATGGTTCCATCAACAGCGGCAACGACCCGCTCTACGTCATCGACGGTTATCCGACGACCGACGCCCAGCTGTTCAACAACCTCAACCCGATCGACATCGAGGACATCCAGATCATGAAGGATGCGGCGTCCTCGGCGATCTACGGTTCGAAGGCGGGTAACGGCGTCATCATCATCACGACCAAGAACGGCAAGGCCGGCAAGCCGAAGGTGAGCTTCTCCACCCAGGTGGGTATCAGCCAGGCCCAGAACTTCGTGGAGGTCCTCCACGCCGACGATTTCCTGGATATGATCATCGAGGCCCGCACCAACAACGGCACGATCGGCCAGTACCAGAACCTGGTCGACCTGCGCAAGAGCGGCAACTATCCCGATACCGACTGGCAGCGGGAAGTGTTCCGCAACGCGTTCAACGGCCGCGTGAACCTGAGCGTGACCGGCGGCACCGACGCGATCAAGTACAACTTCTCCGTGGGCGCCCAGGACGAGGACGGTATCCTGCTGAACTCGTTCTTCAAGAAGATCACGGTGAAGGGCGGCTTCGAGGCGAAGCTGACCGACTGGCTGAAGTTCGGCGTGAGCTTCTCCCCGACCTACGGCTACCAGCGCAGCCAGTCCCCGTCCGGCGGTAACACCGAAGACCGTTCGGGTATCATCGCGGAGGCCCTGACCGGCGCCCCGATCCTGCCGGTATACCAGCCGAACGGCGACTACACGCAGACCCAGCAGCACTATCCGAAGTACGGCCTGAACAACCAGTGGCGCAACCCGGTGGCGAACCTGCTCGAGAACAACGACGACTCCTACTCCATCCGGACCGTCAACAGCGGTTTCGTCGAGCTGACCCCGATCAAGGGCCTGACGATCCGCTCCACGCTGAACTTCTCGACCAATTCCCGTCGCGGCGAGTATTACCGCAGCGCCTACATGCTCGGCGGCGCCTATACGGGCAACAAGAGCACCCCGTACCTCAACGTCATCGACGCAAACCGCTCCGCCGGCTTCGGCTACAACCTCTACTGGTCCACGACCGCGACCTACAAGTGGGACATCGCGGATGCGCACCATTTCAACTTCGTGGCGGGCTACGACGCCGAGTACAACAGCGGCTTCAGCGTACAGCAGGATGACCGCACCGACGCCGACAACCCGGTGGCCTACAACAACACGGCCATCACCAACGTCAACGGTGCGAACCTGTGGACGGGCTCCTCGTCCTTCAGCGAGTACCTGTTCGACGCCATGTTCGCCCGTCTGATCTACGACTACAACAACAAGTATATCTTCTCCGGCTCCATCCGCCGCGACCGTTCCTCGAAGTTCGGTCCGGACAACCGCGCCGGTATCTTCTGGTCCGTGTCCGGTGCGTGGAATGCCTCTGAAGAGGAATTCCTGAAAGATGTGGACTGGCTGAACATCGCCAAGATCCGCGCCAGCTACGGTGTGACGGGTAACGACCAGATTGGCAGCAACTACGCCTGGCTGTCCTCGCTCGGCAAGAACCACGACGTGGTCTTCGGCACGACGGCCGTGAAGGCCTACTATCCGAGCGCCTACTCCAACCGCAACCTCGGCTGGGAGAAGAACAACCAGGTGGACCTCGGCTTCGACCTCGGCATGTTCGACCGCGTCAACCTGACGGTCGACCTCTATCGCCGTGTCAGCGACATCGTGATGCCCGCGAACATCCCGAACTTCAACGGTATCGCCGGCTCGATCAGCATGAACTCCGGCCAGGTGGAGAACAAGGGTATCGAGGTCCAGCTGACCGGCCGTCCCTTCGTCGGGGACTTCCGCTGGGAATCCACCATCAACTGGTCGCTGAACCGCAACAAGATCCTCTCGCTGGCCGACGGCCAGAAGCAGCTCTCCAACCAGAGCGCCGGTTCGAAGTGGGGCAACGTGATCCGCAACTACGTGGGCCGTCCGATGGGCGACATGTACATGCTCAAGGTGATCGGCACCTTCAACACCGAAGAGGACCTGAAGAAGCCGCGCAACGGTACGCAGGCCCTCGGCGACATCATGTTCGAGGACTATGACGGCGACGGCCGCGTCAACAACAACGACATGCAGCTGGTGGGCAACTACCAGCCGAAGTTCACCTACGGCTGGAACAACACCTTCGCCTACAAGGGCTTCGACCTGGCGGTGACGATCGACGGCCAGTACGGCGGCAACGTCATCTACGCGGCTGCGCGTGCCTTCACGCTGAACCGCTACGACGACAACGTGCTGGCCGAGTCCGGTCTGGGCCGCTGGAAATCCGCGGCGGAGCCGGGCAACGGCAAGTCCAACAAGGCGGGAACCAACAACCTGGGCTCGAACATCGGCGCGAGCACCCGCTACCTCTATGATGCGAGTTTCCTGCGCATCCGCAACCTGGCGTTCGGCTACACCCTGCCGAAGCGCGTCTGCCAGAAGGTGGGCATGGAGGGCATCCGCTTCAGCGCGAACTTCCAGAACCTCTGGACCTTCGACAAGTATCCCGGATACACCGTGGAAGCCAACTACAGGGGCAATTCCTCGACCAACAACGGCGTGGACTTCGGCGGTTACCCGCTGTCCCGTGTGATGACCTTCGGTGTGAACATCAACTTCTAAGCTATGGGAGGATCATTTATGAAGACCATCAATAAAATATCCATCATCGTACTCGGCCTGGCGGCGCTGACCGCCACTTCCTGCAGCGACAAAGCCTTCGACAAGTATCCGACGGACTCGATGCAGATGGAGACCTACGTCAAGAATGACTCCGAGGCCCTGACCATCCTCTACGATGCCTACTACTACCTGCGTTCGATCTCGTCCAGCATCATCACGATCAACAGCGTGGGAACGGACGAGGCCTACAACGGCAAGCGCAACAACAGCACGGACGCCATCGCGCTGAACGAGTGCACCTGGGACGCCACCTTCGGCATCTCCAGCGGCGTGTGGTCCAACAGCTACTACATGATCAACCGCTGCAACATCGTGACCGACCACGAGGCCGACCTTCAGAATGCGAGCCTGGTGGCGGAGGCGAAGTTCCTGCGGGCCTACGCCTACTTCAACCTGGTCCGCCTGTTCGGCGCCTGCCCGCTGACGACCAGCGTGATCGGCAACTACAAGGACCTCTACACCTATCCCCGCGAGTCCGTGGAGAACGTCTATGCCCAGATCGAGAGCGACCTGACGGCGGCCATCTCCGGCCTGCCGGAGACCCGCACGGCTGCCGCCGAACAGGGCCGCGCGACGAAGATCGCCGCCTGGACGCTGCTTGGCGAGGTGCAGATGACCCGCGGCAACTACAGCGGTGCGAAGACCACGCTGGAGAATGTGATCAACTTCGCGAACGCCAACCCGACCAAGCTTGGCCTGGAGGCGCACGTGGCAGACATTTACAACTCCGCGAACCCGAACGGCAAGGAGATCATCTTCGCGGCGCAGTTCAACAACGGCGCGACGGTGGTGGCCAACGGCTTCATGAGCTCCTGCTACATCAACGGCGGTATGCCGGGCACGCAGCCGATCTACACCTATCCGGACGGCACGAAGTTCACCATCACGATCGGTGGTGGCGGCGGCGGCCTGCTGATGACCTGGGAGCTGTGGAACAAGCTTCGCGAGAACCCGGCCGACGAGCGTCTGACCAAGCTGGTCTATTCCGGCACGTATGACACCCAGGCGGTCGACATGGCGACGGCCGAGGTGACGGTGTACACCAACCCGGACACGGGCGGCACCCACGCCAATATCCCCAACACGCTGAAGTACTTCGACTTCGCGAACCAGGGTCTGACGACCTGCCGTTCGAGCTGCGACAACATCATCTACCGCTACGGCGGCGTGCTGCTGATGTATGCGGAGTGCCTCAACGAGACGGGCGGCGACGCGGTGAAGTACATCAACATGATCCGTACCCGCGCCGGTGCTCCGGAGATCTCCGTGAGCGGCAAGGACAATATCAAGAAGGCGCTGGAGGACGAATCCCTGCGCGAGCTCTGCTTCGAGGGTCACCGCTGGTTCGACCTGCTCCGCAACAAGCGGCTGAATGCCGTGATGACGGCGCACTACAATCACCGCACCCCGGGCCTCTCCGCCCTGCATCAGGGCAGCGACAACGGTATGGTCGTCACCGACGAGAAGACTGCCAGCGGCACCCCGGCCGTGTGGCGCTTCAACACCGACGATGTGCTCTTCCCGATCCCTTACGATCAGGTCCAGCTGACCGACTGGAGCAACAACCCGGGCTATTAATCGGCTCATTCGCTAAATTATCCCGGCCTGCAAGCGCAGGTCGGGATTTTTTGTGTATCTTTGAAGATATGTATCAGATCCTGTCCAAAGAGATGCTGACTCCGACGATTTGTCGGATGGATGTGAAGGCCCCGCGGGTGGCTGTCTCAGCGCAGCCGGGCCAGTTCCTGATCGTCCGCCCGGACGAGCAGGGCGAACGGATCCCGCTGACCATCAGTGATTTCGATCCCGAGCGCGGGAGCGTGACCATCGTCACCCAGCAGATCGGCGCCTCTACCGCCGACATCAATGCCTGCGAGGTCGGGGAGTGTTTCAGCGATGTGGTGGGCCCCCTGGGCCTGCCCTCCGAATTCGTGGAGATGAGCCCCGGGAAACTTGCCGGGATGCGCTATATCTTCATCGCCGGCGGCGTGGGCACGGCCCCCGTCTATCCGCAGGCCAAGTGGCTGCACAGCCGGGGCGTGCCGGTGGACGTGATCATCGGCGCGAAGACGAAGGACCTGCTCATCTACAAGGAGGAGATGGCCGCCGTATGCGACAACCTCTTCATCTGCACCGACGACGGTTCCGAGGGTTTCCACGGGATGGTGACGGCCCTGCTGGAGAAACTGGTCGTCCAGGATGGGCGCAAGTACACCCAGGCCGTGGCGATCGGTCCGATGATCATGATGAAGTTTACGACCTTGACCGCGAAGAAGCTCGGTCTTCCCATCATCGTGAGTCTCAATACCTTGATGGTGGACGGGACCGGGATGTGCGGGGCCTGCCGCGTGAGCGTGGGGGGCAAGACGCGTTTCGCGTGCGTCGAGGGGCCGGAGTTCGACGGCTATCTCGTGGATTTCGACGAAGCGATGCGCCGCCAGGGTCAGTACAAGGCCGAGGAGGCCGCTGCGAATGAGAAACATGTTTGTAAAATAGGGAGGGGCAAATAAGATGGCTAACCGAATTCCCCGTGTTCCGGTGCGCGAGCAGGACCCCAAGGTCCGCGCGACCAATTTTGAAGAAGTATGTTTTGGCTACAATCAGGAGGAGGCCCTCCTGGAGGCTTCCCGCTGCCTGAATTGCCGCAATCCCCGCTGCGTGACGGCCTGTCCGGTGGGGCTGCAGATTCCGCGTTTCATCGCGCAGGTCGCCGCCGGCGATATCGCCGCGGCGGCTGCCGTGATAGCGGAGGATTCTTCGCTGCCGGCCGTCTGCGGGCGGGTTTGTCCGCAGGAGACGCAGTGCGAGGGAAGTTGCATCCTCGGCGTCAAGGGAGAGCCGGTGGCGATCGGCAAACTCGAGCGTTTCGTCGCTGACTACTCCAGGGATTTGGAGCCCGCGAAGAAGGAGATTGTGACGAATGGCCGGAAAGTGGCTGTGATCGGGTCCGGGCCTGCCGGCCTGGCTTGTGCGAGCGATCTGGCGAAGTGGGGCTACGACGTGACGATTTTCGAGGCGCTCCACAAGGCCGGCGGCGTGCTGGAGTACGGCATCCCGGAGTTCCGTCTCCCCAAAGAGCGCGTCCTGCGCCACGAAATCAATGCGGTGCGCGCCCTGGGCGTCAAGATCGAGACCAACGTCATCGTGGGCCGCACGATCACCATCGATGAACTGATGGACCGCGAGGGCTTCGAGGCCGTCTTCATCGGCACCGGCGCCGGTCTCCCGAAGTTCATGAACATCCCCGGCGAGAACCTCTGCGGCGTCTTTTCCGCCAATGAGTTCCTCACCCGCAACAACCTGATGAAAGCCTGGCGCGAAGACTACCTGACCCCGATCCACGCCGGTGCGAAGGTCTGCGTCGTGGGCGGCGGCAACGTCGCGATGGATGCCGCCCGCACGGCCCTGCGCCTCGGGGCGGAGGTGCACATCGTCTATCGCCGCACGGAGGCCGAACTGCCGGCCCGCCGCGAGGAGGTCCACCACGCCATCCAAGAAGGCATCATCTTCGATATGCTGACCAATCCCGTGGAGGTCCTGGGCGACGAGCGCGGCTGGGTGAAGGCCCTGAAGTGCATCCGGATGGAACTCGGCGAGCCCGACGAGAGCGGCCGCCGCAGCCCGATTCCTATTCCGGGATCGGAGTTCGAAATCCCGACCGAGACCGTGATCATGGCCCTCGGAACCTCGCCCAACCCGCTGATTTCCAAGACGACGAAGGGGCTCGACATCACCCGCCGCGGCTGCCTTGTGGCCGACGAGCAGGGGGCAACCACACGCCCGGGCGTGTTTGCCGGCGGCGACGCCGTCACCGGCGCCGCGACCGTGATCCTGGCGATGGGCGCCGGTCGTACGGCCGCCAAGGCCATCGACGCCTACCTCAAAGCGAAATAAAATTCCACTCTGATGGACCTGAACCTGAAAAAACTGACTGCTCCGCTCGGGACCTGGAAATTCTGGAAGGAACTCCTGATCATGACCGTCGGCATGTTCATCGCCGCGGCCGCCGTGTACTATTTCCTCGTGCCGAGCAAGATCGTCGTCGGCAGCATCTCCGGTCTGTCCATTGTCATCAGCGCCCTGTTCGAGAACGCGGGCATCGCCGTCAAGGTATCCACCGTCGTGCTCGTCATCAATGCCATTCTGCTGGTCCTGGCCTACTTCCTCATCGGCAAGGAGTTCGGCCTCAAGACCTGCTACACGGCCCTGATCCTCGGCCCGATGATGGACATCTGGGAGAAGATATGCCCTTATACCAACCTGCTCGCTCCGGGCGAGACTTCCGTGATGGGTGACCTGTGGTTCGACCTGCTCTGCTTCGTGCTCATCCTGAGCATGTCGCAGGCCATCATGTTCCGCATCAACGCCTCCACGGGCGGCCTGGACATCCTCGCCAAGATCGTCAACAAGTACCTTCACTTCGACATCGGCCTGTCCGTGACCATCGCGGGCGTGGTCATCTGCTGCACGGCCTTCACCGTGAACCCGTTCCGGCTGGTGATCATCGGTCTGATCGGTACCTGGATCAACGGCCTGATCGTGGACTATTTCATGGCGAGCCTGAGCCGGCGCAAGCGCGTCTGCATCATCTCGGACGAGCACGAAGTGCTGCGCGACTATATCGTCAACAAGATCGTGCGCGGCTGCTCCCTCTATGAGGTTACGGGCGGCTACAAGGGCGAGAAGCGGATGGAGATCCAGACCCTGCTGACCAAGGACGAATTCGCGGACCTGATGAATTTCATCCGCGAGCAGAAAATCGATGCCTTCATCACCGCCGGCAACGTCAGCGAGGTGTACGGCCTCTGGTCAGAGCACAAGCGGCACCATCACGACTGAGCCTTCGGCGTTTCCCGCGGGGAATAGCCGTACTGCTGCTTATACGCCCGGCTGAAGAAGGCCGGGTCCTTGAATCCCGATTCCAGCATCGCGTCGGCGACGCGGCACCCGCCTGCGGAGAGCAGTCGGTGCGCGTCGCCGAGGCGTCTCTGTAGGATCCATTTCTCCGGTGTGAGCGGGCTGATCTTCTTGAAATCCCGCTTGAAAGACGACAGGCTGCGTCCCGAGTAGCGGGCGAGTTCGGGGATGGACAGGTCGTAGAGGTAGTTCTCCTCCATAAAGGACGGCAGGTCGATTTTCCAGGGCTGTTTGAAGTCGAAGAGCGAGGCGTAGAAGCCCCGGTCGGCCGCCAGCACGCAGCGCAGGCCCTCCCGGCGCTTCATCCACGCCACCTCCTGGGGGATGGCGTCCGCTGAGTCGAGGTAGGGGGTGAGCGAGAGGAAAAGGCTCTCGAGTTCCGGCCCGGCCGGGATCTTGAGCGCGGCGCCGGCCACCGGGCGGGCGTCCAGCGGGAGTTCTTCGCGGCTGAGCGTCTTGAAATAGGAGAGCAGGAATTTGCGGCAGAAGAAGAGGGCCACCGACTGGAAGGGGATGCCGCCTCCTTCCGGGGCCCAGGCGTCCACGACCACGCGGTGGTCTTTGCGCAGGAATACGCAGTCGCCTGCGGCAAGCGGCGTCCTGCGCCCCTCGAAGACCACTTCCGCCCGGCCGGAGCGGATGTAGAGCAGGGTGTGTTCTTTGATGTGGACCGGCTCGCGGACGTCCTCCCGGTCCACCCGGGAGAGCACGACGCCGGAGTAGTTGATGCGGCTGTATCCTTCCATAAGGGCAAAGATAAGCATTTTGTGGACTTTTCAGTCAAATAATCTGGACTTTTCAGTCAAATCATTCTCCCGCGGATGTATTTACTTTGCATTCACAATTATTTGACCGATGAAACGATTCTTTATGCTTCTCGCAGCCCTGAGTGCTGCGACCTTCCTGCAGGCAGCCCCTGCCCAGCCCGAAGAAGAGATTATCGATACCCTTCGCAGCGCCGTCGTCACCGGCACCCGCGTGGCGATGGAGCGCGACCGCATTCCCGCCCCCGTGTCCGTGGTGGGGCGCGCCCGCATCGCGACCAGCGATGAGAGCGCCCTGATGCCCTCGCTGATGGAGGAGGTCCCGGGTCTGTTCGTGACTTCGCGCGGCGTGACGGGTTACGGTGTGTCGTCCGGCGCCGCCGGCGGCATCTCCCTGCGCGGCTTCAGCGCCGCCAGCGGCCGTACCCTCGTGCTCATCGACGGCCACCCGCAGTACCAGTCCATCTACGGCCACGCCGTGGCCGACGAGTACCTGGCCGACCTGGCCGAGCGCGTCGAGGTGACGCGGGGAGCGGCCTCCGTCCTCTATGGCTCCAATGCGATGGGCGGTGCCATCAACATCATTACCCGCCAGCCCAATTTCCTCGGCAACCGCGTCAACGTCAAGTTGATGGGCGGCTCCTACGGCACCTGGCGCGCCTCCGCCACCGAGCAGTATTCCAACGGCCGCTTCTCGCTGACCGCCAACGTCGGCCACGACCGCACGGCCGGCCACCGCGAGAATTCCGCCTTCCGCTCCACCAGCGGGATGCTCAAGGCTTCCTACGACCTCTCCGCCGCCTGGCGCCTGTCCGGCGACGTGAACGTCGTGAAAGCTTATTCCGAGAACCCGGGCACCGTGGACAAACCGATGTTCGAGGGCACGGCCGACATCACCCGTATGATGTCCTGGCTGTCGCTGGAGAACCATTACGAGCGCACCGACGGCGGGCTCAATTTCTACTACAACGCCGGTAAGCACGTCATCAACGACGGCTATGCCGCCGGGGGCAAGCCCCAGCCCTATCTCTTCAACAGCACGGACTACCAGGGCGGCTTCAACCTCTTCCAGGCCTTCCGCCTGTTCGAGGGCAATACCCTGACCGCCGGCGTGGACCTCAAACTCTATGGCGGCAATGCCTACCGCAATCCCACCACCGAGATCTACGCGGACCACAAGAAACTCCACGAGGAGGCGGGCTACCTGCTGGCCCAGCAGGTGCTCGGTCCCGTGACCTTCGAGGGCGGTATCCGGATGGAGCACCACAGCCTCTACGGCGTGGAGTGGATTCCGCAGGCCGGCGTGAGTGTGCTCGCATGGCCGGGCGCCAGCCTCAAGCTCTCCGCGTCCAAGGGTTTCCGCACCCCGAACCTGCGCGAGCTCTATATGTATGCGGTGGCCAATGAGGACCTGCTGCCCGAGCGTGCCTGGAGCTATGATTTTACCTATGCCCAGCATTTCCTGGACGGCCGGATCAACACCGAGCTGAGCCTCTTCTACACCAAGGGCAGCAACATCATCGAGGTCAATGTCGTGGACGGCAAGCGCGCCAACCGCAATGTCGGGGCCTTCGAGAACAAGGGCGTGGAGTTCAGCGCCGACTGGCTGGCCACGGACCAGCTCAAGTTCAACGCCAACTACAGCTATCTCCATATGGGGACCATCTACACCGGTGCTCCGGTCCACAAGGCTTATGTGTCCGCCACCTGGACTCCCGGCCGCTTCAGCGCCAACCTCGGCCTGATGGGCATCAAGGATCTCTACCTTTCCACGGGTGACAATGCCGTCAAGAGCAACTACGCCGACCTCAAGGCCCGCCTTTCCTATCGCGCCGCGGATTGGATCACCCTCTTCGTGCGCGGGGAGAACCTGCTGAACCGCCAATACCAGACCATGCTCGGCTTCCCCGAGCCCGGCATCACGGTGCTTGGCGGCGTCTCTCTCAACTTCTGATTGGATTTCCACCAATAATCCGTATATTTGCACGCCGTTCCGCCTGAGCGCGGGGCGGCGTGCAAATATATGCTGGTTCCGTAGCTCAGTTGGATAGAGCAACAGCCTTCTAAGCTGTGGGTCCGGGGTTCGAGTCCCCGCGGAATCACGAAGAACGGGTGACTGACCAGTCTCAGGACTGAAAGTCACCTTTCTTTTTTTGTCTCCGAGCCCATCTGGCGGCATTCCAGTTGTAGACCCCCCACCCAGAAACCGCTTTTTGCTCCAAAATCTCGGGGAGGTTAACATCCAGAATGCGCTACAAGGCCGATTTCCTGTAAACCCCTTTCAGAAACAAGATTTTGGGAACATCTCGTACGACCGCCTAACCACCGCCGCCGTTGGGCGGCACCAGAGGAAACGTAGCCGCACCCGCCTTTTTTGTGGTTAGGGGATGCTGTGGTGTAACATTCGGCGGGGGTGTCCGTCATTAAAGTATGAAACGAAATTTCCTTTTGATTGTGTTTCTCGCGCTCGCGGCCTGCCAGCCTCTGAAGCGGGTGGGGTTCTGGGAGGATTATACGGACGTTTTCGATGCCGACGGGCGGGTGGAGAACTATCAGATCGAGAAGGGAAAGTATTTCGTGATCCAGTATCTCACCCTGGACAATTTCCGCGATGTGCTGTACCATACGCCGGAGGGGAAGATTGACAAGATCATCGAGGAGAATCCGGCCTGGGAATTCATCTTCTACTGCGATTGTCCGGTCTCGGACAGCCTCAAGCTGATGAAACTGCTGGAGCGCTACCACTGCCGCTTCGCCGTAATCCTGGACCCCGAGAGCCAATGGCCGGTCCAGCACCTCGGATGCCGGCCCCATACCTACCTGGCCGGCGGGGTTATCTGCGATGAGCGGGGGAAGGTGCTGGGCGGCAGCGTCATCGGGACGACGCAGAGTTTCTTCGACAGCGAATTCATCCGCGCCAACCGCGAACTGGGCTGGCGGAATATGAAGAAGAAAAGGAAAATCCCGGTTAAACCAGGTTGATGCCGGCGGCGCGGCACGCCCGGACCATCTCCTCGGTCCTTACCCTGATCTTCTACCTCCCGGTCTTCGCCCTGCCACGTCCAGCCCGCGCCCCGGGCACCCTTCCGCGCCCCGGGGACTATTTCATCGCGCCGACGAAGATCTTTTCGAACTGGCTCTGGGGAATGCTGCCTTCCAGGCAGATGAAGCGGCCGTAGTCGAAATCTTCGTCGAGGTCCACCAGCACGAAGCCGGAGACCGTGGCGCCGTCGCGGCGGATGAAGATGCGGTTGTAGCGGCCTCCGGCATGGTTCTCGACCAGGGTCTGGTAATTGTTGTCGTCAAGGTAGTCGCGGATGTCGCGGCGCAGGCCGCCGGTGGTGCTGTTGCGGCTGTAGGAGAAGCGTCCGTCCTGGGTATACTGCGCGAACTCCAGCATATACAGCCCGCTCAGGTCCTTGATGACCGAAGAAAGGTTGAACTTCCGGCCCCGGAACTCGAAGTCCGGCAGGGTCTGGATCATCTTGAACATATACGGGGACACATAGACGGCGTTGACGTCGTCCTGGTCGCACCAGCGGTAGTAGACATAGTTGCTCTCGGGGGGCATCGTGCGGTTCGTTTTGGGAGGCTGGTACCGGGTGCCGCCGGTCTTGGGCCGGGCCAGGGTGAAGGTGACGGCTTCGTCCTCCTGGACATCCTTGCCGCTGCGGACGGCCCGCTCGACGGAGTAGGCATTGATCAGGGCGACGATCTTGGCCCGGTTCGCCGGGGTCAGGGCGTCCCATTCTTTCTGGGAGAAGCCGTCCGGCCGCTTCTGCGCGGATGCGCAGACGGCCAGGAGGCAGGAACACAGAATAATGGTGAAGAACTTCTTCATGACGGTGATGCTAATGCTGTTGGGGGGTTCGGGCGCTTTCGAGCGTCTGGTCGAAAGCCTCGAGCGAGACATTGATGGCGTTGAATCCGGCTCCGACCGGATCCGAGAAAGCGGAGAAGGCCTGCTCGAGCGCTGCATAAGCCAGCGTGGGGTCGGAGAAGGTGTCGTAAGGGCTCAGCCGGGGTTTCCGGACGGCAAGCACGACGGTCAGGCAGGCCAGGGCGAGGGCGGGCGCAACGACCCAGGACCAGCGGACCGGGCGGCGCGGCGCATCGTCGAGTGCCTGTGGCCCACGCTCCGCGAGGATGGCTGCGGAGACGGTGTCTTCCAGGCGCTCCCGGAGTTCGCCGGGGGCCTTGGGTTCCATGTTTTCTGAGTGTGTCATATCTTCTTGCGTATTTTGTTCTTAATTCTGTAGAAGGCCACGCGGAGGGCGAGCTCGGTCTTGCCGGTCCGGCGGGCGATCTCGTCGTAGGGGAGGTCGTGGACGAGCCGCAGGCGCACGAGCGAGCGGTCGGCGGCAGAGAGGCTCCGGACCGCGGCGAGGGCGCGCCCAAGCCGTTCCGGCGGCTCTTCGGGCGTCTCAGCGGCCAGCACTTCGGAGACCGCCTCCTGTGGTCGGGCGCTCCGGCTCCGGATATGGTCCACGCAGAGGTTGCGCAGCAGGACATAGCCCCAGGCCCGGGGATCCTGGATGGTATCCAGCCGCTCCCGGTCGGAGAGTAACTTGACATACAGGTCCTGGACGGCATCTTGGGCATCCTCCTGCGAGTCGAGCAGGCGGAGTGCAAGCTGATAGAAATCGTCCCCTAGCGGGAGATACAGTCGCGCGAACTCTTCCGGTGTCATTTATTATTAGGACGCAACATCCCGCCGGATGTTACAGGTGTCCGGAGCGGAATTCCCGAAAAAAGGTATCAGACCAGGTTGATGCCGGCGGCGCGGCACGCCCGGACCATCTCCTCGGGCCAGATGCTGCTCTGGATCTCGCCGATGTGGGCCTTGCGCAGCAGGTACATGCAGAGGCGGGACTGGCCGATGCCGCCGCCGATGGTGCAGGGCAGCTCGCCGGCGAGCAGGCTCCGGTGGAAGGGGAGTTCCGCCTTCCAGGATTCGCCCTTGATCTCCAACTGGCGGCGCAGCGCCGCCTCGTCCACGCGGATGCCCATGCTGGAGAGCTCGAACGGGCGCTGGAGGATGTTATTCCACACG
Source organism: Bacteroidales bacterium (assembly GCA_016290835.1). Lineage (GTDB taxonomy): Bacteria > Bacteroidota > Bacteroidia > Bacteroidales > UBA932 > Cryptobacteroides. The sequence continues at coordinate 22,459 of JAEEVG010000019.1, read as the reverse complement.
AGGATATCGCCGTTGAGGCCCTTGAAACCCTCTTCGTTGGGGCTGCTCCAGTCGTCGTAGTCCGCGGCGCGGCCATCGTGCGGCGCACCGTCGGACAGGACCCCGCCGATGCCGATGATGAACACGGCGCCCCAGCGGCGCACGATCTCGTGCTCCCGCTCCTTGGGCGTGCGGCCGGGGTAGAGCTGTACCAGCTCCTCGGCTTGGATGAAGTGAATCTCCTCCGGGAGCTCGGGGACGATCTGCGGGAATTCCACGAAAAGCTTGTTCTCCGTGACCTTGATAGCCTCGTAGATGCGGCGCACGGTCTGCTTGAGGAAACCCAGGTGGCGGTCCTCCCGGCGGATGACCTTTTCCCAGTCCCACTGGTCCACATAGATGGAATGGAGGTTGTCCAGCTCCTCGTCGGGACGCAGGGCGTTCATGTCGGTATAGATGCCCCGGCCGGGCCGGATGCCCATCTGCGCGAGCTTGACCCGCTTCCACTTGGCCAGTGAATGGACCACCTCCGCCTGCCGTTCCTCCATGTCGCGAATCGGGAAACGGACCGGACGTTCCACCCCGTTGAGCTCGTCGTTGAGGCCGGTCCCGGAGGGTACGACCATCGGAGCCGTCACCCGCAACAGGGCCAGCTGGGCTGAGAGATTGTTCTGGAACATGTCCTTGACGGCCTTGATGGCCTTCTCCGTGTTCTCTGCTCCGCCGAGCAGGTCCACGTAGTGATCGGGGATGATCAATTGCATAACGCTACAGGTAATACACTAACGTTTGCAAATATAAGGATTATTTCCGCTTTTGCAAGGTCAGATGGGCATAGGAGATCACCCCGACGAGGATGATCAGGATGGCGTGGGCCTCGTGGCCGAGGGTCGCGACGAGGATGCCCGTCTCCCAAGCTGCGGCGTACAGGCTCTGGATCGACAGGGCCACCAGGTAGTGGTAGGCCCCGATTCCGCCCGGTACCGGGATCACGGAGGCGATGTTGCCCACGGCCGACAGGAAGAGGGCGTCCACCATCCCCAGGCCGTCCAGCAGCGGCAGGGCGCGCAGGGTGCACCAGAGCATCATTACGTACATCGTCCAGATGCCCACGGTGGTGAGCACGAAGGCCCATTTGTGCTTCAGCTTCGCCACGCTCGCGAATCCGGTCAGCAGGCCCTTGATGGTCGTGGCGATGCGTGCGCACCAGCGGTTGCGCCGGCGGTGACGGTACACCAGCCAGAAGAAGAGGGCGAGCAGCGCGGCCAGGGCGCCGATCAGCAGCCAGACCGTCCCGCTGCCCAGCCGTCCGGCCATCGGATGCCAGATGTTCTCCAGGAAGAAGGTCCCGAAACTCTCCCACTTGAGCACGAGCGCGGCCACGAGCAGCACGACCACGGCCACCAGGTCGCACATCCGCTCGCAGGCGATGGTGCCGAAGGCCTTGTCGAAACTCATCCGCCGGGAGGAGACGTAGCCGCAGCGGGCGAATTCCCCCGCGCCGGGCAGCACGATGTTGATGATGTTTCCCACGTTGATGGCGTCCCAGACCTGCAGGCGGCGCAGTTCCGGATCCAGGGGATGCATCAGGGCATACCAGCGCTCTTCGCGGAAGACGAGGGCCAGCAGGGCGACGACGAAATAGAGGACCATATAGGCCCAGCGCGTCTGCTGCAGACCGGCCCAGAAGGCCTTCCAGTCCACCCCGCGGAAGGCGAACCAGACGAGCACGCCCGCCAGGACGGCGGACAGGCTGTATTTGATGATATTTGCAGCTTTCTTGGACATTGGGCGCAAATTTACGATTTATTTGTGTTATTTTTGCGAAATATGAAATCAATTCTCGGAATCGGAAACGCTCTCACCGACATTCTGGCCATCCTGCCGGATGATTCGCTCCTCAATACCTACCACCTCCCCAAGGGAAGCATGCAGCACGTGGATATGGAGACAGGCGACGGCATTTGGACGGCGCTCAAGCCGCTCGGGGTCAAATATGTCGCCGGAGGTTCCGCCGCCAACACCATCTCCTGCACGGCCATCCTCGGGATGCCCTCGGGCTTCATCGGCAAGGTGGGGGACGACGAACTCGGGCACCTCTTCAAGAGCGACCAGGAGCAGTACGGCATCAAGACCCGCCTGCTGAAGAGCACGCACTCCAGCGGCCGCTCGATGGTCTTCGTGAGCGGCGGCAACGCCGAGCGCACCTTCGCCGTCTATCTCGGCGCCGCGCTTGACCTGGTCCCGGAAGACCTGGACCCCGCCTGGTTCGAGGGTTACGATTATTTCCACATCGAGGGCTACCTCGTCCAGAACCAGGACCTGGTGCGCCGCGCCGTCGAACTGGCCCGTTCCGCCGGGTGCATCATTTCCCTTGACCTGGCCTCCTACAACGTCGTGGAATCCAACCTCGCCTTCCTGCACGACATCGTCGAGAAATACGTGGACATCGTGTTCGCCAACGAGAGCGAGGCCCGTGCATTCACCGGGCTGCGGGACCCGGTGGAGGCCCTCGCCGAACTGGCCGCCCTCAGCCGCATCGCCGTGGTCAAGGTGGGCAAGGACGGCAGCTGGGTCCGTTCCGGGGAGGAAGTGCATTTCATCCACACCTGGCCGGCGGATCCCGTCGATGCCACCGGTGCGGGCGATACCTACGCTGCCGGCTTCCTCTTCGCCGACGCCCTTGGCCTCCCGCTCAAGGCCTGCGGCGAGCTCGGTTCCATCATCGCCGCCAAGGTGGTGGAGGTGATCGGCACCAAGATCGACATTCCGCGCTGGAAGGCCGCCAAAGAACAAATGCGTGAACTCATAGCCTCCTACAGCCGATGAAAAATCCCATCGTCCTGCTTGTCCGCCGCTATGTCCTGCGCCACACGCAGAGCAGCACCCCTACCTCCCTGCTTCCGATGCAGCAGATCCGCAGCGCCGTGGTCTACGTGGACGGCCTGACCACTGCCGAAGACCCGACCGTGGCCTGCCGGCTCGCCCAGCGGCTGCTCCTCGACCGGGGTATCGAGGTGCGCATCCTCTGCCCCGGCAAGAAGGATCTCGACTGGATCGGACGCATCAAGCCGGAGCGGCGCGACGAGACCCTTTGCGACCTTTTCCTCTCTCTCGCCGACCCGCTTGATTTTACCGCCGAATATGAGGCGCGCCGCGCCGAGGCCCGGTTCAAGGCGGGCCGCTGTGCGCTGACCGGCGGTGTGTTCGACCTCGTGGCCAGCACACCCCGCACCGAACAGACCCCGGCCAAGCAGGCCGATGCCATTCCCGCCATCCTGGAAATCCTGGACAAGATCCAATGAAGAAATACCTGATCGTCTTCCTGATTTCGATGGTCCCGCTGATTGAACTCCGCGGCGCCATCCCCTATGCCGTAGGCTTCGGCCTGCCGCTCGTTCCCTCCATCCTCGTGGCCCTGGTGGGCAATATGCTCCCGGTTCCGTTCATCTTCCTCTTCGCCCGGAAGGTGCTCGACTGGGGCAAGGACAAGAAGCTGATCGGCGGCTTCTGCCGCTGGTGTCTGGAGAAAGGAGAGAAAGGCGGCCGCAAGCTGGAAGCGAAGGCCGGGCGCGGGCTCTACGTGGCCTTGCTGCTGTTCGTGGGCATTCCGCTCCCGGGCACGGGTGCCTGGACCGGCACCCTTGCCGCGAGCATTCTGAACATGGATTTCAAGAAGAGCGTGATCTACATCCTGCTCGGCTTGCTGCTCGCCGCCGCCATCATGCTCCTGGCGAGTCTCGGCGTCTTCGGCGCCATCTCCCTCGTAAAATAGGTTCTTTCCCGCCGGGCACGTTCGGAGTGCAGCGACGAGAGGGGGTCCGGGGGAAACGTCCCCCGGTCATCCGGCATCTGCTTGCAGACGCTCTGGCGGAATCGTCAGAGCGTTTGTCCCCCTATGAACTCTCTCATAATTGATGTGGGGGGGATGGCTGCGATTTCGGCGGGCTTGAGCGCGTGTACCATTTCGAGGAAGTGCAGCAGGCTCTGCGCTTTGGGGTAGGCGGGTGAGGATTCGCTGATGCCGCAGAGCAGGGGCTCGGCATAGTATTTCAGCAGCGGGACGTCGTAGAGGGTGGAGGAGTTGAAGACGATGTTGGCGTTCTCCTCGTAGGGGAAGATGTTGCGGACTTCGCCCCGGCGCACGGACGGCCAGCGGAGGATGTTGTCCTCCGGGGAAGTGCCGCGGGTGCGGTTATCCCGCACGATGCGCCGCAGCAGGCGCTTGTCCGTGGTGGAGCCGTGGTCCTTCTCGCCGCCCGGCAGGGCCGAGAGGGCGGAGATGTAGATACCGAAAATGCGGTCGCGCGGAATGGCGGGGGTGAGTGCGGGGTTGAGGGCGTGGATGCCCTCCATGAAGAGGATGTCTCCGTCTTCGAGGCGCATGGTCTTGCCCTCGAAGACCCGGTTCCCGGCCTTGAAGTCGAAGCGCGGGAGCTCCACTTCCTTGCCGGCGAGCAGGTCGAGCAGCTGCTGGTCGAGCAGCTCGATGTCCATTGCGGCCAGGGCCTCATAGTCGCGCTCGCCGTTCTCGTCGATCGGGGTCCGGTCGCGCGGGACAAAGTAATTGTCGAGCTCGATCACCTTGGGCTTGAGCCCGAGCACGCGGGCCTGCTGGGCGATGCGCAGCGAGGAGCTGGTCTTGCCACTGGAAGAGGGACCCGACATCATCACGATGCGGCTGCGCTTGCGATTCCAGAAGATCTGGTCGGCGGCCTGGGCGTATTGGCGCTCCTGCCGGGCTTCGCAGAGGTTGATCAATTCGATGGCCTTGCCGGCGTCGAGGGTTTCATTGACTTTCTCGAGGCAGTCGATTCCGATGGCCTGGCACCATTCTTTGTACTCCGCACGGGCGGCTTCAATTTTCGTCATAGCAGTTCTTTTAAGTAGGGTCCGGTGACGGACGCGGGGTCTGCGGCTATTTGTTCGGGGGTTCCCGTTGCAATAATCCTGCCTCCTGCGGCGCCTCCGCCGGGACCCATGTCGATCAGGTAGTCCGCGGACTTGAGCACGTCGAGGTTGTGTTCGATCACGATGATCGTGTTGCCCTGGTCCACCAGGCGCTGGAGCACTCCGAGCAGGACTTTGATGTCCTCGAAGTGCAGGCCCGTGGTGGGCTCGTCGAGCATGTAGAGGGTGTTGCCGGTGGCCTTGCGGGCGAGTTCGGCGGCGAGTTTCATCCGCTGGCTCTCGCCGCCGGACAGGGTCACGGCGGACTGGCCGAGGTGGATGTAGCCCAGACCCACGTCCAGCAGCGCCTTGAGTTTGGGGGCGATCTTGGGGTGGGACTTGAAGAATTCGTAGGCCTCCGAGACGCTCATCTCGAGGACGTCGTTGATGCTCTTGCCTTTGTAGCGGACGGCAAGGGTGTCCTCTTTGTAGCGTTTGCCGCCGCAGGCGTCGCAGCAGACGTTCACCGAAGGCAGGAAATTCATCTCGATGACCTTGATGCCGGCGCCTTTGCATTCCTCGCAGCGCCCGCCGGGGACGTTGAAAGAGAAACGGCCGGCCTTGAAGCCGCGGACCTTGGCGTCGGGGGTGTCCTCGAAGAGGGCGCGGATGTCGCCGAAGACCCCGGTGAACGTGGCCGGGTTGGAGCGCGGGGTACGCCCGATGGGGCTCTGGTCGATCTCGATGACCTTGTCGATGTTCTCGATCCCTTCGAGCCGGTCATAGGGGAGGGGTTTCTCCTTGAAATGGTAGAACTTGCCCTTGAGGATGGGCATCAGGGTCTCGTTGACGAGGGAAGACTTCCCGGAGCCGCTCACCCCGCTGACCCCGATCAGCAGACCCAGGGGGAACTCTACGGTCACGTCCTTGAGGTTGTTGCCCCGGGCGCCGCAGAGAGTCAGGGACAGGCCGCTGGGATGGCGCCTTGCGGGCGGCAGGCCGATGGGGTTCCGGATGGCGCGGGCGGGGCCGCTATAGCAGATCCGGCCGCCGCGTTCTCCGGCGCCCGGACCCACGTCCACGATCCAGTCGGCCTCGCGCATCGTCTCCTCGTCGTGCTCGACCACGATCACGGTGTTGCCCTCGTCGCGGAGTTTCTTCAGCGAGGCGAGCAGTTTGCGGTTGTCCCGCTGGTGGAGGCCGATGCTCGGCTCGTCGAGGATGTAGATGACATTGACGAGCTTGGAGCCGATCTGGGTCGCGAGGCGGATGCGCTGACCCTCTCCGCCGGAGAGCGAGGCCGTGGGACGGTCAAGGCTGAGGTAGTCCAGACCCACGTCCAGCAGGAAGCGGACGCGGTCGCTGAGCTCCTTGAGGATGTCGCGGGCGATCGTACGCTCGCGGGTGTCCAGTTTGTCGGGCAGGGACTGGAGCCAGGCGTGCAGCTCGCTGATTTCCATTGCGCTGACTTCCGTGATGTCCTTGCCGTCGATGCGGAAGCAATGGACGTGGCTGCCCAGGCGGGTGCCGTGGCAGACCGGGCAGACGACCTTGTCTTCGACGTCGCCCGTGACCCCGTCCCAGCCGGCCATTTCGGCCTGCGCCCCGTCGCCCACGCGGTAGAATTCGTCGGAGCCGTAGACCAGCAGGGTCACGACCTCGTCGGGCAGGGCGGCGATGGGCTCGTAGAGCGAGAAATCGTGTTTGCGCGCGATGGCGCGCACCAGTTCGAATTTGCGCCCGTCCCGCAAACGGCCCAGCGGGGCGATGCCCCCGTCGGCGATGGACTTGCCCGGGTCGGGGATGATGGTGTCCAGGCTTACGTCGGGTACGGTGCCGAGGCCCTTGCAGTGCGGGCAGCAGCCTTCGGGGGAGTTGAAGGAGAAGGTGTGCGGGGCCGGCTCCTGCAGAGAGATGCCGCTGTCCGGGTCCACCAGGTGCTTGGAGAAGTGCTGCAGGGCGCCGGTCTCCATATCCAGGACGGCGAGCGAGCCCTTGCCCAGGCCCAGGGCGGAGGAGACGGAACTGCGTACGCGCGACTCGTCGCCCTCGGCGGGTTTGAGCTTGTCCACAACGAGTTCGATGAAATGCCCCTTGTAGCGGTCCACCGCTTCCACGGCCGCCAATTCCTGGATCTCGCCGTCGATGCGGACCTGCAGGTAGCCCTTCTTGCGGAGCTGCTCGAAGAGTTCGCGGTAATGGCCTTTGCGCCCGCGCACGAGCGGGGCGAGCAGCAGGCATTTCCGTCCGCGGAAACCGCTGAGGATCAGGTCCACGATCTGGGCGTCGGTGTAGCGGACCATCTGTTTCCCGGTCACGGGGGAGTAGGCCGTGGAGGCGCGGGCATACAACAGGCGCAGGAAGTCGGAGATCTCCGTGATCGTGCCCACGGTCGAGCGGGGATTGCTGCCCGTGCTCTTCTGTTCGATGGCGATGATCGGACTCAGACCGGCGATGCTCTCCACCGCGGGCTTCTCGAGTATGCCCATGAAATGCTTGGCATAGGGGGAGAGGGTGTTCATATAGCGGCGCTGCCCCTCAGCGTAAAGGGTATCGAAGGCGAGCGAGGACTTGCCGCTGCCGCTGATGCCCGTGATGACCACGAACTTTCGGCGGGGCAGATCCAAGTCTATGTTCTGCAGATTGTGCGCGCGGGCACCGCGTATTTCGATCTTGCCGTCTTTATCCATAGGGAGATACAAAAATACGAATTTTATGGTTACATTTGTGAAAATGTTCTGATTATGTGGCTTTGGATGTCGGTCTGTTCGGCCCTGCTGCTCGGCGTCTATGACGTCGCCAAGAAGCAGGCCCTCAAGCGCAACGGGGTCTACTGGATCCTGCTCAGCGCCACCGCCCTCACGGCGGTGTTCCTCTCGCCGTTCCTCTCGGCGGGCCCGCTGCAGGACCACCTTAAGCTCGTGCTCAAAGCCGTGCTGGTCTCGACCTCCTGGGTATCGGGCCTCTACGCGCTGAAGCACCTCCCGCTCACGACGGTGAGCACGATCAAGGCCTCCCGGCCGATGTTCGTGCTGATCTTCTCGATCATCCTGTTCGGCGAGCGGCTCAACCTCCTGCAGTGGTTGGGCGTGGCCATCGTGATGGTGGCCCTGTTCCTGAGTTCCCGCTCCAACCGCCACGACACGGACAGGAAGACCTCGGCCAAGGGCATGACCTGCATGATCATCTCCGTGCTGTCCGGCTCCGCCAGCGCCCTCTACGACAAGTTCATCCTCCAGACCCTCGAGCCGCTCTTCGTCCAGAGTTGGACCAACGTCTATATCACCGTCCTGCTGGCCGTCGTGATCCTGGTACAGTATTTGGCAGACAAAGATGGCTTCCAGGGCTTTGCCTGGGACTGGCGCATCCCGCTGATTGCCGTGTTGATCACCGTGTCCGACATGCTGTATTTCTACTCCGTCAAGGACCCGGATGCCCTGCTCTCCGTGATCTCGATGATCCGGCGCAGCTCGGTCGTGATCACCTTCCTCTTCGGGGCGCTCATGTTCAAGGAGGGGCACATCAAGGACAAGGTGGTGGACATGGTCCTGATGATGGCCGGCATCACCCTGCTGCTGCTAGGCTCACAGTAAACGATTAATTAGAAGTATGAAACGATTCGTCCTGACCATAATCCTGCTTGGCGCCGCGCTCGCCGCGTCCGCCCAGTCTCCCCGCTTCAAACTCGGCAAGTGGACCGAGATCCAGACCGCCATCCTGCAGGAGCTCAATCGTTCGTATGTGGACTCCCTGCCCATCGACCGCATCGAGCGCCGCGGCATCGACGCGATGCTCGAGAACCTCGATCCCTACACGGTCTACATTCCCGAGGAGGAGAATGAGAACCTCCAGATGATGATCCACCGCACCTACGGGGGCATCGGCGCCGTGATCTACAAGCCGGATGTGCAGGGCAACGTGATCATCAACGAGCCCTACGCCAACTCCCCGGCGCAGAAATACGGCCTGGTCTGCGGCGACGAGATCCTCGCGATCGACGGACAGACCGTGGTGGGCCTGACTTCCCAGCAGTGCAGCGAGAAGATGCGCGGCGATCCCGGTACCCAGGTGGTCTTCCACGTCAAGAAACTGCGCAGCGGCGAGGAGGTGGACATCACCGTGACCCGCGAGCGCATCAAGATCAACGACATCGAGTTCGCCGGGATGCTGGAGGACGGTGTGGGCTATATTTCCCAGAACGGCTTCTCCGACGGGGTCGGGGCGGATTTCCGCCAGAAGGTGACCGAGCTCAAGAAGCAGGGGATGAAGGTCCTCGTGCTCGATCTGCGGGGCAACGGCGGCGGCTTGATGAACGAGGCGGCGGAGATCGTCTCCGTGCTCGTGCCCAAGGGCTCGCTGGTCGTCTCGGCTAAGGGCAAGGACGCCAGCGCCAATTATGCCCTCCGTACCAACAAGGAGCCGGTGGACACCAAGATCCCCGTCATCGTGCTGGTGGATTCATCCTCGGCATCGGCCTCGGAAATCGTCTCGGGCGCCCTCCAGGACATGGACCGTGCCACGATCATGGGCGAGCGCACCTACGGCAAGGGCCTGGTGCAGAGCATCCGTTCGCTGCCCTACGGGGGCGAACTGAAGGTGACCACGGCGAAGTACTACACGCCCTCCGGCCGCTGCGTGCAGGCGATTGACTACGCCGCCCGCCGTGAGGACGGGAGCGTCGCCTCGATCCCTGATTCGCTGACGCACGAGTTCAAGACCGCCCACGGGCGTACGGTACGCGACGGCGGCGGGATCACCCCGGACGTGGAACTGAAGTTCCGCGAATACAGCCGCCTGACCTATTCGCTGGTCACCTACGGCATCATTGAGCAATATGCTCTCGAGTATGTGCGCAAGCACGAGCACATCCCCGCGGTGGAGGATTTCCATTTCACCGATGCGGACTACGAGGATTTCATCGCATTCGCGGAAGGCAAGGAGTTCGACTACCGTTCTTCGGCCAAGACCTATTTCGACCGGGCCAAGGAGGAGCTGCGCCGGGACGGGCTGGATGAGGCGATGAAGCCCCAGTTGGATGCCCTGGAGGCGTCGCTGAACATGGAGAAGGAGGCGTTCCTGCGCCTCAAGAAGGACGAGATCATCCCCTTCATCGAAGAGGAGATCGTGGTGCGCTACTATTTCCAGGAGGCAGGGGTGAAGATCCGCATCCGCTATGACGATGCGCTGCGGGAGGCCCTCGCCGCCGAGCGTATCAAGCAGTACTGATGATCCGACGCACCCAGCTCATCATCCTCAATACCACCAAGGTCGGGGAGCGTTCCCTGGTCCTGCACGCCCTCAGCGCCGACTGGGGGCGTCGCAGTTTCATCGTTTCCGTGCCCAAGGGCGGGGGGATGGCCCTTTTCCAGCCGCTCAGCGTGCTGGATGCGGAGGTCATCGAGAATCCCCGCTCCGAGCTCTGGCGGGTCCGCGGCCTGTCGGCTGCGCACCCCCTGACGGGCCTGCGGACCAGCGCTTCCAAGAATGCGATGACCCTGTTCATGAGCGAAGTGCTCTACCGGACCGTGCGGGACGGGGAGAGCGAGCCGGGGCTCTTCGCCTGGTGCGAGCGGGCGATCCTGACGCTGGACGCCCTGCAGGGCGACTTTGCCAACTACCACCTGCGCTTCCTGCTGGAACTCGCCGGGGCCCTCGGCTTCTCGCCCTCGCTGGAGGACCTCGCGCCCTTTGCGGGGCCGCACTACCTCCGCGTGCGGGATCTGCTGCAGGACGACTTCGGTACCTGCATGCTCCTGCCGATGAACGGCCGGGAGCGCGGCGAGATCGCCGACCTGCTCCTCCGCTACCTCAGCTACCACACCGAAACCCGCATCGAAGCCCGCTCCCTCCGCGTCCTGGGAGAATTGTTCCGGTAAAGGACCGGAGATGAAAACCGCCCGCGGCGGGGGCTGCGGGCGGCTTTGCTGTGCGGTGGGGTCGGGTTTACTTCACTTCCGTCCACTTGCCGGGGACGAGGGCGGAGATGGTCTCGTCGTACATCGCTTCACAGCTGACGGCCGGGAGGTAGAAGCGTCCGGGATAGGTGGCGGTGAGGCGGGTGGTGACGGTCACGCTCCCGGCGGCTTTCAGGTCGAAGAAGCTGTAGACCCGGTCGTCCCGGATGTCCTGGTAGTCGAGTCCGGCAGGATAGCTGACCTCTTCGCGGCCGATGCGGTCGTTCTGGATCTCCCAGCCTGAAGGGAACTTCTGGGCGAGGGCGAGGTTCTGAACGGCGGCGGAGCCGGTGTTGGTGATGGTCACGATGGCGTTGAAACTGCGTCCGCGGGAGAGGGTGTCCACGGCGATGGCCTTGCCCTCCGGGTCAGTGTAGCGTACAACCATCTTCAGCCCGGAAGCCTTGGCCTGCTCGGAGCCCGCAGCCGGGATGCCGGTCACGGAGATGATGGCGTGGACCGGGTTCCCGCCGGTGTTGGACAGGCTCAGCGGGAAGCTGCCGGTCTGCGCCTCCAGCGGAATGTCCTGCCGGACGAGGGCCTTGTCGGAAGCCATCTTCCAGGTCTTGCCGGCAGCGCGCACGGAACCGGCGATGTTGTTGCCGGCGAGGGTGCGGGCGTAGTCGCAGATGGCGTAGAGCGACCAGGCCGTGGCCTGGGTGCTCATATAGTGGCGGTTGTCGCTGAGGTTCGCGGCGACCTTCTCGGCCAGTTCGAAGGCCTGCTCCTTGCGTCCGGTGAGGATGGCGGTATGCAGGGCGATGGCGCGGTTGCGGTCCTCGCTGCCATAGTCGCTGTAGTCGGTCCCGGAAGTCTCCTGGTAAGGAAGCCCGTCCGTGAGAGAGGTCGCCACCTGCTTCTTGCCGTCGGAGGCGAAGGCCGCGGCGAGCATCCAGACGGCGCCGCGCGGCATCGTCTTGACCTGCTCGCGCAGGAGGTTCATCGCGCTGCGCTGCGGCTTGCCGGCCACGGCGAGGGCGTACAGACCGTAGGCCCGCACGAAGGGACTCTCTTTGCGGTCGTTGACCACGTTCCGCGTGAGGTAGCGTACGAGATCGGCCTTGAGGTCGGCGGGAACGGCGTAACCCTGGTTCTCCGCCTCCTGGAGGAAGTGGAGGCCATAGGCGCTGGCGAAGGACGAGGAATAGGCGGAGCCCGGCCAGTAGCTGATGGCGCCGTCCGGACGGCGGAAACTGTGCAGGCGGTTGATGGCCGCGGTCACGTTGAAGGCCGTGCGGCGGGCGACGCTCTCGTCGCAGTCTGTCACCTGGGTGAGGTAGAGCTGCGGGAAGGCCCCGGAAATGGTCTGCTCGGCGCAGCCGTACGGATACTCGACGAGGTATTTGAGGCGGCGCTTGAGGTCGATGGCCGGGATCGAAGAGTACTCGACGCTGATGGCGTTGGTGCCTGCCAGGCCGAAGAGATCGGCGGAGACGTCCTTGCTCCCGCCGGCATCGAGCAGCAGGCTCTGCGTACGGGTCACCTCGGGGTTGGGATTGAGCACATCGATCTCCACCTGGCTGACGGACTGGTCGGAGCCGGACTTGGCCGTGACGCTCACGTGCCCGATGCCCGGCTGGTCGCCGACCTTGACTTCGAAGTACTCGACTGTCTGGCCGGTGTCAGGGGCCTTGAGGTCGATGGTGGCGGGACCCTGGACGGTCAGCGGGCCGTCGGTCTTGATGCTCAGTTTGACATTGCCGACACCGTCCTTGAGGGTGATGACGGTGGCCGGGATGCGGATGGTCTCGCCCAGGCTCAGGGTCCTGGGCAGGGTGGCCTGGACCATCAGGGGCTGGGTCACGGAGACATTGGCGGCGGTGCTGCCCTGGGCGCTGCCGTCCGTGGCGATGACCATGGCGCGGAGCGAACCGATGTACTGCGGCACCTCGATGCTGTGGGAGCCGGTCTTGCCGGCCTTCAGCTCGAAGGGACCGAGGTAGGCGACCACCGGCTTGAAGCGGTCGGCACCCTGGCGCTTGAGCGGGCCGGAAGCCTCGTCGTCACCGCCGATGGCGAAGAGCTGCTCGATGTGGCCGCCGTAGGCGCCGATGACGGCATCATACTCGTCCCAGGTACGGACGCGCAGGGCTTCCTTGGCGTAGAAGGCGGCCCAGGCATCCGGGGTCTTGAAACCGGTCAGCGAGAGCAGACCTTCGTCCACCAGGGCCACGATGTAGCTCATCGGACGGCCGCTCTTCTCGCGGACCTTGAACTTGAGCGTAGTCTCGGGCTTGGTCTCGGCGGGGATGTCGATGACCGGATCCAGGTGCGAAGAGGCGTCCTCGACATTGATGTTCTGGATGCCGTAGAGTCGGATCGGGGCGTCGTTGCGGACGTTGCCGTGGGGCTGGATCAGGGTGATGAAGGCATAGGCGTTGGGGAGCATCTCCTTCGTCACGGGGATGCGGATCTGGGTGCTGCCCGCAAAGCATTCGACACGGCGGGTTCCGAGGATTTTGCCGCTCTTCTCGATGGAGACGAGGGCGCTGGCGCCCGCGGTGGACGGGATGGTGATGAGGGCCGTCTCGCCGACCTTGTACTTATCCTTGTCGATCAGCATGTTGAGGCGGGTGGCGCCGTCGGAGACATCGGTGGTCTCCCGCTCCTGGACCTCGCAGATCATCGAGGCGGCGTGGCCGCCGCGGGTGTCGGTGACGCGGATGTAGTACAGGCCGTTCGGGGCATCTTTCCAGTCGTAGGTGAAACTGCCCTTGCCGCCGGAGGTGGAGAAGGTCTTCTCGAAGAGGAGTTCGCGGCTCTTGCCGGCCATATAGCTGGCAATGGATCCGGAGGCGTTCCACCACCAGCTCCAGTCCACGTGGTAGATCTCGGCGTGCAGGCCGCTGGCCGTCACGCCCTTGCCTTCGGCGTCCACCGTGGCCACGTCGAAACGATGCGGCTTGCCTGCGCTCAGCAGTTCGCTGCCCCATTCATCCTTGTCCAGTTCGGTCTTGATGCCCACGTAGGTGCTGAACGGGGACATCCGGATGCTGGAATAATTGGTGCTGAAGTCCCCGCCCGGCTCGAAGGCCCGGAAGGTGAATCCGGCATTGAGCAGACCCGGGGTGGCGGCCTTGTTGACCTCGTAGAAGGTATTGATGTAGGCGTGGCCTTCCTCGTTGGTCACCATGTCGGAGAAGGTGAAGGTCTGGTCTTCGAAACTCCGGGCGTCATCGAGGAAGTCGTAGCCTTCCCAGCCCTTGAAGGCGGTCGTGGCGGCGGTGAGCTCGAGGGTGCCGTTGACCTTGAGCCCGCTGCCCGGGGCCCCGTAGAGCCAGCGGACGGCGATGTCGCCCACGCAGTTGCGGTCCGGGGTGATGTAGGCATTGTCGAAATGGAGCGTGACGTCCATCTTGTTGGGCTTGATGGCCTCGATGCGCAGGGACTTGCTGAAGGTCTGGCCGCCGAGCTGCACATCCACGCGCCAGCGGCCCGAAGGGGCGTCCTGCGCCGTGCTGAAGGGGAAGTGGTAGATGTTGGCGGAGCCGCTGCGCTCCGTCAGGGTCTTGGTGAGCTGTCCGTCGGGGTTGTAGAGCCGGGCGGTGACGGGATGCCCGGCGGGGAGCGGCGTGTCGTCGAACAGGGTCACCACGCTGACGTGCAGCGTGTCGCCCGGGCGCCACACGCCCCGCTCGCCGAAGATGTAGGCCTTGATGCCACCTTCGCGGGTGGTGCCGCTGACATCGAAGTTGCTGGTGGACAGGGCTTTCTCGTTCTTGAGGTCGAGATAGGCGTAGTGCTTGCCGTTGGTGGCCGTGATGAAGCGGCCCTCGCCGGAGGCGGGGAAGCTGACGTGGCCCTCGCCGTCGGTCTGGCCCTTGGCGAGCTCCTGCTGGACGAAGTCGTAGAGTTTGATGCGGACGCCCGAGACCGGCTTGCCGGTGAGGATGTCGTAGACGAATACCTCGGTGGCGCCGTCGCCGCGCTTGGCGATCAGGGCGAGGTTGCTTGCGAGCAGATCCACACTGCGCTGGTCGTAGGTGTCATAGTCGCCGAAGTAGTCGTCGCTGTCCCAGAAGTCCTCCTCCACGAGGGGCTCGCGGCCGCGGATCTCGACGTGGTAGATGGCGCCCGGCTCGGGCTTAATGAGTTCGTCGAGACTCAGGGCATAGGTGCGGAACTGCCGGATGTGGTCTGCACTCCGGTCTCCCAGCACCAGGGTGGTGTCGGCGATGGTCGAGGCTACTTTGTAGAGGTTGTAGCGGGTCTCGTAGTCATCGAACTGCAGGAACTGCAGGATGTTGCTGCTGAAGACTTTTTTGACCCGGACCTCGGCCTGTGCGTAGGAGACGGATCCGAACACGAGGTCGAGGCTTCCCTTGGAGGGCAGGATGGAGCCTTTGCTCAGCAGGCGGATCGTGGGGACCTCCAGGTCGATGCCGGTGGTGTCGGGAAGGGATCCTTCGGTGTCGATGGGCGTCATCGGCGTGGTACCGGCGACGGCGGAAACGGCCCTCGCGGGGTTCTGGCGTCCGGCCGGGCTGCCGGCAGGTGTGTTGCCCTTGCAGGCGGCCAGCAGGCAGGCTGCGGCCATTCCGAGGAGAAGTATGCGGAAAGATTTCATAGAAAAATATTACATTTGTTCAACGGATGAACAAAGTTAAGAAATTCCTGTTGATTTTTGTCCCGCTCGGATTAATTGCGTGGTATTTGTTGTGCCTGCCGCGCCAATTGTTCCGCACGCCCCTGTCCGCCACGGCCGTCGCCGCGGACGGAACGCTGCTGGGCGCCCGTATTTCGGCGGACGGCCAGTGGTATTTCCCGCCCGCCGACCACGTGCCGGAGAAGTTCGCCCGTTGCATCGTGATCTGTGAGGACAAACGCTTCTGGTGGCATGGCGGGGTGGATCCCCTCGCCGCCGCCCGCGCCCTGCGCCAGAACCTCACCCGGGGCGAGGTGGTCAGCGGGGCCAGCACCCTGACGATGCAGGTCATCCGCCTGAGCCGCCCGAAAGCGCCGCGTTCCCTGCCGGAAAAACTCTATGAAATGGTGCTCGCCACGCGCCTGGAGCTATTCTCCTCCAAGCGCAGGATCCTGCTCCTGTATGCCTCCAACGCCCCGTTCGGGGGCAATGTGGTGGGCCTGGAAGCGGCGGCCTGGCGCTATTTCGGACGCAGCGCCGACGAACTCTCCTGGGGAGAGAGCGCTATGCTGGCGGTGCTGCCCAACGCCCCCGGCCTGATCCATCCCGGGCGGGGCCGCGAGCGCCTGCTGGAGAAACGCAACGCCCTGCTGGACAAACTCCGGGATCGGGGAATCATCGACGAAACGGAATGCCTGCTCGCCCAGGACGAACCCCTGCCCGAGCGCCCGCTCCCGATGCCCGACGAGGCCTATCACCTGCTGGAGCGCTGCCGGCGCGAACGGGGCGACGGCGCGTTCGCGACCACGCTCGACGCCTCCCTGCAGCAGCGGGTCTCGTCCCTCGCGCAGCGATATTTCAAGACCTACCATTCCAACCTGGTGGACAATATGGGCGTACTGGTGGTGGACGTGCATACCGGGGAGATCCGGGCCTATTACGGCAATACCCGCGGCTGCGCCCCCGGCCTGCGCGGCGCCGACGTGGATATGGTCCCGGCGGCCCGCTCCAGCGGCTCCACGCTCAAGCCCCTGCTATATGCCGCCCTGCTCCAGGCGGGCGAACTGCTGCCGACCCAGCTGGTCAAGGACACCCCTTACAATTACAATAACTTCTCTCCGCACAACTACAGCCGCACCTTCGAGGGGGCCGTGCCGGCCCGCGAGGTGATCGAGCGCTCGCTCAACGTCCCCTCGGTGCGGATGCTCGAGCAGTATGGCGCAGAGCGTTTCCTGCAGGACCTGCAGGGGCTGGGTTTCACGACCATCGACCGGGATGCCGACCACTACGGCCTGTCGCTGATCCTGGGCGGGGCGGAGATCTCGCTGGAAACCCTCGCCCGGGCGTATTACTACCTGGCGGCGAGCCTGACGGGCGATCCGCTCTATGCGGACCTGGGCTGGCTGTCCGACCAGAAGCGCGAGCGGCTGCCCGCCCGCCGGCTCCCGATCGGCCGTGCGGCCGCATACCTGGCTTTTGACGCGCTCTCCAATGCCAGCCGCCCCGAGGAGGAGGCCTCCTGGATGGACTATGGCACCGGCCGGAGAATCGCCTGGAAGACCGGCACTTCCTGGGGCAACCGGGATGCCTGGAGCGTGGGCGTGACCCCGGACTGGGTCGTCGCGGTGTGGGTGGGCAACAGCGACGGCGAGGGCCGCGCCGGCATGACGGGCGTGTCCTATGCCTCGCCGGTAATGTTCGAAATCTTCTCGGCCCTGCCGGGCTCGCGCTGGTTCTCGCGCCCCACGGAGGGGATGACCCAACTCGAAGTCTGCCACGAGAGCGGCCTGCCCGCCAGCGACCTGTGCCCGCACCGGGACACCCTCTGGGTGCCGGATGTGGCGGAGCGGCCCGACGTGTGCCGCTACCACCAGCGGGTGCACCTCGACCCCAGCGGGCGCTGGCAGGTCAATTCGAGCGTCTGCCCCCCGGAGCAGATCCGCACGGAGGTGCGTTTCGTGCTGCCCCCGGCCCAGGAGTGGTATTATATGCAGAAACACCTGGACTACAAGCCCCTGCCGCCCAAGCATCCGGCGCTCGATCCGGCCGCGTCTGGGGCCGAACCCATCGAGATCATCTATCCCCAGAACGGCCTGGTGCTCGTGCTGACCCGCGGTCTGGGCGGCACGCAGAACGGGGTGGTCTTCCGGGCGGCGCACGCCGATCCCACGGCCACGATCTACTGGCACATCGACGATACCTTCGTGGGGGAGACCCGGGGCGAGCACGTCCTGCGCGTGGACCCCGCGCCGGGGGATCACCGCCTCACCCTCATCGACGAGCAGGGCAGCCGGCGCGTGCGGCTCTTCTCGGTGCGTTGATTTTTTTCCTGCCCGGGGACAATTATTTCCGAAGTCGTGCTATCTTTGCGCGATTTTTTGGATCGCTATGAACGGAATTTGGACCATCCTGATGCTCGTCTGCTCGAATATCTTCATGACCTTCGCGTGGTACGGCCACCTCAAACTCCAGGAAATGAAGATCTCGACCGGCTGGCCGCTCATCCTCATCATACTTTTCTCGTGGGGTATCGCCTTCTTTGAATACTGCCTCACCGTCCCCGCCAACCGCATTGGTTTCGCCGGCAACGGCGGTCCCTTCAACCTGATGCAGCTCAAGGTCATCCAGGAAGCGATCTCCCTGACCGTGTTCACGGTCATCGTCCACTTCCTGTTCCAGGGACAGCCGCTGCACTGGAATCACCTGGCAGCCTTCGCCTGCCTGATCCTCGCGGTTTTCTTCGTATTCTTGAAATAAGATCCGCCCTCCCCGTCAGGGGCGGACGACGACGGGTCCGTGGCCGTCGTCGTTCGCCCGGTAATGCGGGGCGTAGAGGGATTCGATCACCGGGACGGGGCACTGGAAACTGCCCTCCTGGGTCACGAAGAAGGTCTCGGTGAAGGAGGTCTTCTCCTCGGGATAGCTGTCGAACCAGAATTCCGTCCGGTCGGCGAGCACGCTGCGGTAGCCCTGCGGACTGAACACGACCCAGCCTGTGATGGAGATCGGGCGGCCGAACCAGCCATAGCGGCCGGAGAGCTGGTCCACGGGGCGGAAGGCCGCCGGGCGCGGGGCGCTGAGCCGCACGAAACTGCGGTTCTCCTCGTTCCAGATCTCATAATGGGCGGTGACCTTGTCGCCGACGTGCAGGATGTCGCCCTCCTGCAGCGGCTTCCCGTCGCGGGTGTAGCTGCGCTTGAGGGTGAAGCCATTGCCCGCAGCCTTGATGTCCGCGAACGGGAGGGTCGTGGCGGCGCTCAGGGCGAGGACCCGGGTCTGGAGGGTCTCCTCGGTGCCGCGGAGCACGCAGCCGATGGCCTGGATGTAGGCCGGGTCGTCCTCCCACTGCTGGGTCTCTTTCTGGACCATCATCCACAGGCGGATGCCTTCGGCCACGTCGGTGTGGCCGCTCTCGGACAGGAGTTCGCAGATCAGCGTGTGGGCGTAGAGCTCGCTCTCGAGCAGGCCCCGCCAGGGCATCACGGCGTTGGGGTAGTAGGTCCCGCCGCTGCGGTGCGGTTCCGCGTACTGGAGCAGGGATTCGATATCCTTGTCCAGGGACTTGCGGAGCCGGCCGGAGGTGAAGAGCAGGATGCCCCAGGATTTCGCGAGGCTCGCTCCCTTCTCGTTATCGGTGAGTGCGTGCAGGGTCTTCAGCCGGCGGGCCTTGGCGAAGACCCGGCCGTTGAGGCCGCGCTTGCGTCCCGGCACGAGGTAGGCCTTGGCGTCCTTCTTGAATTCGCGCAACTGCTTGGCACTGGCGGATTCGGGCTTGAAATTGACCTCGGGGAAGAGGGCGCGCACGTGCAGGTACTGCTCCAGGCTGAGGCCGCCGCACCAGTAGGGGCGCTTGCCATCGCCGAAGAACTCGCTGTCCAGGAAGTGCGCGGCGTCTTTTGCGAGGGCGGCGAGTTCCGGCGGGCAGTGCTCGCCCATCTCCGCCATCCGCTCCAGCAGCACGGCCGTCAGGATGGGGGAGGAGGACATCTCGCGGAACCAGCCGAAGCCGCCGTCGCTGTTGTGGCAGGCGAGGATCTTGTCCAGCATCTCCTTCCGTTCTTCCGCAGATGCGCCGGCGACCGGAGTTCCCGGCAGGATGTCCAGCAGGTAATTGGCGAAGAGGGCCTCGGACTGGTCCAGGAGGTTGTCGCTGGCGGGAATCACCTTCTGTGGAATAGCTTCCTGCAGCATTCCGAGGATGGAGATGTCGCGCAGGGTCGCCTGGTCGCCGGGGACGTTGATGAAGGCGCTGCGGAGCTCGGCGAGGATGGCCTCGCGGTCCATCCCGCTGCGCAGCAGGGCCGAGTGGGCCTCGACGATGGTCTGGATGGCCGGCCGGACCGGCATCGTCACGAATACGCCGTCGGAGCCCGCTTCGGGATCGTCCGCGGTGAAGTTGACCAGCAACCCGAGTTCGCGCAGGCTGGGCGCCGAGATCTCGAAGACGGCATCTGCGGAGCCGCCCGCGGGCACGGTGATGCGGCTGGTCTTCTCCTGGACCG
Organism: Bacteroidales bacterium; assembly: GCA_016290835.1. Taxonomy (GTDB): domain Bacteria; phylum Bacteroidota; class Bacteroidia; order Bacteroidales; family UBA932; genus Cryptobacteroides. Next base: position 2,549 of record JAEEVG010000019.1, on the reverse strand, counting down.
TCGGGGCGGTCTTGTAGTCCGTACCGTTCAGGAAGCGGATGGCAAGCCGGCCGCCGACCGCTTTCGCGGTGCTGTTGGCGAGGGTCACGCGGGCGACGTAGCGGTCGCCCTCATAGAGGAACTGCGGCTGCACGAGGGCCACCTTGACCGGCAGGGTCACGACCATCTCCCGGCGGAGGGTGGCATTGTGGAAGGCCTTGTCGTGCGCGAAGAGCTGTACATAATAGGTGGACAGCTTGTCTGCGGTCGTGAAATTAAAGGTCACGACGCCGTCTTTGTCGGAGCGCAGGAACGGCTCCCAGGCGATGGTGTTCGCGAAATTCTCGCGGATGGCGGCATTCTCCGGCTGTTCCCCGCCTCCGCTTTCGGACGCCAGGGAATCCTCCATGTCGGCGGCCTCATAGACGGCCTCTTCGACCATCATGTTCATCGGGGCCGCATCCGCGCGCATGGCGGCTTTGGAGAGCATCCTGACCCCGGCGGCTTCGGCGAAAACCGGCTGATAAATGCCGTAGGAGGTGTCCCGGCCCTCCGTGGACGAATAACGGACGCTCGGCAGGCCCCGGTGCTCGGGACTGACGGTATGCCAGACATTGCGCTGGATGGTCTCCGTGCTCTTGTCGAAAATGGTGGCGGCGAGCTCCGTCCCCGCGGCGGTGCGCAGGGTGAAACTGTAGTCCGCGTGCGGGGAGGTGGTGTCCAGGAAGCGGCTGAAACTGAGCGGCAGCTGATACACTTCCGCGGCCTTGTAAGCGCTGACATCATAAGAGAAGGAGCGCCCGTCCCGGAACCAGAAGACCTTGAGCGTCAGGGTTTCGGGGTATCCCGCCTTGCGCTCGAAACGGATTGTCTCGAGCGAGCCGGCCTTGGCGCGTTCGCCCGCCAGGCGGACGATGCGCTTCTCCAGCAGGCGGTTGCCGTCGCCGTAGAGTTCGGTCACGATCCAGGCGGGACCGGCGGTGGTGCCGACTTGCAGGGCGATGCCGCGGCCGTCGTCGGGGATCTCCTTGAAGAAACTCCAGACATCCAGGTCGAGCACGGTGTCGGTGTCGGCGGCTTTGACCACGTCGAGGGTCTCTTTCTGCGTGTAGGTCTTGCCCGCTTCGCTCACGGCCTCTGCCTCTGCCTCGATGGTATAGAGCCCGGACGGCAGCCCGGCCAGGGACAGGTCGAGGGTCTCGCCGTTGGGGACCTCTCCTTCCAGTACGATGCTGACCCCGCGCAGGACCTTGTAGCTGATCTTGAGCCGGGGGTAGGTCAGGGTTTCTCCATGGCCGATCTGGAAGCGGGTCCGGATGAAGTTGTCGCCGACGATGGAACCGCCGCCCCGCCCCGAGATGCGCTCGAAGCGGCCTTCGGTCTCATTGCGCACATCCAGGCTGAGCGGGAGGCGGTTCGAGATGGAGACCGAACGGCGGAACTCGAGGGTCTCGCCGGTGCTGTCCGTGACGGTCACGGTGACGGCGCTGCTGCTATACCAGCCCTTGTCGGGGGCTTCGAAACGGAGGCGGAAGTCGCCGTTGGACTCAAGTTCCAGCGGGCCTTCGGCGATGACATCGCCTCCGGACTGGACCGTGTAGCGGGCCGTGGCCGTGCCCAGGCTGTGGCCGGAATAACTGCGGACGTTGCCTTCCACGGTCACCTGGTCCTTGGGCAGATACAGGCGCGGGTCATCCTTCCAGGTCAGCTCGAAGCTGGGCAGCACGAATTCATCCGCCCGTACCCGCGTGGAGGCGATCTCCTTGCCGTCCTCGGAAATGGAAATCGTGTACATACCGCCCCGTTCGCCTTTCTTGAGGACGAAGGCGCCGGCGGCGGAGCCGAATTCGTTCGTGGTCAGCTCGGCCTGTCCGATTTCCTTGTCCGTCGGATCGGTGAGCGTGGCACGCAGGCGGATGCCCTCCGGACGGGTGGCGTAGGCGTAGGTGCCTTCGTAGAGCAGTACCTTGAAATGTACGGTCTCGTCGGGGTTGAAGGCACTGCGGTCGGTCAGGATGAGGGCGTGGTGGCGGGCGGGATTGTCGGTGCTGACGGTCTCCCGGGTATAGTACAGGAGGGCGTGGCGCGGGGATTTGCGCAGACGCCCGCCGTCGCGGACGACCGCCCGCAGGCCGAGGCCGTAATGCTCTTTCTCCAGCTTCTGCACGATGTGGTCCGGCAGGTAGGTGAAGCCGTCGAGCTCGAAATTCTCCACCCGGTCGACCTCTTCTCCCTTCTGGTTCTGCAGCAGGAGGTCGCAGCGGCGGACGGGCTCTCCGGTCAGGTAGTCGGCCACATAGACGCCATAGCCGTCGTAGTCGCGCTTGTGGGCGATGGAGAGGGTGTATTTATCGTATTGGCTCTCGGACGTGTTCTTGCCCTCGCTGCACTTGAGGGTGTAGGTGCCGTCGTCGATGTCGGGCAGCTGGAGGACCAGGGTGTCCGGGATGTAGAAGCGCTGCCGGGTGTTGGCGACCAGGCGGTCGAAGACCTGCGTCTTGTCCTTGAGGATGCGGACCCGCACCTGGGGGAGGTTGCGCAGCGTGAGGGTGAGGGTGCTTTTCTCCACC
>JAEEVG010000074.1 GCA_016290835.1 Bacteroidales bacterium | reverse complement strand
TGGGGCTGGCGTTTCTGGATCCGGTGCAACCATCCGTCCGGCAGGGAACCGTTGCTGAAAGCCACATTGGCAAAACGCGCCGTCGTGACTTTAAAGTACTTGTTGTAGGCCATCACCAGGTCCTCCATGATGCGCTTGCTGGCGCCCATGATATTCACGGGATTGGCGGCTTTGTCGGTAGAAACGCAGAAGAAATGCCTGGGCGGATAGAGCGTCAGGAGGTCCATCAGCCGTTTGGCCTTGAGATCGTTGTTCTCGATCAGGGCCTGTACGCTGTAGCGGTCCTTCTCGGAGCGGACGTGTTTGTGTGCGGAGAAATTTGCCACGATGTCGAACCCTTTCTCCTCGCGGAAGATGCGCTCGAAAATCGGGTCGGCGAAGTTGAGGGTGTAGCAGCGGAATTCCTCGGGGACGAACAGACCGTCCGTGCTGCGGACATCCCGGACCAGTTCGGCGAGACCATTCTCGTTAATGTCGATGACGACCACCTTCCCGGGGCGGAACGCCAGCAGGGCTTTGATAAAAGATGAGCCGATACTGCCGGCCCCACCGATGACGCAGACCGATTTCCCCGCAATCTCTTCGGACAATTGTGCGGAATGGGCCTGGATATCATGCTTGAACATGCTCTCCGGGCGGAAAGTCACGCTGTCTGCAATGAATCGATCTAGATTGAACATGATGAGTAGGTTTGCGTTAGGAGCGGGCCTTTTTGAAACGGTTCTTAATTTTCTCGATGGGGAGGATGGACAGGAAGTAAGTGTATGCTTCCGGCTTGAATATGAAAGACCATCCCAGATAAATTGCCAGATAGATGAGTACTTTGACCACCCCGTCCAGATATAAGTTGAGGTGCAGCAGATACCCGCAGCCGAAACTGATTCCCGCGGCAAGTGTCGCAACTAAAGCCACAGGCAAAAGATCCAATACTTGCTTATTGAATTTATATCCGATATGCTTCGATACAAGACCCATGTTGACGAACAGGACAAACCAGGACCCGATAACTCTGCCAGCCAGCAGCCCCTTCATCCCGGCCAGCGACAAGCCTCCGACGATAAGAAGGATGACAACGCCTTGCTTGATTAGGCTCCAGATGAACATGACCTTGCTTTTTCCGATGGCGGAAATCGTTTGCAAATTGGCGGATTGGAGGCAATAAGCCAAACCGGCAAGGCACAGAACCTGGAAGTAGGGAACACTTGTGAGCCATCTCTCCGAATACAGAATGAGAAACAGCGGCTTGGCGCTCAGTAAAAGAAGATAAAGTATCGGGAAGGTAATATAGGAGATGGTCATGGTAAGGCGCTTGATCATCTTCTGCATCGTCACCCGGTCATCCTGCACCTCTGCATACAAGGGATAAGTCACTTGATTCATGATCTGCGAGATGCTGGAGGAGAATAACTGCTCCACATTCCTGGCCTTTGAATAATAGCCCAGGGTAGAAGGATTGTAAACCCTGCCGATAATTAAACTGGGGATCCGGTTCGTAACACGGCTGGTCAAGTTGGTCAAGAAGATATACATGCCAAAACCGAATAACTCCTTGATGGAGTCCCAGGAAAAAACCCGGAGCGGCCGCCACTTCACATAGAACCAGAAGACCAGTGAAGGAATGAACGCAGAGATGATATGCTGTATCACCAGGGCCCACACGCCAAATCCCTTGTAAGCCAGAATGATGGTGACGGTAAGGGCGATGATCGAAGTGCCGATCGAGATGATGGACAGGAGCTTGAAATTCAGCTTCTTTTTCAGTTGGTTCCGCTGGATGATGTTGAATGCATAGATGAAGAGGATAACACCCTGTACCCTCAATACCTTGCATAGAAGCGGAATGTGGTAGAAACGGGAGATGGCCGGAGCGCTCACATACAGGACGGCATACATCACGACGGCCATCCCGATGTTCCACCAAAAGATGGTGGAATAATCCACTTGCGTGGGCCGTTTCTTCTGGATCAGAGCAGAGCCGAATCCGCCATCGATGAATACCTCGGCCAACACCATGAATACGGAGAGCATCCCGATGCACCCATAGTCATACGGGGTAAGCAAACGCGCCAGAATAATACTCGAGATGAAATGAATAAACACCGACGAGTATTTCTGCAGGGCTGTCCAGACCATCCCTGCGGCTGCTTTTTGTTTCAGTCCTGCCCTAGTCATAGATCTTGATTTGTCGGGTTTGAAATCTCTATGACCAGACCGAGCGCCTGGATAATGCGATAGAACGTATTGACGCTGGGAGCCATGGTCCCGTTCTCAATCTTAGAAATATAGCTCTTGGTGCTGCCGATCCGGGAAGCCAGTTCAGCCTGTGTCATTTTCTTCTCCCGTCGGGCATCGCGGATGATGCGGCCTGAGTAACAAAGCGGTGTCGCACCCTCGAGGACTCGGGTGGCATCGTGTTCTGCAGAAGAAGTCTTCATCTCCTTATCAGGAAAACTACTAATTACGCATCAAAGGTACGAAAAGTATCCGTATTCTGCAACTCTAGTTATTTCCTCGGATGATGCTGCAGGATGGCGGCTTGCCAGGTGGCGGTGTCGATGTGGGTGTAGATTTCCGTCGTGAGGATGGATTCGTGGCCCAGCATCTCCTGGACGGCGCGCAGGTCGGCGCCGTTCTCGATCAGGTGCGTGGCGAAGGAGTGGCGGAAGGTGTGCGGTGATATTTCCTTGCGTACGCCCGCAAGCAGCGCTTGTTTCTTGACCAGATTGAAGATGGCCACCCGGCTCAGCGGGCGGCCGTTTTTGTTTAAGAACGCCACGTCGTCGAAGGCCGGCTCCGCCGCCTGGGGGCGGGCGTCGAGATACTGCTTGAACGCCTCGGCGGCCACCCCTCCGAGGGGGACGAGCCGCTCTTTGTCGCCCTTGCCTACCACGCGTACGAACCCTTCGGCGAGGTAGACCTGCGAGATCAGCAGTCCGCAGGCTTCGCTCACCCGCAGCCCGCAGCCGTAGAGGATCTCGAGGATGGCCCGGTCCCGGAAGGCCGTCCAGCCGCCCCGGGCGGTGTCGACGGAGTCCAGGATGGCCCCGACCTCCTCGACCGACAGCACGGCGGGGAGGTAGCGGCCCAGCTTGGGGGCGTCGATGCGGTCGCAGGGATTGTCCTTGCGCTCGCCTTCGAGGATGAGCCAGTCGAAGAACGAACGCAGCGAACTGAGCAGGCGGGCCTGGCTGCGCTTGGAGAGTTCTTTCCCGCGGTCCGCGAGGTAGCGGGCGATGTCGTCGGAGCGCACCGCGCGCGGCTCCAGGTCCAGGGCCGCGAGCAGTTCCGCCACGTCGCGGCTATAAGCGGCCACCGTGTTGGGCGACAGGCGGCGCTCCATCCGCAGGTAGTAGCGGTAGTCCTGGAGGATGCGGCTCTCGTGGCGGGGCATCGGGGCGGGGGATTATGCGCCTTCTTCGGCGCGGGCGCGGTTGTAGCACTCCCGGCAGAGGGGCTCGTAGACGTCTTTCTCGCCGAGCAGGACGAGGTCCTTGCTCCGGCTGAGCCGGTGCGAATGGTTGGCGAGGGCGCCGCATTTCACGCAGATGGCGTGGACCTTCTGCACGTCCTCCGCCACGGCCATCAGCTGGGGCATCGGGCCGAAAGGAATTCCGAGATAATCGGTGTCCAGGCCCGCCACGATCACGCGGATACCGCGATTGGCGAGGGTTTGGCACACATCCACGAGGCTCGCGTCGAAGAACTGCGCCTCATCCACCCCGACGACCTCGATCTCCGGCCCGACCTCGAGCATCGCGGCGGGGTCTGAGATGGGGTTGGACGTAATCTTGTGGAAGTCGTGCGAGACGACCTCCACATCGGAATATCGGTTATCGACGGCCGGCTTGAAGATGGCGATCTGCTGATTAGCGAACTGGGCGCGTTTGAGGCGGCGGATGAGCTCTTCGGTCTTGCCGGAGAACATCGATCCGCAGACGACTTCGATGCAGCCGGTTTTTTTGTGATTCTCGGAAAACATTGCTTAAATTTGTGGTTGCTGTCCTGCAAAGATAGCAAATTAATGCCGGAAGCAGATGCGCGCAGCGGGAATTTTATACATCGTCCCGACCCCGGTGGGGAACCTCGAGGACATGACCTTCAGGGCCGTCAAGGTACTGAAGGAGGCGGACTTGATCCTGGCCGAAGACACCCGTACGAGTGCCGTCCTGCTGCAGCATTTCGAGATCCGGGGCAAACTCCTGTCGCACCACAAGTTCAATGAGCACCAGACTGTGGAGCTGATCCGAGACCGCCTTCTCGCCGGGGAGCGCGTGGCGCTGGTCAGCGACGCCGGTACGCCCGGGATCTCCGATCCAGGCTTCCTGCTGGCGCGTACGTGTGCGGCCGAGGGGATCGAGGTGCAGACGCTGCCCGGCGCGACGGCCTGCATCCCGGCCATCGTCTCCTCCGGCCTGCCCTGCGACCGCTTCTGCTTCGAAGGCTTCCTCCCGCTCAAGAAGGGCCGGCAGACCCTGCTGACCCAGCTTGCGAAAGAGAGTCGGACGATGATTTTCTACGAGTCTCCCCGCCGGCTCGTCTCCACGCTCGAGCAGTTCGTCTTGACATTCGGCCCGGAGCGCCCCTGCTCCGTGGCGCGGGAGATCTCCAAGGTCCACGAGGAGCACGTCCGCGGGAGTCTCGCGGAGGTGATTGCGCACTTCCGCGCGGTCGAGCCCAAGGGCGAGATCGTCGTGGTGGTGGGCGGCCTGCGGGACGACGGCCCCCGCGTACACCACAACAAATACAAAGACGATCCTGCCTGACGCACCTTCCCCGAGAGAAACTTTACAACCCGAACATAAACGAACGATGAAAAACACAGATTCCGCTCCGCAGCAGGGCCGGAGCAGCGCGGCCGCATTCAAGGTCGGCGCCATCGCCCTCGCATTCCTGATCATCGGCTACCAGGCCGCCATCTTTACCACCCGCGCCGCACGTCTGCGGCTTGAAGCAAATCGCGACCATCCCGACACCGTTTTCGTCTATGCCGTTCCGCCGGGCGGTGCCGGCGGGTCCGCCGTTCCGGCAGGAACGGCACGGCCGGCGGAGACGACGACCGTCCGCCGGAACGCGCCTCATTCCGGTTTCGTGGAGCAATATCGCCGCGCCACCCGCCGGGTGGAGAATTTTCGTTTCAATCCCAACACCGTCTCCGTCGAGGACCTCATCCGCCTGGGTTTCAGCGAGAAACAGGCTCAGTCCATCGACAACTACCGCGCCGCCGGGGGGCGTTTCCGCCGGCGGGAAGACTTCGCCCGTTCCTTCGTGGTGGCGGATTCGGTTTATCGCCGGCTGGAGCGTTTCATCGACATTCCGCTGCTGGATCTCAATGCCGCGGATTCCGCAGCGCTGGACGCCCTGCCGGGCATCGGACCGTACTATGCCAAGCAGATCATCCAGTACCGGGGAGAACTCGGTGGATATTCCTTTCCCGAGCAGTTGATGGACATTTATCGTTTCGACCGGGAGAAATATGACGCCCTCGCCGACCTGGTCTTCTGCTCGCCGCCGCAGCCGTTCGCACTCTGGTCGCTCCCCGCCGACTCCCTGGCATCCCACCCTTACATCCGTTCCCGCCAGGCCGCCCGTTCCATCGTTCTTTTCCGCGACAATACCCCGCGTGAGGGTTGGACGGTGGAAGCCCTGGGCGCGGCAGGCATCCTCTCCGCTGAACAGACTGCAAAGCTCGCCCGCTGCGCCATTGCAGAACCCTGAAAGTACTAGGTGGAGTTATCCAAGAAATACAGTATATTTGTACTGTCTTGATATTATTATTCGATCAGAATGTCTTACCAGAAGTTTTTCAATCCCGAGGAGGCTTACTCCCGGTCAGAGATAGAGGCCTTGCAGCTGGAGCGGCTGCAGGCAACGGTCAAGCATTGTATGGATTCTCCTTTCTATCGGGAGCGTTTCCGCCAGGCCGGGCTGTCGCCTTCGGATATCCGTACCTTGGATGACCTCAAGAAGATTCCCTTCACCACCAAGCAGGACCTCCGCGACACCTATCCTTTCGGCATGGCCACGGTTCCGCTGGACAAATGCGTGCGCCTGCACTCCTCCAGCGGCACCACCGGCAATCCCACGGTCATCCTGCATACGCAGCAGGACCTGGATGAGTGGGCCAACGCCGTGGCCCGCTGCCTGTGGATGGTGGGCTGCCGCCCCGAGGACGTGTTCCAGAACACTTCGGGCTACGGCATGTTCACGGGCGGTCTCGGGTTCCAGTACGGGGCCGAGAAGGTCGGTATGCTGACCGTCCCCGCCGCCGCCGGCAATACCCTGCGCCAGCTCAAGTTCTTCACGGACTTCGGCACCACCGTGGTGCACGCCATCCCTTCTTACGCGGCCCGTCTCTATGAGGTGATGGTCGAAAAGGGCATCGATCCCCGCAAGGACACCAAGCTCCGCACCCTGGTGATCGGCGCCGAACCCCATTCCGAAGATACGCGCAAGCGCATCGAGGAGATGCTCGGCGTCAAGGCATACAACTCCTTCGGTATGTCGGAGATGTGCGGACCCGGTGTGGCATTTGAGTGCCCCGAGCAGAACGGCATGCACATCTGGGAAGACTATTACATTGTCGAGATCGTCGATCCCGACACCCTCGAACCCGTTCCGGACGGAACGGTCGGCGAACTCGTGCTCACGACGCTCAAGCGCGAGGCCATGCCCCTGCTTCGCTACCGGACGCGCGACCTTACCCGCATCCTGCCGGGCGAGTGCCCCTGCGGGCGTCATCACATCCGTCTCGACCGGATGAAGGGCCGCAGCGACGATATGATCATCCTCAAGGGCGTCAATATCTTCCCGATCCAGATCGAGACCATCCTGATGCAGTTCCAGGAGCTAGCCTCCGACTACCTCATCACGCTCGAGACCGTGGACGGCAATGACACCATGACGGTCGATGTGGAGATGAAAGACCTCTACATCGATGACTACGGTAAACTCCAGGCTCTCAGCCGGGAGATTACCCGCCAGCTCCGCGACGAGATCCTGATTACGCCCAAGGTCCGCCTCGTGCCCAAGAATACCCTGCCGAAGAGCGAGGGCAAGGCCGTACGGGTCGTCGATACCAGAAAGAAATATTAAAAGCCCATCCGACCATGACAGTCCATCAACTCTCCGTCTTCATCGAGAACAAATCCGGCGCGCTCGTCAGCGTGCTCCGGCTGCTCAAACAGGAGAATATCCAGCTGATTGCCTCCACCATCGCCGATACCGCCGACTACGGTATCTTCCGTATCATCTGCTCCCGGCCTGAAAAGGCTTACGAAGTCCTCCGGGGAGCCGGTGTGGCCGTCTCGCTCTGCGAGGTGTTCGCCATCGAACTCGACGACCGTCCCGGCAAAGCCGCGGATGCCATCGAACTCTTCGCAGGCGAAGGCATCAGCATCGCCTATCTGTATTCCTTCCTGCTGAACGGAAAGGGCGTCCTCATTTTCCGGACCGACAATCCCGAAAAGGCCGCCGAGGTCATCGCCTCCAACGGCCTCAGCGTCATCGAAGAGAAAGACCTCTCCCGTCTCCTGTAGCCGGGAGATGATACCCGGCCCGGGCGAGCAGTTCGACCGCCCGGGCAAAGTCTTTCGATTTGGTCAGGATATAATCCGTATTGAACGTCGAGATCGCAAAGATTCCGATTTTCGCCTCGGCCAGGATCCGGGACAGATCTGCGATGATCCCGATGAGGGAGAAGTCCAACTGACCTTCTATCCGGAAAGCCCGCCATCCGTCTTCGCGCTCAAGGGTATTGTCCGGTACCAGCCGGACCGGACAGACCAGGGATTTCTCTTCGTCCGTCGAGCCGGTAAAGACGAACGGCGCCGACAGGTCGATTCCTGAATAGTCTGCCACTTTGCAGACGGAAAACGCTTCCTGGATGATTTGTATGGTCATACCTGTTGCAACTGTGCACTTTCCTCGGCCACCTTTGCCTCGCAATCCTTCATGGCGTCAAGGGTCTTCTGCAGCACCTCGTCGAGGGGCCATCCCAGCATTTCAGCTCCCTGCTCGATGACCTCGCGGGAACAGCCGGCGGCAAATGCCCTGACCTTGTACTTCTTTTTCAGTGACTTGAGTTCCATGTCCTGAACGCTTTTCGACGGGCGCATCAGCGCGGCGGCGCCGATCAGCCCCGTCAGTTCATCGGTAGCGAAGAGTACTTTCTCCATCAAGTGTTCAGGCTTCACGTCCACGTGCATCCCATAGGCATGGCTGCAGATGGCATGGATCATCTCTTCGCCCACGCCGCCTTCGCGCAGCAGTCCGGGCGCTTTGATGCAATGCTCCTGCGGGTACATCTCGAAGTCGATGTCGTGCAGCAGCCCCACGGCCGTCTCCCTTGAAATGTGTTTTTCCATAATCATATTGGATTTACCCGGACTTCGTCGTTGTCTCCTTTCCCGATCAGACGGATAACGCCCATGCCAATCATAGCAGTCCTGTTTCTCTTGTCAAAGATAATACTTTCCGGAGAAAAGCAAGGAATTATGTATCTTTATAGTCAGAACATATTTGATACGATGAAACAGCACCCCATCAGCGAAGGATACATGCCCTTTCTGGGCTATCAGACCTATTACCGCATAGTCGGCGAGCCTTCAAGTAAGCCCGCTTTATTGCTGCTGCACGGCGGTCCGGGCAGCACCCACAACTATTTCGAGGTGCTGGACCGCATCGCCGATACGGGCCGCCAGGTAATCTCCTACGACCAGATCGGATGCGGAAATTCCTACCTTGACGGGCATCCCGAACTCTGGACCCAGGAGACCTGGATCAACGAACTGATCGCCCTGCGCGAATACCTGGATCTCGACCAGGTTCACCTGCTCGGCCAGTCGTGGGGCGCGATGCAGGCCATCGCCTATGTCATCGACTTCCAGCCGGAAGGGGTCAAGTCGCTGATTCTTTCCTCGGGCCACGCCTCCAGTTCGCTCTGGGCCAGTGAGCAGCACCGCCTCATCAAATATCTGTCTGCGGAAGACCAGGAGGCCATCCGTCACGCCGAGGCCACTCTCGAGTGGGATTCTCCCGACTATCTCCGGGCAAACGAGCATTATTTCGAGCGTTACGTTATCAGCGTTGATGAGAACTCGCCCGAATGCCTCCGCCGTCCCAAACGCGCCGGCAGCGAAGCCTATCTTTACGGCTGGGGCCCCAATGAATACCAGCCCCTGGGCGATCTGGCCGATTTCGAATATACCGGCCGTCTCCATCAAATCAAGCAACCTTGTCTGATTTGCAGCGGCACGCGCGACATCTGCACCCCGGTGGTGGCGGCGTCGCTCTACGAAAACATTCCCAACAGCCGCTGGGAGGTCTTCAAAGGCGCCCGGCACACGTGCTTCGTCGAACAGACCGATAAATACTGTGAAGTCCTGGAGAAGTGGTTGGAGGAAGTCGAACAAGGCCGGCTATCATTGTCCCACGGGCAAGGAGTAAGTCCTGGATCTCTTTCAACGGGGCAATAACCTTCTTGCCTTCCAAAACAGCCTGAACTTCACCTTCAGACAGGGTGTTACCCTCGATAACCAGAGAGGAATGGATGGTTTTGATCCGGTTGTTCCGTCAGTTATCCCGACATTTACGCATTCATCGAAGGGCTGCTGGAGATCCAGCGGTTCATAGATGCTTTACACGATAAAATCGATTTATTGGATATATCGGACAACCACGAGCCTTCCTCTTCCTGAAACAACGCCATTGTCGAAATCAAAGACAACTTGTGAATCAAAGAACGGAATACCGAGGAATCCCCATTTATCGGCTTCTAAGTGACGGATTTTTGCCTACATAGGCATAAGGCAGATACCGACGGTCCGGGTCGATTGTGCCAAGATTCCTTACTCTTGTAGGTGAACTGTCCGTCGGCATAGCACCACTTGCAGTAATCCTCATTGAAGGTGCCGTCCTTCTCTCGGCTAATTATTGAATCGTCGGACAGCGGCATTCCGCATTTAGACACGTGTCAAGAAACATGTTGTTGCTTTTTGTCGATTGGACAAACCATCAGTACCTCATCACCCCGGTCGGCAACCGTCTCAAAACCAGCCTTCCTGTACATCCGTAGGGCATAATTGGCTTTCTGGACTGACAACGACACCTGTTGATAACCCTTCCCGCGCAGTATCTCCAGCATCCGCCGAAGCAATTCCGTGCCGAGGCCCCTGTTCCGGTACTCCTTGTAAAGCGAGATGGCCAGCGATGGCGTTTCGTCATTGATATGGCCGTAATCATCTATTACCCGCACCCACACAGCGCCCACGACCTTCCCATTGCACTCCGCCACCAGACAATGGTCATCCGGCTGCTGGCCGAAATCTTTGACATATACCTGTAGGCAATCCTGCTCGATGATAGATTTAGGCGGTGCCGACACGCCATCCGGTATGAAGATGGCCTCGTACAGGAAGTCGTTCAGCAGAGGAATTTCATCATGCCTTATGTCCCGGAAAAGAGTCATATAAATGTGAATTTACTTGCCAATCAGCTTCAGGAAGCGCTTGTCGTTCATTTGCTCATTGGTGATGTACTCGCCATCATGGAAGACTGCATAAGTGGTGATTGGCGTGGGTGCATTCTGGGCCTCTTCCTTGCT
>JAEEVG010000018.1 GCA_016290835.1 Bacteroidales bacterium | reverse complement strand
GCCTGACGATGTCATTGTCACACCCCGCACGGTGGATGTAAACATTACCCGCATCCGCAAGAAAATCGGCCCGTATGGAGATGCTCTTGTCGCCAAGGCCGGGTTCGGGTATTCTTTTCAGGAATAATTCCGAATCGATGGTATGAAGTAATTAGAGCACTAAATTCCCTGTTTATCGAACAGAAAAGGCCCCTGCAGCCCTTATGGGTTACAGGGGTCTTACTATGTAGAGGGAACGTCCCGGGAACCAGCCCGGAACGCTCCACGCCATACGTTCGAATGTTTTTTATTCCAGCTTCATTGAGAAAGAGAACTCGCGCGGGATGTTGCGATATCCGGTTTGCCGGTCAAGAAGGACGTAACGGCCGTGGACTTGATACTCGTCAAGATCCAGATCCCAACGCCGGCGGAAATCGTCCACTACAATGCAAACGCGACCATCGCCTGAGTCACAGGGCGCGTCGGCCAGGAAGTTCCGCATATGGCCCTGATTTCGGCCGTAGCCGGGCTTCGTCAGCTGGATGCGGGAAAGTACCTGGTACCGGCCTGCAGGCTCCGTCTCGGGAAAATAAGAGTGGAAGCAAAGGCGGAGGTCGGAGCCATCAACGGCGGCGTCCTCGAAGTCCAGGGAATGCACCGGAAACTTCTGCCAGGCCTGCGGGTAGGGGACGTGCTCGTCTCCCAGCGTATAGAAGCCGTGATAGGCGCTTACAAAGAGATTCTGGCCGGAGATATGCGCGGTATTGTCAAAGGGCGGTTTGTGGCTTATAACGGGCTCTGCGAGGGCGTTCCAGGTCAGCTGAACGGAATGCTCAAGAGTTCTCCAGGCTGCCAGCGCCCGTCGGTGAACATCGAGCTGGCTGTTCTGCGCGTCAGTCCCGGGGAATTCACACTGATTCTTCTTCTTGAAGTAGCAGCGGCCGTCCACATGATAGAAGGTGAGGTCCCCAACGGAGCCCCAGCAGTCAGATATCAGGACAGATGGCGTGAAGCGCGGCATAGTTTGTTATAGGTCAAGTCGTTACTACAAATTTACGAAAAATCAGGCAGAAAACCTTTCCGTCCCACTTTTTTCTGATTTCGGCTCCTTTTCAGCGGTTTTTCCGTCCCACTTTTATCGTAAAACAATAAAATTGGCAAACGAAATGAGAGTTTCCGTCCCAGTTTTTTGTGAGGAAAAGCGACTTCCGTCCCACTTTTTACCCCGTTTTACAAGAAATGAACTGTAACAAAAACAGTAACAAAAAACCAGCATCAAAGGTAATAGAGTGTAGTCAAAAACGCCAGCAGAGGGCCGTAGAAGCTGTATTTTGAAGTACCACGCAATAGGGCGCAGAAAGGCCAAAAGTGGGACGGAAAGTGGGACGGAAAAAGAAAACCCGCTGATAATCAGCGGGTTCCTGTGGTGCTGGGAAGAATCGAACTGCCGACACAAGGATTTTCAGTCCTTTGCTCTACCATCTGAGCTACAGCACCGTTGTGTTTTGGGACTGCAAATATAGGAACAGTTTGGGAATTCACCAAATATTTTTTCAAACACGTCCCCCGGTCCTGCGCCAGCGGCCCCGCTGGCCGGCCAGGAACACGCCCAGCAGGATCAGCGCCGAGCCGATGGCCCCGGCTGGGGTGAGGCGTTCTCCCAGCAGAATCATCGCCGTGATGAGCGTAAAGACCGGATTAAGATAAACATAGTTGGTGCAGGTGATATTGCCGAGCTTGGACATCACCAGGTTCCAGACCACGAAGCAGGCGAGGGAAGCCACGAGCCCGAGGAAGAGCAGATTGGCGATCACACGCCAGTCCCGCAGCGGCTCGAACGAGAAACCTTCCCCGCTCAGCAGGAAGGGAATGATGGTCAGCAAACCGTAGCCGAAAACCTTGCGCGTCGCGAAAACCGCCCCGTACTCCTCGGTCATCCTGCCCATGAACAGGCTGTAGAGCGCCCAGCAGAGCGCAGCGCCGACGGCCAGCAGATCACCCTTCAGCGAGACCTGCAGCCGCGAACCGTCAAAGAGCATCAGCGCCATCCCGCCCAGGGCCAGGATCGTGCCGCAGACCAGGGGGAAATCCGGCCGTACCGGCTCCAGCGCCGCAGCGAAACGATCCCGCCGCAGCCGCCGGTAGAGCATCGTCAGCAGCGCGGTCAGCAGCGGAGACACGCACACCAGGAAGGCCACGTTGCAGGCCTGGGTATAGGCGAGAGCCGTATTCTCCGTCAGGAAATAAAAGGAGCCACCCGTGATCCCCAGGAAGACGAACAGCAGCTCGTCCTGCCAATTGCGGCTCCGGAACCGGACCGGCCCGCGGGTGAGCGAAAGAGCCCAGATGCCCGAATAGGCCATGGTGAAACGGATGGCGAAAATCTCCGCCGGATCCAGTCCGGCGGAGATCAACTGCTTGGTACACACGAAAGTGACCCCCCACACGCCGACGACGGCGAGGGCCAGCAGATGCCAGAAGAACTTCGACCGGGCCACTTCCGAACCTCGCTAATACTCGTCCCAGCTCTTGATCGAGATCGACTCCAGCGGTTTGGCGCAGAAAGCCCGGATATAGGCGGTGGCGAGCCGGCTGTTGGTGATCAGCGGAACGTTGAAGTCAATCGCCGCCCGGCGCATCATATAGCCGTTGCTGAGCTCCTTGCGGGTGAAATTCTTGGGAATGTTGATCACCAGTTCCACCTGGTGCGAGCGGATCAGGTCCAGGGCCGCGGGGAAACCGTCATCGTGCTCGTTGGGCCAGAGGGCCCGCAGCGCCGGGACGCCGTTCTCGTTGAGGTAGCGGCAGGTGCCGCCCGTGGCGTAGATCGTATATTTCTTTTCCGCGAGCAGCAGGCAGGCGCGCAGCAGGTCCGCTTTCTGCAGCGGATTGCCGGAAGAGATGAGGATGGACTTCTGCGGGATGCGGTGTCCCACGGAAAGCATCGACTTGAGCAGGGCCTCGTCGAGGTTGTCGCCGATGCAGCCCACCTCGCCGGTCGAAGCCATATCCACGCCCAGCACCGGGTCCGCCTTGCCCAGTCGGGCGAAGGAGAACTGCGAACACTTGATGCCCACGTATTCCAGCTCGAAGGGATCGATGTCCACGCGCTCCGGCCGCTGGCCGAGCATACAGCGGGTGGCCAGATCGATCAGGTTGACTTTCAGCACCTTGGACACGAAGGGGAAACTGCGTGAAGCACGCAGGTTGCACTCGATGACCTTGATGTAGTTGTCGGTGGCGAGGAACTGGATATTGAAGGGGCCGGTGATGTGCAACTCCGCGGCGATGGCCGCCGTGGTCTTGCGAATCTTGGCCGCGGTGATGCCGTAAATCTTCTGCGGCGGGAACTGGATCGTGGCATCGCCCGAGTGCACGCCCGCGAACTCGATGTGCTCGGAGATCGCGTAGGCGAGCACCTTGCCGCCGTCGGCCACCGCGTCGCACTCCAGCTCCTTGCAGCGCTGCATGAACGAGCTGATTACGACCGGGTGCTCCTCGGAGACCTCCACGGCCATATCCAGGAACATCCGCAGATCTTCCTTGCTGTAGCAGACATTCATCGCAGCCCCGGAGAGCACGTAGGAAGGACGCACCAGCACCGGGAAGCCGACCTCGTCCACGAAACGGTCCACATCGGCCATCGTGGTAAGTTCGCTCCAGCGCGGCTGGTCGATGCCGAGCTTGTCCACGATCTGGGAGAACTTGTTGCGGTCCTCGGCGCGGTCGATATCGTGGGCCGTCGTGCCCAGGATGTGCACGCCGGCCCGCATCAGGGGCACGGCCAGGTTGTTCGGAATCTGGCCGCCAACGCTCACGATCACCCCGTAAGGCTTCTCCAGGCCGCAGATCTCCATGACGGTCTCGAAACTCAGCTCATCGAAATACAGCCGGTCGCAGACATCGTAGTCGGTAGAGACGGTTTCGGGGTTATAGTTGATCATGATGGCCTTGTAGCCGCTCTTGCGCAAGGTATTCAAGGCGTTCACGCCGCACCAGTCGAACTCCACGCTGCTGCCGATACGATAGGCGCCGGAGCCCAGCACGATGACGGTATTGGAGCCGTCCTCGAAACTGATGTCATCCACCTCACCGTTGTAGGTCATATACAGGTAGTTGGTGTTGGAGGGGAACTCCGCGGCCAGGGTGTCGATCTGCTTCACATACGGGCGCAGGCCCAGGAACGTGCGGTACTCCCGCACCTTGGCCTCCGGCACGCCCAGCACGCGGGCGATCTGGATGTCCGAGAAGCCCTGGCACTTGGCCTTCTGGAGCAGATCGAAGCCGATGTCGGTCAGTTTCTTGCAGGACTCGAGTTCCTGGTAGGTCTTCTCGATGTTGTCCAGCTTGTCCAGGAACCAGCGGTCGATCTTGGTCAGATCATAGATGCGGTTCGCAGAATAGCCAGCTTCGAAGGCGGCCGCGACGGCGAAGATGCGCATGTCCGTCGGATGGCGCAGCGCGTCGTCCAGGTCTTCCTTCTTGAACGGCTTGTTGCACACGAAGCCGTTGGCCCCCTGGCCGATCATGCGCAGGCCCTTCTGCATCGCCTCCTCGAAGGTGCGGCCGATGGCCATCACCTCGCCGACGCTTTTCATGCTGGAGCCGATCTCGCGCGAGACACCCTTGAATTTATTGAGGTCCCAGCGGGGGATCTTCACCACCACGTAATCCAGGGCCGGCTCGAAGAAGGCGGGCGTGGTCTTGGTCACGGTGTTCTTGAGTTCGTGCAGGCCGTAGCCCAGGCCGAGTTTGGCGGCGATGAAGGCGAGGGGATAGCCCGTGGCCTTGGATGCCAGCGCGGAAGAACGGCTCAGTCGGGCGTTGATCTCGATCACGCGGTAATCATCGCCGTCCGGGCTGAAGGCATACTGGATGTTACATTCACCCACGATGCCGATGTGCCGCACAATCTCGATGGCCTTCTTGCGGAGGAAATTGCATTCGTCGTTGCTGAGGGTCTGGCAGGGCGCCACCACGATACTCTCGCCGGTATGGATGCCCAGCGGATCGAAGTTCTCCATGTTACAGACGCAGATGCAGTTATCGTAGCGGTCGCGCATCACTTCGAACTCGATTTCCTTCCAGCCGCGCAGGGACTTCTCTACCAGCACCTGCGGCGAGAAGGAGAAGGACTTCCGGGCCATGGCCTCCAGTTCTTCCTCGTTCTCGCAGAAGCCGGAGCCCAGGCCGCCCAGGGCGTAGGCAGCGCGCAGGATGACCGGATAACCCACCTCGCGGGCGGCGGCGCGGGCTTCCTCGAGATTCTCGGCGGCGTGCGACTTGATCGTCTTGACCTTGATCTCGTCGAGGCGCTCGACGAAGAGTTCCCGGTCTTCGGTGTCGATGATGGCCTGTACCGGGGTGCCAAGCACCTGGACGCCGTATTTCTCGAGCACTCCGCTCTTGAACAGCTCCACGCCGCAGTTCAGCGCGGTCTGGCCGCCGAAGGAGAGCAGGATGCCCTGCGGTTGCTCCTTCTGGATGACCTTCTCCACGAAGAAGGGGGTCACAGGCAGGAAATACACCTTGTCCGCCACTTCCTCGGAAGTCTGGACCGTGGCGATGTTGGGATTCATCAGGACGGTGCTGATGCCTTCCTCGCGGAGGGCCTTGAGGGCCTGCGAGCCGCTGTAGTCGAATTCGCCGGCTTCGCCGATCTTGAGGGCGCCCGATCCGAGCACCAGTACTTTCTTTATGTTGGAGTCGATCATAACTTGGAAATAAAATCGTCAAAGATGAATTCGGTATCTTCCGGGCCGCTGGAAGCCTCGGGATGGAACTGGGCCGAGAAGAAAGGCTTGCTCGTGTGGCGTATGCCCTCATTGGTGCCGTCGTTCATATTGATGAAGAAAGGCTCCCAGTCGGCGGGCAGGGTGGCGTCGTCCACGGCGAACCCATGGTTTTGGGCGGTGATATAGCACTTGTCGGTGCCGCACTGGCGCACCGGCTGGTTGTGGGAGCGATGGCCGTATTTCAATTTATAGGTCTTGGCGCCGACGGCCAGGCCGAGCAGCTGGTTGCCCATGCAGATACCGCAGATGGGCTTGCCGGTCTCCATCGCCTTGCGGATGTGCTCCACCGTCACCTGGCAGTGCATCGGATCGCCCGGCCCGTTGGAGAGGAACAGACCGTCCCACTCCAGCTGGTTGAAGTCGTAATCCCAAGGCACACGGATGACTTCCACCCCGCGGATCACCAGGTTGCGCAGGATCTGGTGCTTCACGCCGCAGTCCACCAGCACGACCTTCTTGTCGCCCTTTCCGTAACGGATGATCTCCTTGCAGCTTACCAGCGCAGCCTGATTGTCCTGGTGGGGGTCAGGCACGTCGAACGGACTCTCGTCGTCCGCAGGAACGATCTTGCCGAGCATCGTTCCCTCTTCGCGCAGGATCTGGGTCAGGAGGCGGGTGTCGATGCCGCAGATGCCGGGAATCTTCTGTGCCGCCATCCAGTCGCCGAGGCTCTGGACGGCGTCCCAGTGGCTGTAGTTCTCGCTATAGTCGGTCACGATCAAGCCGCGGATCCAGATTTTCTCAGACTCGAAACTCTTGATGATCCCGTAATCGTCCACTTCCATCGGCGGGATGCCGTAGTTGCCCAGGATCGGATACGTCAGGCAGAGGATCTGGCCAGAATAAGAGGGATCGGTAAGGCTCTCGGTGTAGCCCACCATGGCCGTGGAGAAGACCACCTCTCCGTCGCAGGGGCCATCGTAGCCGAAGCCCCAGCCCACCATGGTGCGTCCGTTCTGCAGGACGAGTTTCACTTTTTTGCGTGTTGCCATCTTGATATTGTTCTTTGCTTATTTCCATTTGGAAGCCGCGTCCATCAGCGCGGCGATCTTGTCGTTGCACAGATTGCCCAGGCTCCCCAGATGCGTGTGGCCCAGGTCGGAGGCCTTCAGGTCCTTGGTTTCGCCCCCGCTGTAGCGGAAACGCCCCTCGTTCACCTCGATGCCCACCTGGCGGTAGGCGTCGCGGAAGGGGACCCCGGCGAGGGTACGGCGGTTGACCTCCTCCACGGTGAAGAGGTAGTCGTAGAGCGGATTGTCGAGGATGTCCGTGCGCACTTCGATGTGCGCGAGCATATAATCGCACATCTGCAGACAGGCGTGCAGATCCTCCAGGGCGGGGAAGAGGATGTCCTTGAGCAGCTGGGCGTCGCGGTGGTAGCCGTGGGGCATGTTGCTGCAGAGGAGGGCGATCTCGTTCTCGCAGGAGAGGATGCGGTTGCACTTGCCGCGCAGGATCTCCCAGACGTCGGGATTCTTCTTGTGGGGCATGATGCTGGAGCCCGTGGTCAGCTCGTCCGGGAAATGGATGAAGCCGAAATTGGGGCACATATACAGGCAGCAGTCCGCCGCGAACTTATTGAGCGTGAGCGCGATGCCACCCAGGGCCGAAGCCACGGTCCGCTCCGTGCGCCCGCGCTGCATCTGGGCGGCGACGCTATTGTAGACAGGGGAGGCGAAGTGGAGCAGGTCGGTGGTCATCTGCCGGTCCAGGGGGAAGGAATTGCCATAGCCCGCGGCCGAGCCGAGCGGGTTGCGGTCCACCACCTTCCACGCTCCGCCGAGGACGTTCATATCGTCCACGAGGGCCTCGGCATATGCGCCGAACCACAGGCCGAAAGAAGAGGGCATCGCCACCTGCATGTGCGTGTACCCGGGCAGGAGCACTTCTTTATACTGCTCGCTGAGGGCCTGCAGGGTGCGGAACAGGGTCAGGACCTCCTCGCGCACGGCAAGCAGTTCGTCGCGCAGGAAAAGTTTGATGTCCACGAGGACCTGGTCGTTGCGGGAGCGGCCGGAATGAATCTTGCCGCCCAGTTCTCCCAGCTCCCGGGTGAGCAGCAGTTCCACCTGCGAATGGATGTCTTCCACATCGGGTTCGAGTTCGAAATCGCCCGCCTCGATCCGTGCGGCGATGCGCTCCAGCGCGGCGGTCAGGACCGCACATTCGTCCTCGGTCAGCAGGCCGATCTGCGCGAGCATCCGGATGTGCGCGAGCGAACCCTGCACATCATAACGGGCGAGCCTGCGGTCGAGGACCCGGTCGTTCCCGACCGTAAAACGCTCCACGGCTTCCGTTGCGGAAGTGCCTTTATTCCAGAGAGTAGCCATATAGAGTCTCAATAAATGCTATATATCCATCTATCCCCTCCGAAATCTCGCGGGCGAGGATGTATTCGTCCGCCTTGTGGGAGCGGGCGGACTCGCCGGGTCCCATCTTGACCGCATCGCAGCCGATGCGCATCCAGTCGGAGGTCGTAGGCGAGGAATAGGTCTCGATGCCGAGCTGCGCCGCGGCGGCGAGCAGGGGAGAGCCGCTCTGCGTCGCAGAGGAGCGGTTGGCGAGATTGCGGGGGCTGAGCTTGCTGCGGCAGAGCGCCTGCAGTTCCTCCACGATCTCGGGGTTGGTGTACTGTTCGGTCGGGCGGATGTCCACGACGAAGCGGCATACGTCGGGAATCACATTGTGCGCCTGTCCGGCGGAAATCATCGTCACGTTGAGATGCACGTCGCCCATCAAATCCGAATGTCGCGTGAAGCGGTGCGAGCGCAGGGCCGCGATGTCGTCGAGGGCGATGTAGAGGGCGTTCACCCCTTCGCCGCGGGCCGCGTGGCCGCTCACGCCCTGCGCCTCGCCATCCAGCACCAGCAGGCCGCGCTCGCTGCTCGCGATGCGCATCCCGGTGGGTTCGCCCACGATGACCCGTTTCGGCATCGGCCAGGCCCCGCTGGAGGCGAAAAGCCCGTCGGGCGCGAAGAGCCAGCGGGCGCCGTCCGGCCCGGCCACCTCTTCCTCGCAGGAGAGGACCAGCATCAGGTTGAACGGCATCCGGGCGTCAAAGAAATGGCGGAACGCAGCGATCATCGACACTACACTTCCGCCATCGTCATTGGAGCCCAGACCGTAAATGATATCCGGGTCGTTGCCGGAGTCGAACGGGTCACGGGTATAGCCGCCGTTGGCAGGGACCGTGTCCAGGTGGGCGTCGAGGGCGAGGGTAGGCTTGGAGGGGTCGAATCGTCGGTTGAGGGCCAGCACGTTGCCCCGGACGATCTCGTGGGGGATTCCCCACGCATCGAGCGCCCCGCTCACAAGCGCGGCCACGGCGCCTTCCTCACCCGAACGGGAGGGGATGCGCACCATCTGCCGGAGCAGCTGTATGGAATCTTCCTTCAAGCTCATAACTTCAATTCGGTGCCGCCTGTCTCGGACAGGTCGGCGCTGCGTATCACGACTCCGGCCGCACCGTCCCGCAGAGCCCGGAACGCATTGTCGAGCTTGGGGATCATCCCCTCGGCGATGCGCCCTTCGGCCTGCAGCGTCCGGCAAAGCGCCGGGTCCAGGATCGGAATCACGCTGCTTTCGTCATTCCGGTCACAAAGTACGCCATTTTTTTCGAAACAATAAAATAGTTTTGCACCCAGCGCTACGGCAATCGCAGCGGCCACGGTGTCGGCATTGGTATTGAGCAGCTGCCCGGCGCCGTCGTGGTTGATCGCACTGAGTACGGGCACCAGCCCGCCGTCCAGCAGGCTGTGCAGGAACGGAGCGTTGACCGAAGCCGCCGTGACGTCGCCCACGAAGCCGAAATCCACTTTCGTCACCCCGTCGCTGAGGGTCTTGGGCGGGCGGCGCTTGGCAGTGAGCACGCCCCCGTCACAGCCGGCGAGGCCGATGGCGTTGCAGCCCAGCGCCTGCAGGCGGGAGACGATGTCCTTGTTGCACCAGCCGGCATAGACCATCGTCACGACCTCGAGCGCGGCCGCGTCGGTGACGCGCCGCCCCTCGATCTTGACGGGCTCCTGGCCCAGGGCCTTCTGCACCTGGCTGGCCCGCACGCCGCCCCCGTGGACGAGCACTTTCGGCCCCTCCAGCGCGGCGAATGCGCGGCAGAAACGATCCAGCGCCGCCGGATCGTCCACGACATTGCCCCCGACCTTGTAGACGCTGATCATAGGCTCTCGAGCATGCGTTTCATCACCACCTGGGCGGACACGACGCGGTTGGCCGCCTCCGGGATCACCAGGCTCCGCGGGGAGTCGATCACCTCGTCGGACACGATCATATTGCGCCGCACGGGCAGGCAGTGCAGGAAATAAGCATTGTCCGTCACGGCCATGTGCTTCGCATCCACGGTCCAGCTCATATCCTTGCTGAGGACCTGGCCGTACTGGGCGGGATTCGTGACCCCGGGGCAGGACCAGTTCTTGGCATACACGAAATCCGCCCCTTCCAGGGCCTTCATCTGGTCATACTCCACGCGGGCGGGACCGACGAAAGCGGGGTCGAGTTCATAGCCGCGGGGATGCGTGATCACGAAGTCCACGTCCGCCGCATTCATCCATTCGGCGAAAGAGTTCGGGACGGCCTGGGGGAGAGCCCGCGGGTGCGGGGCCCAGGTCATCACCACCTTGGGACGCGGCTTGGTGCGGTATTCCTCGATGGTGATCAGGTCCGCGAAAGCCTGGCAGGGATGCACGGTGGCGGACTCCAGGCTGATCACCGGCTTGCCGCCATAGTCGATGAACTGGCGCAGGACAGTCTCGGAATAGTCGTATCCGCGGTCCGTCAGGCCCGCGAAAGAACGGATGCCGATCAGGTCGCAATAGGAGGTCATCACCGGGATGGCCTCGCGCAGATGCTCGGACTTATCGCCGTCCATCACCACGCCCATCTGAGTCTCCAGCTTCCAGCTGTCCTGCCCGATGTTGAGCACGATGGGATTCATCCCCAGGTTCAGCGCGGCCTTCTGGCTGCTCAGGCGGGTGCGCAAGCTGCTGTTGAAGAAGACCAGCATGATGGTCTTGTCCGTTCCGAGATGCTTCCAGGCGAAGGGGGTGGCCTTCACCTGCCGGGCTTCCTCGAGCGCTGCGCCGAGGTCGCCGATATCGCTGACGTGGAAGAAGGATTTCATTGCGCGAGAACTTCGTTGAATGCTTGCAGGAAACGGTCCGCCTCGGCCTGCGTGAGGCAGAGCGGGGCGAGCAGCCGTATCATATTCGTTCCGGCCACGCCGGTAAAGATGTGCTTGTCGTAGAGGAGCGCCTTCCGCAGGGGAGCGACGCTCTCGTTCATCTCGATGCCGAGCATCAGGCCGCGACCGCGGACCTCCTTGATGCGCGGGCTCTGCGGGAGATGGGCCTTGAGGTATTCGCCCACGACGCGGGCGTTCTCCACCAGGTCCTCCTGCTCGATGATGTCCAGCACGGCGAGGGCCGCCGCGCAGGCGAGGTAATTGCCCCCGAAAGTGGTGCCGAGCATACCCTTGCGCGGCCGGAATGCCGGGGAGATCAGGATGCCCCCGCAGGGGAATCCGTTCGCGATGCCCTTGCCGAGGGTGATGATGTCGGGCCGGATACCCGCCCACTGGTGGGCGAAAAATTTGCCCGTGCGTCCGTAGCCGCTCTGCACCTCGTCGAGGATGAGCGCGGCGTGGTAGTGCTCGCACAGGCGGGATAGATGCTGCAGGAAGCCCGGCTCGGGCACGTGGATGCCCCCGCAACCCTGGATACCCTCCACAATTACGGCCGCGACGCCCCCCTTGGCGAGTTCGTCGGCGACGGCCGTGCCGTCGTTCAAGTCACAGAAGGTCACGCGGTGGTGGGCATTGAAAGGGGAGATGATCGCCGGGTTGTCCGTCAGGGCCACGGCGCCGGAAGTGCGGCCGTGGAAACTGCGCCGGAAGGCAATGATACGGTCCTTGCCGGTGTGGAAGGAAGCCAGCTTGGCGGCGTTCTCGTTGGATTCCGCACCGCTGTTGTCGAGGAACAGGCTGTAATCCTCATAGCCGCTGACCTCGCCGATGCGCTTCGCCAGCTGCTCCTGCAGGGGGTTGCGCACGCTGTTGGAGTAGAAACCGATCCGGTCCAGCTGCTCCTTCAGGGCGGCCACATAATGCGGATGGCAGTGGCCCACGGAGATCACGGCGTGCCCGCCGTAAAGGTCGAGGTATTCCTGCCCCTTGTCGTCCCAGACGGTGCATCCGCGCGCCCGCACGGGCGCCACGTCAAAAAGGGAATAGACATCGAAAAGTTCCATCGCTCGCTAGAATGCTGATGCCTTCAGCTTCAGGCCGGAAGTCTCCGGAATTCCGAAAATCAAGTTCATATTCTGGACCGCCTGTCCGGAGGCCCCTTTGAGAAGGTTGTCGATCACCGAACTGACCACGAGGGTATCGCCGTGCTTCTCCAGCGCGAGGAGGCACTTGTTGGTATTGACCACCTGCTTGAGATCTACCGGCGTGTCGGACACGAAGGTGAAAGGCGCATCGGCGTAGTAGTCCTTGTACAGGGAGAGTGCCCGGGCGCCGTCGAGCGGGCAGTCCAGGGTGATGCTCGCGAAGATGCCCCGGGCGAAGTCGCCCCGCATCGGCACGAACTGGATCGAAGGAGGACAACACTTCCTGTCATCCTGAGCGAAGCGAAGGATCTCTCCGAGGTTGCGGCAGATTTCCTTCAGATGCTGGTGCTCGAAGACCTTGTAGGTCGAGAGATTGTCGCTGCGCCAGCTGAAATGAGTGGTCACCGAGGGCTTGACCCCCGCGCCCGTCGAACCCGTGATCGCGGTCACGTGGACGGTCCCGGAGAGCAGGCCGGCGTCCGCGAGGGGCAGCAGCCCGAGCTGGATGGCCGTGGCGAAACAGCCGGGATTGGCGATCTTGTCGGCGCAGCGGATCTTGTCCCGCTGCCATTCGGGCAGGCCATAGACATAGCCTTCGGATTCGTCGCGGTAGTCCTGCGCGAGGTCCACTACCTTCAGGCCGGCGGGGCAGGGGTTCTGCTCCCAGAACTCCCGGCTCTTCCCGTGCGCAGAGCAGAGGAAAAGCACGTCCACGGCATCGAGGTCCCAGTTGTCACTGAAACGCAGATCCGTCTCGCCCAGCAGGCCGCTGTGGACGGCGTGGAGGGGATTGCCGGCGTTGCTGCCCGAGTGCACGAAGACGATCTCCGCCTCCGGGTGATTCACCAGGATGCGTATCAACTCGCCCGCCGTGTAGCCGGCGCCGCCGATAATGCCGACCTTAATCATCGCCCTTGAATTCTTCCGGGTGATTGCCGTAATAGACACGCAGCGGCGTGGACGTGACCTTGATGAAGCCCTTGGCCTCCGCGGCCGTCCAGCCCCGCTGGGTCTCGCCGTACTCGCCGAGCTTGCTCTTGAGCAGATCGTCGGGGGAGTCCACGCCCACGGTGGAGAAACCGTAGGGGCGGAGTTCGAGGGTCACGGTGCCGTTCACGTTGCGCTGGCTGCTCTCGAGCATCGCCTCGATGTCCCGCATCACGGGCTCGAGATACTGGCTCTCGTGCAGGAACATCCCGTACCAATTCGCGACCTGGTCTTTCCAGTATTGCTGCCACTTGGAGAGGGTGAATTTCTCCAGGAATTTATGGGCCCCGATGATGAGCATCGGCGCGGCGGCTTCGAAGCCCACACGGCCCTTGATGCCGATGATCGTATCGCCCACGTGCATATCGCGGCCGATGCCGTAGGAAGCTCCCACGGCCTCCACGGCCTGGATGGCGGCGATCTTGTCGGTGTATTCCACGCCGTTCACGCTCTTCAGTTCACCCTTCTCGAAGCCCAGGCTCAGGATCTCGGAGCCGGTCTTGGAGACCTGCTTGAGGTAGGCGCTCTCGGGCAGGCCCTGCTTTGAATCGAGGATCTCGCCGCCGCAGATGGAAGTGCCCCAGATGCCGACATTGTAGGAGTATTTGAGCTTCGCGAAATCGGCATTGAAGCCGTGGGCGTTGAGATAGTCCACCTCGTCCTTGCGGGAGAGGTTGCCGTCGCGGGTGAGGGTGATGATCTCCATCTGGGGGCACATCACCAGGAAGGTCATATCGAAACGGACCTGGTCGTTGCCGGCACCGGTGGAGCCGTGGGCGATGGCGTCCGCGCCGATCTCGTTGGCGTAGCGGGCGATGGCCATACCCTGGAAGATGCGCTCGGAGGATACCGAGATGGGATAGGTGCCGTTGCGGAGCACATTGCCCCAGATCATATACTTGAGGCTCTTGGCGTAGTATTCCTGCGTGACGTCGAGGGTCACATATTTCGTGGCGCCCAGCTTGTAGGCGTTCTCCTCGTTGGTGCGGAGCTGCTCGGGGCTGAATCCGCCCGTGTTGGCACAGGCGGCGTGGACCTCATAGCCTTTTTCTTTGGCGAGGTACATCACCGTGTAGGAGGTATCCAGACCGCCGCTGAACGCGACCACGACCTTCTTTTTCTTTTCCATAAAATATCTTTTTAGCGATCCAAAATGTCTTTTAGCGATCCTTTGTCATTTTGAGCGAAGCGAAAAATCTATTCCCCCGGCGAATGGATCTCCAGGTGCTCCTTGGGATCATAGAGCAGGCCGGTGCAGATGCACATCTTGTAATCGTGGCTCTGCAGGATGTCGAAATGCCGGCAGCCCTCGCAACCTTTCCAGAACTCCGGATCGTCCGTCAGCTCGGAGTAGGGGACGGGGCGGAACCCGAACTCGTAGTTCATCTTCATCACCGCAGCGCCCGTGGTGATGGAGAAGATCTTGGCATCAGGGAAGAGCTTGCGGGACAGGATGAAAGTCTGCTCCTTGATGCGCTTGGCAATGCCCTGGCCGCGGAACTGGTGGGCCACGATGAGGCCCGAATTGGCCACGAAGCTCTTGCCGCCCCAGGACTCGATGTAGGAGAATCCGGCGAACTCTCCCTCATCGGTCAGGGCGATCACCGCCTTTCCGGCGAGCATCTTCTCGATGATGTACTCCGGCGTACGTTTGGCAATGCCGGTCTTGCGTTCCAGGGAAGAAATGTAGATCTCCTGGCAGATCGCTTCCGCATAGCGGGTGTGGCGCTCATCGGCCACCATAACTTGAACGTTCATTACTATACAATATGGCCCCTAATGGCAAGACAAACCGAGATTGTCAATTGCAATTATTGAGGCGAAAATTCTGAATTGGGATATATATCGAATTTCCGGGGATGTGGGAGGGTTCTACGCCTCCTATCTTCGGTCTCGACGGGAAATCTGATAATACACACACTGCATAACTTGGACAAAGATAGTAAAAAAATTCAAAAAACACCCAAACCACCCAAAAAACTCACCACCGACCCGCCAAACCTCATCCAAGCCCTCTCAACCACCGCCATCCTTGTCATCCTGAGCACAGCGAAGGATCTATCGGCCTTGACCCGGGATCTTCAATCCTATGATACCTCCAGGTTCCCGAGGTGTCCCTAAATCTACTAGACCACGGGAGTTTTAGGCCTTTTTCTCCCGAGGTGTCCTGGTTTCAAGGACGTTACGGGAGATCTCGTATATCCAGTCCCTCCTCCCGGGTCAGCCAACCCGTCATTCTGAGCGCAGCGAAAGATCTACCCCCTCATCCCGGGTCCGACCCGGGATCTCGAAGCCATCCTCCAAAACAGGTGTCCACAAAAACGTCATTCTACGCGTTATTTGTGGATACCTATCGGGTTTTTGGGTCGATATTGTAGGTTTCAGGGGATAGGTAGCCAGTTATTTTGCACCAGATGGCGATTTTCTGGACACCTATCTACAAATGGACTCAACTTTTCTTGTTCCGGGAGCACTAGGCCCCCTCTCCGCTCCTGGCCGAGATGTCGCCGCTGCCTCTCTCTGGTTCCGGGCCGCCCTGCCAGGCGAGCGGGGGCGGCTGAGAGCCCCCCAAAGCTCTCAGCCCGCCTCCCGCTAAGCGCCGAGCCGAACTTGAGGAGGCGCTGCCCCCTTATCCGCTCACTGCGTTTCACTCCGTTCGCTACCCCCGCGGCTCCCGACCTACCGACATCGCGCTTCGCGCTCCGTCCCGGTCTCCGCCGGGCGGTCTGAGGACCGCCTTCCGAGGCGCTGGCGCCCCCGAGGACTGCCATCGGCTCTGAAGTCCGGCTAGCCAACCAACCACGGCGGGAGCCGCCGAGCCTCGCATCCGCGAGGCGGCGACCGCCCGAGCACCGCCGCCGTCGGGCGGCCCTGGCGGGGTGAGAATCGGGCTCTGGCACACCCCGACGGAGCGAAAACCAAGCGGCGGGGTGAGAATCGGGCTCTGGCGCACCCCGGCCGAGAGAAAAGCAGGCGGCGGGGTGGGAATCGGGCTCTGGCGCACCCCGACGGGTAGACCGGCCTCCCGGGCCTGCGGCGATCAGCGAGGCCCGACGTCAGCGCGCAGGCCCGGGAGGAGCGGGCTGCCACGACGGGGGATGTAGATCCTTCGCTTCGCTCAGGATGACAGGGAGGCGCTCAGGATGACAGGGGGGCGCTCAGGATGACAGGGGCGGGTGGCGGATTTTGGGGAAGTGTAAGGTTTTTCAGATTTTTCTGTAACTTTGGGGGTTATTATGATTGTGCTATGACACTTGCGTTAGAATTGTCCATCCGCCTAGTCGTCGCCGGCCTTCTCGGCGCAGCCATCGGCTATGAACGCGAACTCCGATCCAAGGGAGCCGGTATCCGCACCCACGTCCTCGTCGCCCTGGGCTCCGCCCTCTTCATGATCATCTCCCAATACGGCTTCGCAGGAGCCGATCGCTTCGACGCAGCCCGCGTCGCCGCCGGCGTAGTCGGCGGCCTGGGTTTCCTCGGCGGCGGTATCATCATGAAGAACAAACATGTCAGCGGCCTGACCACCGCGGCCGGACTCTGGGTCACCGGCGCCATCGGCCTGAGCGCCGGCTGCGGCCTCTACTGGATGGCCGGCCTCTGCGCCATCCTGGTCCTCGCCAGCCTCGAAGCCCTGCACTTCTACACCATCCGCGTCGGAGAACGCGAAGCCCGTGCCGTCTTCTCCGCAGCGGACCGCAAAGCGCTGATCCAGGCCCTCGAAACCCTGGGCAAGGAAGTCTCCGACTGCTCCCTGTCCCGCCAGGGCGAACGCTACCGCCTCGAGACCCAGCTCCGCATCAAGAAGAAAGAGACCACCGTCCAGCTGCTGGAGCGCCTCAACGCCCTGCCCGACGTTGACCTCGACAGCGTCGAATAATATCACAAATCAATGAAAGACAGTAACAAACAACTTATCTGGTGGCTCAGCGCCCTGGCCCTGGGCGTCATCCTGGGCATCCTCCGCTGGGAGCCCGTCCTCGCCGTCTGCGACTTCATCGCCACCATCTATACCCGGCTCTTCCAGTTCCTCGCCGTCCCCACGGTGGCCCTCGCCATCCTCACCACCCTGATCAGTTTCGGGCGCCAGAAAAGCACCCGCCGCATCTTCACCCACACCCTCACCTACACCCTGCTTACCACCTTCCTCGCGGCCCTGGTGGGTCTGGGACTCTATCTGTTGATCGCCCCGACCCCCATCCCGAAAGAAATGATTGCCGGCAGCGCCGCCGTCGAGGGAGAGGGGAGTTTCTACAACCATATCATCTCCGTCGTCCCCGACAACCTCATCCAGCCCCTGCTCTCCGGCAACGTCCTGAGCATCCTGCTCATCGCCGCGGCCTTCGGCCTCGCCATCTGCTTCATGCCCGACTCCGAGCGCAAGAGCGTGCTGGTCAATGGTATCGAGGGCCTGCAGGAAGTCTTCTACCGCCTCATCCGCGCCCTCATCAAGACCCTCCCGCTGGGCATCGTGGCCTTCGCCGCCCAACTGAGCTCCCAGCTCGCCGGCGGCCTCATCCTGGGCTCGCTCGGCCGCTGGGCCGCCGTCATCCTGATCGGCAACCTCGTCCAGTTCGCCGTGGTCCTGCCGCTCATCCTGCTCGTCCGCGGGCTCAACCCGCTGAAGGTCTTCCGCGCGATGAGTCCCGCCGTGGTGATGGCCCTCTTCACCAAGAGCTCCGCCGCCACCCTGCCCGTCACCCTCTCCTCCGCCGAGAACCGGCTGGGCGCTGACCCCAAGGTCGCCCGCTTCGTACTCCCGATCTGCACCACCATCAACATGAACGGCTGCGCGGCCTTCATCCTGGTGACCTCGCTCTTCGTGATGAGTTGCGGGGGGATGGACCTGAGCATCTGGCAGATGTTGCTCTGGGTGCTGATCTCCGTGATCGCCGCCGTGGGCAACGCCGGCGTGCCGATGGGCTGCTTCTTCCTGACGCTCTCCCTGATGACGGGAATCGGAGCGCCGGTGGAAGTGATGGGCCTCATCCTGCCCATCTACACGGTCGTGGATATGGTGGAGACGGCCGAAAACGTCTGGTCCGACTCCTGCGTCTGCGCAATGACCGACAAGGACCTGCGGGAAGCGAAAGACTAGCGGCTCAGTCCTTCTTCCGGTACAGATAAATACTCCCGGCGATCAACACGGCCACGATCAGGAAGACGAAGGCCGTGTTGAAGGCATCGCCGTAGCGGATCTTCAGCAGGAACACGCCGTAGTTGAGCGCGAACAGCACAGCTCCGCCCAAAACGCTGACGCCCAGCGCCTGCAGCGTGCCGGAAGGATTCTCTTTCCAGCTTTTCTTCCGCACGATGTTCCGGACGGTCGCACCCACGGGGATCAGGCCGATGAGAACGGCCGCCGCCAGCGCCAGCGTCTTCTTGGTCCGGGCGGCCTCCTCGGCCTCCTGCGTCTGCCGCTCCGCCTCCTCGAAACGATCCAGGATCGCCTGGGTCTCCGGCGTAATATACTGCTGATAAAGCTCTTCCGGCGTCTGCGCAGCGGCGAGCCCGCCGATCAGAATCGTCAATAATAGCAATCTTTTCACGGCGCAGACTCGCTATCGGTACCAAATTGAATTGGGGTCGTTCTCGCTGTACTTCCGGCGGACGACGAGTTCCCCTTCCCGGTTCGGCATAGCCAGTTTCGGAGCACAGCCGACGGCCAGCGTCAACACCTTGAGCGCCTCGCTCTGGACACACACCATTTCAAGCTGGTAATTCGCCGACAGATCCAGCTCCTGGACCTCGCTGTCGCCCAGCCAGACCTGCTTCAGATGCGGGAATTGCTTCAAGTCGGCATAGCTGCCCACCTCGAAAATGTCAATGCGGTAGGGGGTCAGGTTCAGCACCTCCAGCGCATCGGCCTCCTCGCGGCTCAGCACGCCGTCTCCATTGCGGTCCCCGGACTTGAGCGCGCACTTCTCCACGCCCTTATCCACGAAAGTCACGCGGTCCTGGCGTCCCGCAGAAAAGAACAGGGCGGACGCCATCAAAACTACAAGAATCGTTTTCATCATCATTCGAATTCAAAATAAGCGGTAGTAAGGATCTGCCGGCTGTCGCCCGGGAGGACGGCATCGTTCTCCTTGAGGAAGAATTCAGCCAGCAGGATGTCCGGAATGGCCGTCCATTCGTCATAGGCCACGAGGACGACAATCATATTGCCCTCCTTCAGTGCGGCCTCGGCCACGGGAGCCCCCTGATAAGCGGTCCACGCAGGCCCTTCCTGCGGCACATACCGATCCAGGAAAATCGGATACGTATCGTCCCAGCCGTCGGGCAGGTAGAAGACCATCTTGTAGCGGGACGAAGTGTCGGAGCCGGCATACAGGACATCCGAGATGACCGTATAGCCCTTCTGGCTTCCGTCCTCGAAGGCGAGCAGACTGAGGAAAGTCTCGCCCTTGGACAGATCGGTGAAATAGTTCTTCTCCCCGCCGCCGCAAGCGGAGAAGAGCAGCAGGACGGCCGCAAAAACAATCAGGAATCGTTTCATTATCTCATTCATTTATTGTTGTTTCCAAGCTGCGTGGGCCTCATCGGCCGAAGCATAGGTGCCGCCTACGCGGCGGAAACCCTTGCCAATCAGGGCGTATCGGCCCTCGCGTATTTTGATGACATAATAGGAGCCCCGGTCACTGTTGTAGCACCGGATGTCTTCCATCCTGTCGGAATTCCTACCGCCCACATCAAAGAAAAGACTCCCGCCCTGCCAGTTGTAAAGCGTTGCGCGGGCCCCGTTATCCATCCTGGCAATAACAGCATCATCATAGTACTCCAGTTGCTCTCCTTCTGCAATTGTCTGCCCTTTGTCATTGTACAGCCGGGTTTCTTTGGCAAATACTTTTCCTTCCCAGGATGGATCCTGACTCCACGAAATGACAGGATGGCCATCGACCCGCAAGGGGAGAACTTCGATATTGTAGCCCCTTACCACCAGAATGCCGTCGATGGTCTTGACCACTTTATAGCCACCGGAAAACTCCATCACGACGAGGCTTCCTTCCGCCTCCAGACGGACATCCTGCGGCGAAACCATTTTCCCGACACTGTCTTCTGTGTCATTCATCACGCTCCCGGTGTACTTTCCGCTCTCCTGGTTACGCTGCATCACCATCCACAGCGTCTTTCCTTCGGGCGTGCGTTTCCCCAGAATGACCGTACCCCCGGGCGTATTGCTATATCGCTCAATATCATAATCCGACAGGAAGTCGAGGTAGCCCAGACGCTTCACCCGCCGCAGCTCATCCAGATCAACCTCACCCCAGGGATGCTGCGCGGAGAGGCTCTGGGGTTTGTCATAGACAATGTCGTGCTCATTGATGCCGGAGAACTCGGGAGCGTGCTGCGCCAGCGGACAGGGAATCAAGGGCGCGCTGACGCTGACGGCGGGCTTTTCCGGCGCGGGGGTATAGTCCTTCAGTTTGGTGCTGGGCTTCTCGGCGGCGACCGGTTCAGGGTCGGGCTTCGGGACGCTCACCCCGCGCA
The DNA here is from genome assembly GCA_016290835.1 of Bacteroidales bacterium. Lineage (GTDB taxonomy): Bacteria > Bacteroidota > Bacteroidia > Bacteroidales > UBA932 > Cryptobacteroides. Next base: position 19,467 of record JAEEVG010000018.1, on the reverse strand, counting down.
TCGCGTGGATCTTATCCATCCCGGAAGTGGTCCCGAGCATCAGGGTCACCACATTGTCCCGCAGGCGGATCGCGTCCCATTCCCGCCCGGCATGCATGGCATCCTGCCAGAGTTTGTACGTCTTGCCGATAATGCAGTCGGCAGCGTGATTGGTCCCTTCACCTCCGCAGTAGTCGCAATGCGTCCGGAGCAGGAGTTCGTAGTATTCATCATTGGTCAGCGGTTTCCCTTCGATCAGACCGAAAGAATGGCTGTCGGAGTAGGCCGAGGATCCCCAGGAAGATTCGGATTCGTGGTTGTGGGAAGACTCCGTTTCGGGTTCGACATACCACTTGCATCCGGGTTTGTGGTCCGAGGGCTCGAGAAGCCGCCCATAGACCGTCACGCCGCAATCGGGGCAGGTCTGGCTCACGATTTTCACGTTCTGCCCGCCGGCCGGCAGGAGGGCCAGCGACAGCAAAACAGCCAGTAAAGAAAGCATTTTCTTCATAGAAAAAGATTTTTGACAAAGATACCTTTCACCGGATTCATCCTTGTGGTGGAATCCGCCACAGCAGAACAAATAACCGAGGTTATTCCGGTGGGAATTTGTTATATTTGCGACAAGATGCGTCCTTTCTCCGTCATATTCACGCTGCTGCTCGCCGTCAGCTTGAATGCCCGCTCCGCGCCGGGCGGGACGGAGCCTTTCCGGCCCCGCTTTGTCAACTATCTGTCGGCCGAAGGACTGCCTTCCAACACGGTGTACGCCATCGCGCAGGATGCGGACGGCGCCCTGTTGGTGGGCACGCGGGGCGGCCTGAGCCGCTTTGACGGCGAAGCATTCCGGACCCTGATTCCCGGCAGGCGCATCACCGCCCTGGCCGTGGACCCCCGCAACAGGATCTGGGCCGGCACCACCGAAGGACTGCAGGTGCTGGAGATGCCCGGACAGGCGGTGGCCGAAGCCTACCGGGGCGGCAACATCCGCGCCCTCCTGGCAGACTCCGACGGATACGTTTGGGCGACGGTGGGGGACAGCCTGCTGGTAAAACTCTCCTTCTCACCGGAGGACGGCATCCGGGAAGAGCAGCGGACCCTTTATGACAAACGCTACAACGAAGGCGACTATCCCTATTATCAGATATTCGAAGACAGCGCCGGGACGCTCTGGCTGGGCGGACGCATTGTCAGGACACAATTCGTCGCGGACCGGGACCGTCCCCAGGCCCGCCTCCGCTACACAGAAGGCCACTGCTCAGGCAGTTACGCCGAACTCGGCGGCACGCTCTATGCTTTCGACGACGGCCGGAGTACGCTGAACACTTTCGGCGAGACGGACGTGATCGACCACGGGCGGCTGCCCATCTCCCACGCCCGCCTGCTCGCGGACAGGGAGGGCCGGCTCTGGGCCGCCGGCTCCTATGGACTGGGCCTGGTCGATCCCGGAAGCCCGGAAGCGACCCGGGTATTCACCCACGACCCGGAGGACCCCGCCAGCCTCTCTTCCGGCGAACTCTACTGCCTCTTCGAAGACCGCCAGGGCAACCTCTGGACGGGCGGGGACAACGGCCTGTCGGTGCTCTGCCCGGGCCTGCAGCAGGTGCAGACGATCTCGACCGCCCAGGTGACCGCCCTCCTGCAGACCCGGGACGGAAAACTCCGGATCGGGACCCACGACGAGCGCATATCCAGCCTCTATGAGGATAGGGAAGGGGCCTTGTACATCGGCTATTGGAACAATACCGGCTTCGACATCGTCCAGAACGGGAAACGGCGCCACGGCAAGATCAGCGGCCCCATCGACCCGCAACAGCACATCGTGGCCTGGGAAGACCGCAGCCACTACAACTGGATCGCAGACTTCCTGGAGAGCCGCGACGGCCGCTTCTATGTGGTCTCCTGGGAGGGCGTCGGCATCAACGAATGGGACCGCAACAGCGGCCGGACCCTGCCGCCCGAATGGCTGAGTCCGTTCTTCTATCCGCAGCCCCCGGCCGACTCCGCCATCTACCTGAGTTCCCGGCTGGGAAGCCGGCTCATCGAGGATGCCGACGGAAACCTGGCCTATGGCACCACGGAGGCGGGCCTCAATCTCATCGACAAGGATACCAGGCTGGTTACCAAATACTTGCCAAACCCCTTGGACAGCCTCTCCATTCCGGACAACTATGTCACGGACCTCTGCCTCGCCCCGGACGGAACGCTCTGGGCAGCCACCCGCGCGGGACTCTGGACGCCGGGGCGGGCACCGCTGTTCAAAGGCAAACTGGTCCAGTCCGTCCGCGCCGATGCCAAGGGGCGCCTCTGGGCCGGAACGGAAGAGGGCCTGTACTTCGTGGACACCGACGGCAGCATCGGGCGGGTGCCCAAAGAACTGGGCTTCCCCTCGGATGTTTTCGGCGAAAAGACCGCCTGCATCCTCTCCGACGGCCGCCTGGCATTCGGCGGCCTCGAGGGCGCGGCGCTTTTCCATCCCGACAGCCTGCTCGCCATCCGCACGGCAGGCAATCTGCCCCTGCAGCTACTGATCCGGCACCGCTACCGCCTCAGCGGGGGAGCGTGGACACCCGGCCGCTTCTCCGGCCTCCCGGAGGGCATCCAGCCCGGGCGCCACATCCTCGAGGAACAGGACTCGGACCTCTTCGGCCGCTGGGAAAAGGGCAGTTCCGCCATCCGCGAAATCCGCGTCCCGCTGCCCCTGTGGCTGCGCTGGCCCTTTCTGCTGCTCTACCTGCTGCTGATCGGCGCCCTCGTGTGGACGATCATCCGCCAGCGCGAACGCCGGCTGCTGATGGCGCAGCTGGACACCCGCAACCGCTTCTTCTCCATCATCTCCCACGACCTGCGGAACCCCGTCTCCGGCAACCGCTTGCTGGCCCGGCAGCTGCTGGAGCAGGCCGAACGCCTCAGCCCGGCGCAGCTCAAAGAGGGGCTGCAGGCCCTGAGCGCCTCGGCCGAGAACACCGGCGCCCTGCTGGAAAACCTCCTGCTCTGGTCCCTGAACCAGAAGGGGATGCTGGAGCCGGCCATGCGCGAAGAGAAGCTTGCGGAACTGGCCGCCGAGGCCGCCGGGAGCGTGCAGAGGAGCGAGCTCATCGAGATCGACATCCCGCCCACACTGACCGTGCGCACCGACCGCAATATGCTGCTGACCTGCCTGCGGAACCTGCTGGACAATGCCGTGAAAGTCACGCCTCCGGGCGGGAAAGTGCGGCTGAAGGCCCGGGAAAAGACCATCACCATCACGGACGAAGGCCCGGGGATGAAAGAAGGTGCCGCCTGGGGCCACGGGCTGGGCCTGGTCATCACGCGCGAACTCCTCGGCAAGATGGGGGCTGAAATGCAGACCCGGAACCTGCCCGGAAAAGGACTTGAGATAACGATCGACTTATGATAAACGTACTGCTCATTGAAGACTCAGCCGTCTTTGTGATGGGGCTCAAACTGACGCTCTCCTCCGATCCCGCCTTCGGCTCCGTCGAACACGTCTCTTCTCCCGGCGCCGCCGTGGCCTTTCTGAACGCCCATCCGGAGACGCACGTCGCGGTGGTGGACATTTCGCTGGAAGCGGAAACGGACGGCCTGACCCTGCTGGGCATCTTCCGGGAAGCCTTTCCCACCGTGCGCTCGCTGGTCCTGTCGCACTACAAGAAACCAGCCTACATCCTCAAGGCCATCAGCTCCGGCGCCGCGGCTTACCTGGCCAAGGATTCCGCCCCCGAATCCATCATCCGGGCCATCTGCGACGTCGCGGACGGCAAATGCCTGTTCTTCGGCGAGACGATCAACGAAGCGGAAATCCTGCGACTCTTCGGCGGTGCGCAGAACCTGTCGGCCCGCAAGCCCATGGGCCTGACGCCCAGGGAGTTGGAAGTACTCCAGCTCACCACCTCCGGCTACAGCAACACCCAGATCGCCTCGGCCCTGGAGATCACCCTCAACACCGTGGACAGCTACAAAGAGCGTATCAAAGGAAAATTCGGCCTGGACAGCATCGTGGAATGCGTGGCCCACGCCGTGGCGGACGGCATCGTGAACGTCTAGGCGCGCAGGGCGCCCCGCAGCGATTCCAGGGCCGCGCGCAGATTCTCCCGCGGGCACCCGACATTCAGCCTCATAAAACCTTTGCCCTCGTCCCCGAAGACGGTCCCGTCATTCAGCGCGAGGCGGGCCTTGTTAACGAACAGGTCCACGAGCGCGGGTTGCTCCAGCCCCAGCTTGCGGCAGTCCAGCCATACCAGGAACGACGCGTCCGGGCGCACGGCGCGGATCTGCGGCAGGTTCTCCCGCAGCCAGCCGTCCACGAAGTCCACGTTGCCCTGCACATAATCCAGCATCTCGGAGCGCCAGACCTTGCCTGCGGGCGTGTAGGCCGCACGCGTGGCCTCGGCCGAAAAGATGGGCGGGTAGTCCGTCTCGTTGGACTCCAGGTAGGTGAAGAAAGGCTCCGCCAGCGCGGGATTCTGCACGATGACATACGAACTCACCACGCCGGCGATATTAAAGGTCTTGGAGGGGGCCATGAAGGTGATGGCGCAGCGAGCCGCCGCCTCGCTCACCGAGGCGAAAGGATGGTGCTTCCGGCCGCCCAGGACCATCTCGCAATGGATTTCGTCCGAGACGACGATGAGGCCGTGCCGGTCGCAGATCTCCGCCAGCTCGCGCAGCGTCTCCTCCGGCCAGACCGTCCCGCCGGGATTCTGGGGATTGCACAGGATCATCATCCGCGTGCGCCCGTCGATCTTGCGTTCCAGATCCTCCAGATCCATCTCGTAGCGCCGCAGGAAGCCCTCTTCGTCATAAACGGGCCGCAGGGAATTGTTCACCACCTCGAAACCGCTCATCTCGGTGACGATGCGGAAAGGGTGGTAGACCGGCTTCTGGATGATCACCTTGTCGCCGGGCTGCAGGAAGCAGCGCTGCGCAAAGCCGAAACCCTTGACGATCCCGGGCACATAGCGGAACTGCTCCGCGGGCACCTTCCAGCCGTGCAGATCCGCTACCCAATCGGAAATGATCTCGAAATAATCCGCCCCCGTGCTGGGGTAGCCGAGCACCGGATGATCCAGCCGCCGCCGGAGCGCATCCAGGATGAAATCCGGCGTGCGGAAATCCATATCCGCCACCCACAGGGCATTCAGGTCGGCGCGGCCGAACTCGGCCTCGAGAACATCGTATTTAATACAGCGGGAGCCGCGTCTGTCAATGATTTCGTCAAAATTATACATTGTTAGAAATAATAGTCCTTCAGGGGCAAATTTACTGAAAAAATGTTTACCTTTGCCCCGAAGTTTCACCAAACCCCTTTTTATGGTTGGAAATGAAGAAATACCTTTTATCGATTGCAGCGCTGCTGCTCGGCTTGCTTGCGCACTCGCAAGAGGCTGACGATCTCGGTAACTACGCCGAGGTCAGTATCATTCCGCGCCTGGATCTGAATCCGAGCTGGACCTCAAACCCCAGAGAATTCGGTTTCGACCTCGGCAATTCTTCCCTCTACACCCTTTTCGAAGGCTCCGCATCGGAGCATTTCTCCTGGACGATCGCCAATCACTGGTTCGCCTTGGGCGCCGCCAATCAGCCCGGCTATGACGCATTCGAGCTCTTCAAGGCGCTCGGCTACTCCGACACGGTCAACTGGGTCGATTTCTGCAAGGCCGACCTCACGTTCGGCTCCTGGACCTTCACCCTCGGCAAGGACTGCATCACCACCGGCGGCCACGAGTACGACGACTGGGACTGGGAAGTCCACCCCCTGCTCGCCTCGTCGCTGTGGAATGATCTCTCGCCCTACCAATGGGGCGGCAAAGTCGCCTGGACCACCCCGTCCGAGCTGAGCACCTTCAGCCTGCAGATGACCACCTCGCCCTTCGGCGAGCGCCCCTTCGGCAGCGGCCTCTGGACCTATTCCGCGCAGTGGAGCGGCGACTACGACTGGTATTCCCCGCTCTGGAGCGTCTCCGCCCTGGGCGTGGACAAGGGAGAATACAACTGGCTCATCTCCCTGGGCAACCAGCTCCTCCTGGGCGACTGGACCGTCACCCTCGACTGGAGCAACACCTGCGGCATGAACGAAGATTATTCCGCCCTGCTGGGCGGCCAGACCCTCCACGGCCGCGTGGACTACGCCCCCTCCGAGCGCTGGGACCTCTCCCTGCGCAGCAACTATATCATTACCCCGAAGACCATCTACGAGTCCAACTGGTGGAACGCGGGTGCCATTTTCGAATTCTTCCCGCTGCGCGACTCGCAGGACCTCCGCCTGCACGCCCTCGCCGCCTACGACTCCTTCATGGAAGGTTTTTCCCTCAGTTTCGGCATCCTCTATAACCTCAACTTCAGACTCTGGTAGACGATGGCAGGAGACCACATTATCGACCTCAAGCACGTCAGCAAGCGATTCGGCGACAAAGTCGTCCTTGATGACATCAACCTCTATATCCGCAAAGGCGAATTCGTGACCCTGCTCGGCCCCTCCGGCTGCGGCAAGACCACGACCCTGCGCCTCATCTCCGGCTTCCTCGCCCCCGACGAGGGAGAGATCCTGCTCAACGGGAAGGACATCTCCGGCATCCCGCCCTACAAACGGCCTTTCAACACGGTCTTCCAGCGCTACGCCCTCTTCCCGCACCTGGACGTCTATGACAACATCGCCTTCGGCCTCAAACTCCAGAAGGTGCCTGAGGACGAGATCGACAAACGCGTGGGACGCGTGCTCAAGCTCGTCAGCATGTCGGACTACGAAGACCGCGACGTGGAGTCCCTGTCCGGCGGCCAGCAGCAGCGCGTGGCCATCGCCCGCGCCCTGGTGAACCAGCCCGAGATCCTGCTCCTCGACGAGCCCCTCGCGGCCCTGGACCTCAAGATGCGCAAGGACATGCAGATCGAACTCAAGGAGATGCACCGCAAGCTCGGCATCACCTTCATCTACGTGACCCACGATCAGGAGGAGGCCCTTACCCTGTCCGACACCATCGTGGTGATGAACGAAGGCAAGATCCAGCAGATCGGCACCCCGACGGACATCTACAACGAGCCCGTCAACTGCTTCGTCGCGGACTTCATCGGCGAGAGCAACATCCTGAAAGGCAGGATGCTGCGCGACCGCCGCGTGGCTTTCATCAAGCACGAATTCGACTGCGTGGACGAAGGCTTCGGCGAGGATGTCCCGGTGGACGTGGTCGTCCGTCCGGAAGACATCTACTTCACCACCGACCCGGCCAAGTGCCAGTTCAAGGCCACCGTCAACTCCTGCATCTTCAAGGGCGTCCACTACGAAATGTGGGTGGACACCGACACGGGCTACGAGCTGATGATCCAGGACTACGATCCCTACGAAGTGGGGACCGAAGTCATGCTCTACATCGACCCCGACGACATTCAGGTGATGCACAAGGAGCGCACCCGCAACGTCTTCGACGGCAAGATGGTGGACGAGACCCACGTGGAGATGATCGGCGGCGTGTTCGAATGCCTGCCGCAGCCCGGGCTGAGCGGGGGAGAGAACGTCAAGGTCGAGGCCACCTTCGAAGCGGTGGACCTGCTGGACCACCAGGAAGACGGCGTGGTCGCGGGCGAAGTGCATTTCCTGCTCTACAAGGGCGACCACTACCACCTGACCATCCTCACCGACGAGGGCTACCACCTCTGGGTCGACACCAACGACATCTGGGACAAGGGCGACCTCGTGGGCGTGAATATCGCAGCAGCGGACCTCAAGATCACCAAGTGCGATGAAGCGTAGCCACTGGAGTATCCCATATGTGGTCTTCCTGACCATCTTCGTGGTGCTGCCCCTGGTCCTCATCCTGGTGTATGCTTTCCAGGACGGCTCCGGCCACTTCACCCTGTCCAACATCACGAAGTTCTTCTCCGACTCCGATGCCCTCGGCACCTTCGGCGTGTCCATCGAAGTCGCCATCGAGAACACGCTGATCTGCATCCTGCTGGGCTACCCGGCCGCCTGGATCCTCGCCAACAAGGAGCTCAACCGGAGCGCCGTGACGATCATCCTTTTCATCATGCCGATGTGGATCAACGCCCTGATGCGGACCCTGGCCACGGCCGAGCTCTTCAACATGCTCGACATCACGCTGGGCAAGGGGACCCTGCTCTTCGGTATGGTCTACGACTACCTGCCGTTTATGATTTACCCGATCTACAACGTGCTCAACCGGATGGACAAATCCTACGCCGAAGCGGCCCAGGACCTGGGCGCCACGCCCTGGCAGGTGTTCTGGAAGGTCACCGTGCCCCTCTCGATGCCCGGCGTGTCCAGCGGCATCCTGATGGTGTTCATGCCCACGGTCAGCACCTTCGCCATCTCGGAATTCCTGACCAACAACAAGATCAAGCTCTTCGGTACCATCATCCAGGAGAACATCAACTCCTCGATGTGGAACTACGGCGCGGCCCTGGCCCTGATCATGCTCGTGATCATCGGCATCACCACGCTGCTCACCGATGAGCGCAAAGAAGCGGTCGAAGGAGGGCTCATCTAGGATATGAAGAAATTCTTGGCCAAGGCCTACATCTACATCCTGCTGGTGCTGCTCTACGCGCCGCTGATCTTCATCGCCGTGTTCTCCTTCACGGAGAGCAAGGTGCTCGGCAACTGGACGGGCTTCTCCACCCGGCTCTACGCGAACCTCTTCACCGGCAACATGCAGGGGAGCAGTTCGCTGCTGTCGGCCGTGGAGAACACCCTGCTGATCGCGCTCATCTCCGCCCTCGTGTCGATGCTGCTCGGCACCATCGCCGCCGTGGGCATCTACAACCTGCGCAACCGCACCCGGCAGGCCGTCACCTTCCTGAACAACATCCCGATGATCAACCCGGACGTGATCACGGGCGTATCCCTCTTCCTGCTGTTCGTCTTCCTGCACATCAGCCAGGGCTACACCACCGTGATCCTCGCCCACATCTCCTTCGGCACGCCCTATGTCGTGCTGAGCGTCCTGCCCAAGCTTGCGCAGATGAATCCCAACATCTACGAAGCCGCGCTGGATCTCGGCGCCACGCCCTCCCAGGCCTTCTGGAAGGTGCTCGTGCCGCAGTTGCGGCCCGGTATGATCTCCGGATTCATCCTCGCCTTCACAATGTCGCTGGACGACTTCGCCGTGACCTTCTTCACCCGCGGCACCATCGGCCTCGACACCCTGTCCACTTACATTTACACCGACGCGCGCAAGGGCGGTCTCACCCCCGAGCTGCGTCCGCTCATGACCCTGATCTTCCTGATCATCCTGGTCCTGCTGCTGGTGATCAACCTCCGCTCGGCCCGGACGAAAACCCCGAATAGAGCCCGATGAAAAAAGTACTCCTCCTTCTGTGCGCCGCCGCACTGATGTTCGGCTGCGCCCCGGACCGCAGCCAGGTCCTCAAAGTTTACAACTGGTCCGACTACATCGACGAGAGCGTCATTCCTGAATTCGAGGAATGGTACGAAGCGCAGACCGGCGAGCCGATCCGCGTCATTTACCAGACCTTCGACGTCAACGAGACCATGCTCTCCAAGATCGAGAAAGGCCACGAGGACTTCGACGTGGTCTGCCCGTCCGACTACATCATCGAGCGTATGCTCGGCAGCGACCTGCTGCTCCCGATCGACCGCGACTTCGGCAACACGCCCAACTACATCGACGACAACCTCGCACCCTACATCCGCAGCTGCTTCGACAAGATGATCGGGGCCGGCCGCAATGCCAACGACTACGCCGTGGGCTATATGTGGGGCACCACCGGCATCCTCTACAATGCCAAGTACGTGACCGACGAGGAAGCCTCCACCTGGGACATCCTGCGCAACCCCAAGTTCGCCGACAAGATCCTCATCAAGGACTCCGCCCGCGACGTCTTCTCGCAGATCATCATCTACCTGCGTCAGGACGATCTGGACAGCGGCAAGGTCACCCTGGACGAACTGATGCTCGATTCCTCCGACCAGGCGCTCAGCGAGGTGGAGAATTTCATGAAGCAGGTCAAGCCCCTCGTGGCCGGCTGGGAGGCCGATTTCGGCAAGGAACAGATGACGCAGGAGCGCGCCTGGGTCAGCCTCAACTGGAGCGGAGACGGGGTCTGGGCCGCCGAGGAAGCCGCCGAGATGGGCGTGGAGCTGCGTTTCGCCCTGCCCAAGGAAGGCTTCACCGTCTGGTTCGACGGCTGGGTGATCCCCAAATACGCCAAGAACGTCAAGGCCGCCAAATACTGGATCAACTTCATGAGCCGCCCGGACATCGTGATCCGCAATGTCGAGGAGACCGGCTATGTGTCCTGCAGCGGCGCCGCCGAGGTGATGGACGCCTTCATCGATGAGGAACTCGATCCCATCGACCTGACCTACTTCTTCGGGGCGCAGGCCGACTCCGTCCGCATCGACCCTGTACTCTATCCGGACCGCGCCGACATCGAGCGCAGCGTCCAGGAGCACGACTGGGGCGAGCGCACCCCGGAACTCGTGGCCATGTGGGGCCGCGTGAAAGGGGAGAACGCCAACGCCTGGACCGGCATCGTCATCGGTGTCGTCCTCCTCGCCGCCCTCGCCGCCGGTATCTACAAACGATTCTTCAGCCGCAAACGCAGAGCCCGCAAACACCGCTGCAGATAACCCTGCCGCTGCTGACAGCGCATTTCGAAAACAGGTGTCCACAAAATCGCCATCCTATGCGATATTTGTGGACACCTGTCGGTGTTTAGGGCCAATATTGGCAGTTTTACGGGAGAGGTGTCCAGTTATTTTGCACCAGAAGGCGATTTTCTGGACACCTGTCCGCGGAAGGGGATACAAGGGTTCGGGGAGGGGGTTTGGAGGGCTCTACGCGAGCGTTTCGGCGCCTTCTAGATGGGGTTGGAGGGCGGCGGGGTCGACCGGGAAGAGTTTGGGGCTGCGGCAGCGGGGGAAGCGGTTGAACCAGGGGTCGCGGCTGTGGTACCAGGCAGTCGAGCGGACAGTCGGGGACCAGCGGAATTGGCGTTGGATGCTGCGAATGCGGGTGCGGGCGGCGACGGTGATCGCCGTGCGGCCGTCAGCGAGTTTCGAGACGCAGAAATAGTGGTCCCGGACACGGGTGTCGTGGTCCAGTTCTTCCGGCGTGCTGCGGTGCGAGATGGTCAGGTGCCGGCCGTGCAATTCGTTGATTTCTTTCATCTTGGCGCGGAAGATGCGCCCGTGTGTAGAACTGTCCTGCAGGCCGTTCAGGACGATCCAATAATGGATCATTTCGTGGATGAGCGTGTCCTCGGTCTCCGCTTCCGGCAGATCGAATTTGGTGCTGATGCGGATGACGAAGTTCTCACCCCCGACCACCTTGCCTCGCCAGTTCCGGACAGGTTTGTACTGCAGCCGCCCGACGAAGGTGCGGGCGCGGCTCAGCTTGATGGGAATACGCGGAAGAGCGCCCTCGAAACAGCTTGCGTTGAAGCTGTCGAAGCGCTCTTCCAGGTATTCGACCGTCGGGATCAATGGAGCACGCCCAGTTCCTTGCCGACCTTGATGAAGGCGGCGATGGCCTTATCGAGCTGCTCACGGGTGTGGGCAGCGGAGAGCTGGACGCGGATGCGGGCCTGGCCTTTCGGGACCACCGGGTAATAGAATCCTGTCACGAAAATGCCCTCCTGTGCCATGGCGGCGGCAAACTTCTGTGAAAGCGGCGCATCGTAGAGCATCACGGCGCAGATGGCGCTCTGCGTGGGTTTGATATCGAAGCCTGCGGCAATCATCTTGTCCCGGAAATACGCCACGTTCTCCTGCTGGCGGTCGTGGAGCGCATCGCTCTCGTCGAGCATCTTGAAGAGCTCGATGCCGGCGGCGCAAATCATCGGCGGCAGCGAATTGGAGAAGAGGTACGGGCGGGAGCGCTGGCGGAGCATGTCGATGATCTCCTGCCGGCCGGTGGTGAAGCCGCCCACGGCGCCGCCGAAGCTCTTGCCCAGGGTGCCGGTGTGGATGTCGATGCGGCCGTAGAGATTGAACAGCTCGGCCACACCGCGGCCTTTCGGGCCCACGACGCCGGCGCTGTGGCTCTCGTCCACCATCACCAAGGCGTCGTATTTCTCCGCCAGCTCGCAGATCTTGTCCATCGGCGCCACGTTGCCGTCCATCGAGAACACGCCGTCCGTGACGATGATACGGAAACGCTGGGCCTGGGCCTGCTGGAGGCATTTCTCCAGCTCGGCCATGTCGGCGTTGGCGTAGCGGTAGCGCACGGCCTTGCAGAGGCGCACGCCGTCGATGATGGAGGCGTGGTTGAGGGCGTCGGAGATGATGGCATCCTCGGCGGTGAGCAGGGGCTCGAAGACGCCGCCGTTGGCGTCGAAACAAGCCGCATAGAGAATGGTGTCGTCCGTATGGAAATAAGCCGAGATGGCCTCCTCAAGCTGCCTGTGGAGGTCCTGCCGGCCGCAGATGAAGCGCACCGAGGACATACCGAAGCCGCGGCTGTCCATCGCCTGCTTGGCGGCGGCGATCAGGCGGGGGTTGTCGGAGAGTCCGAGATAGTTGTTGGCGCAGAAGTTCAAGGCCTTGCTGCCGTCCGCGAGGGTGATCTCCGCGCCCTGCGGGGAGCAGATGGTCCGTTCGCGTTTGTAGAGTCCGGCGTCGTCGATGGCCTTCAGTTCGTTTTGAAGATAGGTTTGGAATTTACCGTACATAAATTATGTGGATTTATAAGCGTTTTCTCTTACAAAATTAATAAATTTGTACAACTAAAATCGGCTCGCGCCAGAATACTTATGAAAAATGTCCTTGTCATCGGATCGACCGGCCAGATCGGCTCCGAACTCACGATGGCCCTCCGAAAGATTTATCACCAGGGCCAGGTCGTTGCTGGTTATATCCCCGGCTCCGCCCCCACGGGCGACCTGCTCGAGAGCGGTCCCGCCGAAATGGCCAATGTCTGCAACGGTACCCAGATCGCCGAGATCGTGGACAAATACGATATCGATACCATCTACAACCTCGCCGCCCTGCTCTCCGCCACCGCCGAGCGCCTGCCGCTCAAGGCCTGGGACATCCAGATGAACGGCTTGATCAATGTCCTCGAAGTGGCCCGCGAGAAGCACTGCGCCGTGTTCACGCCTTCCTCGATCGGCTCCTTCGGACCCGACACCCCGCGCGACAACACCCCCCAGGACACCATCCAGCGGCCTACCTCGATGTATGGCGTCACGAAGGTCGCGACCGAGCTCCTCTCCGACTACTACTACCACAAATACGGCGTGGACACCCGCTCGGTCCGCTTCCCGGGCCTGATCTCCTACAAGACCCTCCCCGGCGGCGGAACCACCGACTACGCCGTGGAGATTTACTACGCCGCCGTCAAGGGCGAAGAATTCATCTGCCCGCTGGCCCAGGGGACCTATATGGACATGATGTATATGCCCGATGCCATCAAGGCCGCCATCCGGCTGATGGAAGCCAACCCGCGCTACCTCGTGCACCGCAACTCATTCAATATCACCGCGATGAGTTTCGACCCGGAGGGTGTCTACGATGCCATCCGCAAGCACATCCCGAACTTCAAGATGCGCTACGAGGTGGACCCCGTCCGCCAGGCCATCGCCGACTCCTGGCCCAACCGCATGGATGACATCTGCGCCCGCAAGGAATGGGGCTGGACCCCTTCCTACAACCTCGAATCCATGACCCGCGACATGATCAAGCACCTGCGGGAAAAGCTCCTGTAGCCGCCCGAATCCTATTCCGCGGACAGGTGTCCAAAAAATCGCCTTCTGGTGCAAAATAACTGGACACCTCTCCCGCAAAACAGCCAATATTGCCTCTAAACACCGACAGGTATCCAAAAATATCGCGTAGGATGGCGATTTTGTGGACACCTGTTTTTTAAATGGGCTGAACTGTTGCAGAACCGCCGGAGTTTCGCTACCTTGCTTCCGAAAAACCGACCGACTATGAAACAACTTTATCATTTCTGCATTACCTGCCACAGCGAAGTCCTGTTCCGGGACGAAGAAGATGTCCGCTCCATCACCAACATTCTTGCTCTGGAAGCATTCAACTGCCAAGTCGAACTCTGGGTCGATGCCGTGATGTCCACCCATATCCACGGCATCGGAGTAGGCGAAGAGAAACAGCTCATCCGCCTGTGCCAAACCCTCAAAATGCGGATCACCAAGTTCCACCGAAACCGGCACCACGGATGCGGTCCGCTTTTCGATGATGGCTTTTTTCTTCTCCCGGTGGATGGCAACAAACACACTCTGGCGGCTCTCAGTTATGTTTTACGCAATGGATTGCACCACGCACAAAGCGCAACACCATTCAGTTATCCCCATTGCACCGCCAACCACCTCTTCCGGAAAGACTTGGGGAAAGCCCCGGAACATCCTGCCATCACTTCCCGGCAGGACATCGCCCGCCTGCTCCCGAGGCGCTCCGAGTTCCCCGACTCTTTCGCCATGGACAGCAGCGGTATGCTGCTCCGTTCCACTTTCGAACAGATACAGTTGGTTGAGCATCACTACCGCACACCCCGTTGCTTTGACTATTATATGAGCCGTCTCTCCGGAGAGGAATGGAAGAAAGAACAGATTGAAGACAGCACGGACGGGTCTCCCATCACGCTGGAATCCCTGGAGCCTGCATATGAATCAATATCCGAAATGCTCTCCTCCGAAAAAGGGCACAACTATGCGCCGGACCGTCTTTCGGATATGGATGTCTGTCAAATCATCGATACTCAATATATCCCGGCTCTTCACAAACTATCTGTCTATCAGCTTTCTCCGGAGCAACGCTTCCGCATCGGCCGGGACTTGGAACGTCGCCTGCACCTTCCCCTCCGGCAACTTCGCCGCTGCCTGGCCATCCGCTGAATCCGACCCCTGTTGCACCCCGAATCCCATTCCGCGGACAGGTGTCCAAAAAATCGCCTTCTGGTGCAAAATAACTGGACACCTCTCCCGCAAAACAGCCAATATCGGCTTCAAACACCGACAGGTGTCCACAAATATCGCGTAGGATGGCGATTTTCTGGACACCTGTTTTTTAAATGCGCTGCAAGCCGCTTAGTACCGGTAGCGGGGGCGGTGGCGGAGGAGGAGGTAGGTGGCGAGGAGGAGGGAGAGGACTTCGGCGACACAGGCGGAGAACCAGATCCCGTCGGCGCCCAGCAACACCGGCAGCAAGAACACACAGCCCAACTCGAAAACGAAGGTCCGCGCGAAAGAAATGAGCGCGGACACGGGCCCGTTGCCCAGCCCCGTGAACCAGGCCGAACAGAAAAGCGTCACCCCGCTCAATAGAAAGCAAGGCGAATAGATGCGCGTAGCGTGGACGGTGAGCGCCGTCAGCGAAGCATCATAACCCACGAACAGCCGCGCCACCGGACCCGACAGCAACTCTGCCGTACAGGCCAGCACGGCACCCAGGGCCAACATCAAGCGCAGGCTGCGGCGGAGCAGACTGCGCAACTCCCCGTGATTCCCGGCCCCGTAATTAAACCCCACCAACGGCGTAACCGTCAGATTATAACCCGTATAGATCGCGATAAAGATGAAGCCGAGATACAGGATGACCGAATACGCCGCCACCCCGTCCTCGCCGTAAAAACGCATCAACTGCAGGTTGTAGCACATCGCCACCACGTTGAACGAAATATTCCCCACGAACTCCGACAGCCCGTTGCTGCAGGCCTGCAGGATCGGGCGCCGCGCCGGGCGGGCAGGGGAGAAACGCAGCCCCGTCCCATCGTCCCGCCGCAGCGCAAACCACAGCAGCGGCGCGAAACCACCCACCGCACAGGCGATCATCGAACCCGCCGCGGCCCCCGCCAGTCCCCAGTCGAAAACAATGATGAAGAGCGCGTCCAGCCCGATATTCACCAGCCCGCAGACCAGCGACACCAGCGTCCCCATCTGCGGCTTCTCCGCCACCATAAAGAATGGCTGGATGGCCATCTGCATCATGAAGGCAGGCATCCCGGCGGCACAGATCCGCCCGTAGATCACGCACTGCCCGATCATCGCCCCTTCCGCGCCCAGCGCAATGGACAGCGGCTCCATCCAGATAAACAGCGGAACGGCGGTCAGCACCGACAGCAGCAGGACGAACTCCACGAACATACTGAAATAGCGGTTCGCCCGCGGCCGGTCGCCCTCCCCGAGGGTCTTCGACGCCAGTGCCGCGCCGCCAGTCCCCACCATCAGCCCCAGGGCGCCCACCAGACCTAGCGCGGGCCAGATGAGATTCAGCGCCGCAAACGCGGTCGTGCCCACCAGATTGGACACGAACAAGCCGTCCACGATGCTGTACAGGCTGATGAGCACCATCATCCCGATCAACGGAACGGCCGAAAACATCAGCCGTCCGTAGCCATAATGACCCTCGAGTTTGATCTCCATCCTACGGACGCGGGATGGGCGTCACCGCATTGTCCTTGTAGCGGACGACGCGGATGTAGTTGTAGGTCGCGCGGGAGTGGTGGGAACCTTCGGTAGAGCCGAGCTGGATGGAGGACGAACTGGTCAGGGCCGCCTTGACGCGGGAATTCCAATCGCCGGGATTATCGGTATACCGGATCCCGTCGCGGAGGATTCCGTCCTTGTCCAGGATCAGATTCAGGCTGGTCAGGACTCCGGTATACTCCTTCGCCGCCCACCTGCCTGCGTGGACACGCATACGCGTCCAGCCCGTGTCGCCCGGAGGCGGGACCATCTTCTGCACGGAAGGATAGTACCACATAATGGTATTGTTGATGGTCCCGACATTGTTGGTACTGAAGCCGATCAGGCAATCCTTGCCCATATCGTTCGCATCATTGCCGGTAAGATACACATACACGCAATTGCTCAGGTCCATATCCGCCTCGATGAAATCACCCCGGTCGAAATTGAGTCCCGTGACATCATTCCGCCAGGTCACATTGCACTGGCTGTTGTTCGTCCATCCTCCGGTCGGTACCGGGTTCGGCGTATAGCCCAGGCGCACGAACTGCTGCGAAACGGTCTCGGAAACATAGGTCGTCTCGTCATCGCATTCGGCCGTGACATAGTACAGATACTCCTTGTAGCGATTCGCTTCCGTCTCCCAGGCGGCGCCGATGATCTCATCCGTGTACAGAAGGCCGTGATACGCGCTCACGGTGCCCGGCGTGACGAGGGGCAGCTCCTGGAAATCCGCATCCCCCGCGGCCTTCCAATGCAGCACCACGCTCTCCAGCTTCGAACGGTCGTTCCGCGTGCCGATGTCGATCTTCAGCGGCGCGCCCTTCTGGGCGGTACCGGTCTGCTGCGGGAAGCTGATCGAGCAGCCGCTCAGGCGGGACCCGAGCACGAAAGGCGTCTCGAAGGTCTTCGACGTCCCGGCGGCATTGCGCATCTCCACCTTGAACTTCATATTCTTCAGATCCGTATCCAGGTCGCTCACCACGAGGCCGAACTCACTCAGCGAAGGGATCTCGACCAACTGCTCCGCCTGATACTGAAGGCCGCTGGGCGTCCGCTGGACCGGGATATCACGCTCGTGATAATTCCCGCTGCGGTCGGTATAGCAGAGCTTGAGCGACGCATACACGAACGCCGAAGCCGTAGAGAAGAAGCTGAAGGTAACGGTCTGCTGATCAGTCGGACTCAGCACCGAAGTCGGCATCGTGAGGCCGCCGTCGATGAAACCGGTCAGGTCGACATCCCGCACGCATCGGGAACGGGTGATGTTGGCGTTCCTCATACAGTGGGACCGGTTATCGGTCATGGAATACCCCCAGCCGATCTTGGTACTCTCGATGGCGATTTCCTCGTCATTCATACCTGCCGTGACCCCGCCGATGACGCCGCGGTCGTAATAGGTCCGCGTGGGCATATAATAATTGGCCTCGTACGGCTGCCCGTATTTGTCCGTCTCAAAATAAGAATACGGCAGATACATGCTCATCAGGGCCATCTCCGTCTGATTGGGGAAACGATACCCGGGCGGGCAATAAGGATTGGTACCCAGGGCCGTGATATCATCATTAAGCTCCTTCAGATTCTTGCTGAACGCATCCTCGGGCGTCTCGCCCACATTTTCGGCAAGCGGCTGGGTCGTCATCTCGAGATACACCCGGTTGGCCACGTTAAACTGATTCTCGTAGGGGAGATCCCCCTCGGAAAGATCCCGCAGCGACTTGGGATTCAGCCGGTCGAAATGGAAGGTATAGGAGTCGTCCGCATTCGCCGTCAGGGTGAAATACTGATCGGTGAGCAGGCTGTAGGGAGCATAACTGATATCCTTGAGCGCGCCGCCGTCACTATAGGTGCCGATGTTGCGGACACAGCGGACGCTCTCCCCGAGGCTGGCTTCCTCGATGGAGTGCCACACATAGTTGCTGCTCCAAGAATAATCCCAGGAATAAGGCGTAGCGCCAGCACCCTCCTCGGACCAGCAGACGCGCTTGTCGGTACTGGACATGATATGGGCGCGCCACTGGTTCTCGGCCGGCCGGTACAGCCGCATGTCGAGATTGAGGGCTTCATTGCCCACCCACATACCGATCAACTGATTCGAGGCGGCCAGATACCAGCGCACCTCGTCGCGGTCCACGAAACCGTTGCCGTTGTTGTCGCGGTTGCGCGTCAGGCAGGAATAAGCCATGCCGTAATACTCCTCCCGGAGCTCCGGGACCTCATTGGTCACGTGGTAATCGAAGAAGGTATCCCAGCGCCTGTCCGTCCGTTCCGTCCCGTTCGCGTTCTGGGAACTGTAGAAATCCCAGATGTAGGCAGAATTCAAACGACCGTTCTCCTTGCCCAGCTCCGTGTTATAGGACCCGGCGCGGCCGCCCGTGCCGCTCCCGTCTCCCTGGGCATAAGGCCAATAGGGCCACCCGCCGCCCAGCTTCCGCATCTCGTCGACACGCTCTGCGCCCCACAGGGTATGCAGATCGGAAGCATAGATATTGTAAATGGTCTGGATGGACTCCTGGACGATGGAATGGCTGGAGAGGATCACATCGCTCTGCCGGTCGCGGCTGTGCTGCGCATCGGAGAGGATATGCATCTCCCGCGCGTTCGCATTCACGAACTTGCGCCACAGATCCGGATCGACCTGTCCCGTGAGCGGATCCTTCTCATAATAATACTCATCCACGAAGGCGGTCACCCGGATGACCGGCGTCGAAGAGCCGTCATCAGAGATGAACGCGCTGCTCCCGGAGGCCTTCTGCTTGGCCGTCTCCGCGAAGATGTACTTGATCAGCTGGGTGATGTCCATCAGGTCCGGGACCTCCTTGTCGCCCAGGCCGTCCCGGTCGTTCACGGTCTGGCCCGGCTCCCATTCGGGATGATAATGCGAATCGCCGGGGTAGGCGGAACGCTTCTCGGTATACGTCCCCGACAGGACTTCGTTGACCGAGAACTTGACCCAAAGATAATCCAGCTTGCCGACATCGTAAACATAGTTCCCGGGATTGGACGGGTCCTCGGTCACAGTCGGGCCGCCGATGCTGAAAGGCGTCTTGACATACCAGGAGAACAGATCCTGGCGGATATCCG
>JAEEVG010000073.1 GCA_016290835.1 Bacteroidales bacterium | reverse complement strand
TGCCGGCAACGTGGTGACCTTCAACGTCGCTCCCAACGCCGGTGGCGACCGCGCGACCACCATCACCTTCAAGACCACCGACGGCAAGAAGGACTACACCGCCCAGCAGGCTCTCGCTCAGAAAGGCTCCATCATCGAATGCTCCGTGGCTGACTTCCGTGCCGCCAAGGAGGATGATACGCAGTATCGTATGACGGGTGTCATCACCGAACTCTACGCCAGCGACAAGCAGGGCAAGAGCTTCACCATCGCCGACTACTCCGGCAGCGTGCTCATCTACCGCGTCGAGGGCTTCCTCGAGTCCGGTGCCAAGGTGGGCGACGTCGTCACCGTGGTGGGCAAGCGCAGTTCCTATAAGGATTCTCCTCAGATGGCTGCCGGTGGCACCTTCGAAGCGCTCAAGTACGTCGTGACGCCTGTGTCTATCGCGGAATTCCTTACCAAGGAAGATAGCAAAACAGTCTACTACATGATCACGGCTACGATCAAAGACCTGCACGACAACAAGGGCCAGGACAATGATTGGGGCAATCTCTACCTGACGGATGGTACCAATGATCTCTATGTCTATGGCTGCTATCCTGGTTGGGGCGCCACGGGCGATGCCCGCAAGGGACTTGTCGCCAAACTCGGCCTCAAGGTTGGAGACCAGCTTTCGGTCATCGGTACGAAGGGTACCTATGGCGGTGCTCCGCAGGTCGCGAATGGTATCTATTTCTCCCATACGCCTGCGACCGTCGGAGAATAACCGACACACAGAATAATATTTATCTACGCTTTGAGGGAGCCGGCCCGCGAGGGACCGGCTCCCTCTTTGTTTTTGTTCCAAAAACCCGTATATTTGAAGATATGAAAATCTTTCGATACCTACTGATCATCGTGGTGCTGGGCATCCTTGTGTCCGCCTGCGGCAAGAAGCTTCCTGAGAGCTTGAATATCTTGACCACCGTCGTCAATCTGCCCGCCGAGGGCGGCACCGAGGACGTGTCGATCATGACCAATACAAACTGGTCCGTCTCCTCCGACCAGGGCTGGCTGCACTTCTCTCCTTCCGGCGGCAGTGGGTCGGCCGACTACCAGACCCTCAAGATCACGGTGGACAAGAACGAAGGTGAAGAAACCCGCCAGGCCACGGTGACGGTCTCCGGGGGGAGCCTGAGCAAGCTGATCCAGGTCACCCAGGCCGCATCGCCGCGCTTCACCATCGCCGATTTCAAGGCCAAGAAAGCGGACAAGACCACCTGGTATAAGTTGACGGGAGAGATCATCTCGCTGCCGGAGAGCCATTATGGCAATTTCTACATGGCGGACGAGACGGGATTTGTCTATGTCTATGGTCTTTGTGAGAAGAAGGTCGATGCCAACGACCAGTCCTTTTCCAAACTGGGCTTGAAGGCGGGCGACGTGGTCACGATGATGACCCTGCGCAGCGAACACAACGGCATCATCGAGGCGGGCGGCACGACCCCGGCCTATTTCGTGTCCAAGGAGGCAGGTGAGTACAAAATGGGCAAGAAGGTAGCCTCTACCAAGGTCAGCTGGATGGAAATGCCTGCCACCTCGGCCACCGACGGCCAGGACTTGCTGATTCATCGTTTCCCGGACGGAAAGCGCAGCTACTCCGCCTATTGGAGCTATCAGAAATTCGTCTCCACCTGGGTCGCTTATCCGCTCCACAGCGGGAACATCGGCACGGGCGGCCGTTCGATCGACGGCGCTTTCCCGATGGATCCGCTGCTCACGCAGAGCCAGCAGCCGTATCTTCCTTCGGGCTTCAAGACCGGCAATGTCACGGGCCGAAGCTTTGACCGCGGCCACCAGATTCCGTCGGCCGACCGGCAGGACTGGCGCGTGAATGTCGAGTCTTTCTTCAGCACCAACATGACCCCGCAGGATAACGGCCTGAACGGCCAGGCCTGGGCTTCGCTGGAGAACAAGGTCCGCGCCTGGGCCAAGAACAGCACCACCGACACGCTCTATGTCGTGACGGGCTGCACCACGAAAGCGGAACTCGAAGACCAGTATGCCCTGGATGGGGACAGCAAGAAGATCGCCATTCCGACGGGCTACTACAAGGCCCTGCTGCGCCTGTCCAAGGACAAGCAGTACATCGCTGTCGGCTTCTATTATGACAATGTGCCGAACACGGATACGAATTTCAAGAACCAGGCGATGAGCATCGATGCCCTGGAGACCAAGGTCGGCGTGGACTTTTTCATCAATCTTCCGGATGATGTGGAGAAGAGCGTCGAGGCCCAGGATCCAAAAGATAATAAACTCTGGTGGTGGAATAATTAAAACGCTGGAGATGAGATACCTGAACCTGCTGACGGCCGCGCTGCTGACGCTTTCCGCCTGCGCCCCGTTCAAACCTTTCACCTTTGTCCAGATGACCGACCCCCAGATCGGCTTCATGGACCGCTCCGCGGGTTACATCCGCTCCGACACCCTGATGCAGAAGGCCGTCCTGGCGGTGAACGCCCTGGAGCCGGCCCTGGTCTTCGTGACGGGCGACCTGGTCAACGATCCCTACGATGCGGTGCAGGATTCGATCTACCGCGTCCGGATCGCGGAGGTGGAGGCGCCCGTCTACACGCTTCCGGGCAACCACGACATCACCCCTTTCACCCAGGAGAATCTCGCCCATTATCTGGACTGGCGGGGCTACGACCGCTTCTCTTTCAAGAAATATGACTGCGCCTTCATCGGCTTTGATACCAACCGCATCCAGGACGGGGCGGAGGAGGCCGCCGCGGAGCAGCTGACCTGGTTGCGGGCCCAGCTCGCCGCCGCGAAAGGCGCCCGCTACACCTTCGTATTCCTGCACTGTCCCGTGATCCGCGAGAACCTGGACGAGCGGGATGACAATTTCAATTTCTCGCCCGAGAACCGGGAACTGTACCTCTCGCTCTTCAAAGAATACGGTGTCGATGCCGTCTTCGCAGGCCATACGCACCAGGACTATGCCGGCGAGTACGAAGGGATACGGCTCTATACGGCGGGCCCGGTGGGCAATGCCTTGGGCGGCGCCAAGAGCGGCTACCACGTGGTACGGGTCGGCTCCGACGGGTTCGAAGTGGAGTATGTCCCGACCCCGGGCGTGACGGCGGCGCCTCAACGTAATTTCAGACGATAAGATAATGAAAAGATTCCTGTTGGCCCTGAGCGTGCTGGCGCTGCTGTCCGCCTGCTCCATCCGCACGTATGACGATGCCTATGTCATCGGCTTCTACAATGTCGAGAACCTCTTCGACACCGAGCACGACCGGGGCAAGAGCGACCAGGCCTTCCTGCCGGATGGCGAAAACAACTGGACGCCGGACAAATACGAGAGGAAACTCTCCAACATCGCGTCGGTGATCCGCGCGATGGCCGAGGAGAACGGCCGCTGGCACAGCCTGCTCGGTCTCGCCGAGGTTGAGAACGACCGGGTCCTGGAGGACCTGGCCGCCCGCGAGGAGATCGCCGAGGCCGGCTACCGCTTCGTGCATTTCGAGAGTCCGGACGTGCGCGGCATCGACTGCGCCCTGTTCTACCGGCCCGATCAGTTCAAGGTCCTGGAGACCCGCACGCTCCCTTACGATTTCAATACCAAATCGGGCATTGTCTTCGAGAAGACCCCCGAGGAGCAGCGTGCGTTCAAGACCCGCGACGTGCTCTTCGTGCGCGGCGAACTGGATGGCGAGCCCTTCGCCGTCTATGTCTGCCACTGGCCGTCCCGCACGGGCGAGAAGGGGAGCGACCTGCGCTGCCGCGCCGCCGAGATCGTCCGGGATGATATCCTGGCGGTCGAGCAGGCCTGGCCGGGCATCAAGGTCGTGGTGATGGGCGATATGAACGACAATCCCGAGGATGAATGCATGGCCGTCTGGCTCCACGGCCGCGAGACCATCGAAGAGATGGAGGAGGGTGACCTCTTCTCCCCGTTCCTGCGTATGCACAAGGACGGCTTCGGCAGCGAGGAGTACCACGGCGAGTGGAACATCTTCGACTGCATCTTCGTCAATGGCGCGCTGGCCGCCCCGGAGGACGGGAGTCTGCGCATCCGCAAGAGCGACCTCACGCACTACGGCTACATTTTCAATCCGCCCTTCCTCGTCCAGCAGGAAGGCCGCTACGCCGGTACGCCGCTGCGCACCTTCTCCGGCGGGCAGTTCATCAACGGTTACTCCGACCACTATCCCACGTATATCCTGATCAGTAGATAAATGAAACGCAGTATTATCCTTTTCGCAGCTATCATCCTTGCCATGACCGCTTGCAACAAACGCGTGAATCCCTTCCTGACGGAATGGGACACCCCCTACGGCATTCCCCCGTTCGAACAGATTCTCCCGTCCGATTTCGTCCCGGCCGTGCAGGCCGGCATCGAGCAGCAGACCGCCGAGATCGACGCCATCACCGCCAACCCGGACACGCCGACCTTCGAGAATACCATCGTGCCCCTGGAACTCTCCGGGCGCATCCTCTCCAAGGTGGTGGGCGTGTTCTACAACATCACCGAGACCGACCGCACCGATGAACTGGCCGCCGTGGAGGAGGAAGTCATCCCGCTGATGAGCGAGCACGAGAACAACATGTCCTTCAACAAGGCGCTCTACAACCGCGTCGCCGCCGTCTACCACGGCGACCAGAGCGGCCTGACCCGCGAGCAGCAGATGGTGCTCAAAAAGCATTTCGAGGCCTTCGAGCGCGAGGGTATCGGTCTGCCGGAGGAGCAGCAGGCCCGCCTGCGGGAGATCAACGCCGACCTCGCCGCCAAGACGCAGAAGATCGGCAACAACATCCTCGCCGAGTCCAATGACTTCCTGGATAAGTTCGGCTTCAGCGTGGCCGCCTACCCCGACAAGATGACCACCACCGAGGACCGGGAACTCCGCCGCCAGTACAACGAGGCCTATACCTCCCGCGGCCACCGCGGAAATGAGTTCGACAACCGCCAGCTGCTGCTGGAGGTACTCGACCTGCGCGCCGAGAAGGCCCGTATCCTGGGTTATCCCAACGCGGCCTCCTACCTGCTGGCCGACAAGATGGCCCACGATCCCCAGACGGTGGATGAATTCCTCGCCGGCATCATGGAAGCGGCCGTAGCCCGCGCCAAGGCTGAGCGCGCCGATCTCCAGGCCATGATGGACCGTGACGTCAAGGCCGGCAAGCTCCCCGAGGGCTCCACCATCGAGCCTTGGGACTGGTGGTATTATGCCGAGAAGGTCCGCTCGGAGAAATACGACCTCGACGAGCAGCAGACCAAACCGTATTTCCAGGTCGACAGCGTGCGCAACGGCATCTTCACCAACGCGCACATTCTCTACGGGGTGAATTTCGAGGAGCTCAAGGACGTGCCCGTGTACAACCCGGAGGTCCGTACCTACAAGGTCACCACGGAGGACGGCTCGCTGCTGGGCATCTTCACCACCGACTACAAGCCCCGCTCCAGCAAGCGCGGCGGCGCCTGGATGAACAATGTCCGCGAGCAGTATTACGATGAGCAGGGCAACGAAATCCGTCCGATCATCGTCAACGTGTGCAACTTCTCCGACGACTACCTCAGCATCGACGAGGTGGAGACCGCTTTCCACGAGTTCGGCCACGCCCTGCACGGCCTGCTGACCCAGTGCCATTATCCTTCGGTCAGCGGCACGAGCGTCACGCGCGACTTCGTGGAGGTGTTCTCCCAGTTCAACGAGAACTGGGCCTTCCAGCCCTCGCTGCTCGCACGCTACGCCAAGAACGCCGCCGGAGAGCCCATCCCCGCCGAACTGGTGGAGAAGATCCTCAATGCCAAGAAGTTCAACCAGGGCTTCATGACCGCCGAACTCTGCGCCGCCTCGATGCTGGATATGCGCTGGCACGAACTGGAGAGTGTCAAGGGGGTGGATATCGACGCCTTCGAGCAGCAGGTCGCCGAAGAGATCGGCCTGATCCCCGAGATCACCTACCGCTATCGCACCACCTACTTCAACCACATCTTCTCCAGCGGCTATGCCGCCGGTTACTACGGTTACCTATGGGCCGAAGTGCTGGACAAGGATGCGTTCAGCATCTTCGCCGCCTCGCCGGATGGCCCGTACGATCTGGGACTTGCCAGGAAGTTCAAGCAGACTTTCCTGGAGAAGGGCGGCAGCGAAGAGCCGATGACCCTCTACAAGAGTTTCGCCGGCCGGGAGCCCGACTCCCAGGCCATGCTCCGCGCCCGCGGACTGATACAGTAGATCCTGTTAAGTTTCCTTTCCGGCTGCTCGCTTTCGGTAAACCGAGGGCGAGCAGCCGTATTCTTCCTTGAAGCATTGCCGGAAATAGATCAGGCTGTTGATGCCGATGTTCCAGGCCGTCTCGGAGACGTTGAAGTTGCCTGAGGAGAGCATTTCCGCAGCCTTGCGCATCCGGATCTTGCGGATGAATTCGTTGGTGGACAGGCCCGTGAGCGCCTTCATCTTGCGGTAGAGCGTCGATGCGCTCATGTTGAGCTGGCCGGCGAGGCTGCCCACGTCCAGGTCTTCGGAGGAGAGGTTCTCCTCGACCAGGTCCGTAACCTTGCGGATAAAGTCGTTGTCGATGGCCAGGAAGGGCAGGGGACCGTCCGCCCGGGGTTCCTGGATGAGGGAGCCGAAGCGGTCGGTAAGTCTCCGGCGGGATTCCAGCAGGTTGTGGATGCGGCTGCGGAGCATGCTGCCGGTGAACGGCTTGGTCAGGTAGGAGTCGGCCCCGACGTCGTAGCCTTCGCTCCGGGATTCCATCGAGTCCTTGGCGGTGAGCAGGATGACCGGGATATGGCTCACCTGCACTTCCTGCCGGATCCGGCGGCAGAGTTCGATGCCGTCCGTCACCGGCATCATGATGTCGCTGATGACCAGGTCGGGTACGGTGCGCAGAATCAGAGACCAGCCTTCCTCGCCGTCCCGGGCCTGCAGGACCGTGTAGCGGTCGGACAGGGTTTCCCGGACATAGTTTCGGATGTCCTCGTTGTCTTCCACGATCACCAGGATGGGTTTGGCCTCCGTGTCCGGGCTCTCCGGCTGTCGCTCCTCCCCGGTGCTTTCTTCCAGGCGGACGCCGGATGTCCAGGGCAGCGAGACGATGAAGACGCTCCCTTTCCCGGGCTCGCTCTCGAGCCGGATCTTCCAGCCGGCGAGGTCCACCAGTTTGCGGACCAGCGACAGGCCGATCCCGGTACCCTGGGCGGGATGATCTCCCCGGATCTGGTAGTAGGGCTCAAAGATTTTTTCCTGTTCCTGCCGGGCGATGCCGCAGCCGGTGTCCGAGACGCTGATCTCGACCTGCGTGCCCCCGGCGTCCGGATGCAGGCCCAGGACCACCTGCCCGGAAGGCGTGTATTTGATTGCGTTGGACAGGAGGTTGCTGAGGATGGAGGTGACGGCATCCGGATCGAATTCGGCCAGGATGCCCGGTTCTACATCGAGCCGGATCCGGGTCTGCTCGCGGACATTGGCCTCGGCGAAGACCCGTCCGATCCCCTCTACCATGGCGGAGAGGTTCCCGTAGGCGGCGTGGATCTCCAGCTTGTTCGTCTCGGCTTTCCGGAAATTGAGCAGGGAGTTCACCAGATCCAGGAGCCGGTTGGCGTTCTGGAGGAGCAGTTTGACCTTGCCCCGGGCCCTTTCCGGCAGAGCCGGGTCGTTCTTGAGGTCCTCGGCGGGACTCAGGATAAGGGTCAGCGGGGTACGCAGTTCGTGGGTGATGTTGGTGTAGAATCGCAGGCGTTCTTCATTGGCTTCCTGCGCCATCTGGGCGGATAGACGCTCCTGCCGGAGTTCGTTTTTGCGCCGGACCCAGACCGTGAAAAGCAGGAGGATGAGCATCAGGATGCCCAGCAGCAGCACGCCGAAGAGGATCTTGGCCAGGGTAGATTGCCACCAGGGCGGGGTGATGCGGATCTGCAGGGTGGCCGGATTGTCGCTCCAGGAGCCGTTGATCAGGCGCGCCCGTACCTGCAGGAGGTAGCGGCCGGGCGGGAGTTGCCGGAAATTCAGGCGGAGGTTGTCTTCCACCGGATACCAGTTCCCGCCGGGATTCATCCGGTAGGAGAATTCCGCCTGGGAAGCGAGGCCGTAGTCGTCGGCGGCGAAGGAAATGGAGAAACTGTTCTGTCGGTGGTCGAGTTCGATCCCCTCCCTGCCGCAGAGGAACAGGGTCTGGCCGTCGTCGTCGGGGGAGAGGGAAGTGAAGACGTTCAATTCCGAGAAATGGACGCTGACGGTATCCCGTTCCCGTCCGATTTCTTCCGGGAAGAAGCCGGTGATGCCGTCGGTGGTGCCGAAGCAGAGGTAGCCGTCGTTCCGGCAGGAGACCGCACCGTTCTGGTAATTGCCCGGCGCAGTATGGTTGCGGTAGCTGTATTCGGTGAGACTTCCGTCCGCTGGATCGATACGGCAGACGGACAGGTTGGTTGAGAGCCAGATATGGCCGCCGGCATCTTTGGCCAGGGCGCGGATGAAGTCCGAACGCGGCGATGTGCGGACGGAGAAAGTCGAATCGGGGACCGGCAGCTCCCCGCCCAGGTCGTAGCGCGTCAGACCGGCTCCGGTGCCCGCCCACATCCATCCCCGTTCATCGGCGAGCAGGGCGTTGACCATGTTGGAAGCGGAGGGGCCGGCGGTCTTGAATTCGGCGACCTTTTTCAGGGAGTCGGGGCGGGAAGAAGGCTGCAGGACGACGATGCCGGCTCCGAACGTCCCCACCCAGAGCCTTCCCCGGGGGTCGAGGGCGAGGGAACGAAGCCAGGTCTCCGGGAGGATGTCTTCCGAATAGTATCGCTGCAGGACTTCTCCGGTCCGGCGGTCTGTCAGGTACAGGCCGCCTCCGGAGGCAATCCACATCCATCCGTCCTGCTGGAGGAAGCAGCGGGCTTCCCGGACGGGGAGTTCCTTCAGCAGGCGACCGTTCGACGCGTACATCCGGGTCCCTCCCAGGAAAGAGCCGACCCAGAGGCGGCCGTCCGTGTCGATGGTGGCGGACAGGATGCTCTGGCCGGTGTTCAGCGCGCGCGGGTCGTTCTTCCGCTCGAAGTTGCGATCCAGGATGTCGATCCGGCCCCCCTCCATCCCGACGGCGAGGTCTCCCTCCGGCGTGAAGGCGACGGCGGTCACGCTGTGCTCTGACAGCGGATCCGGGTACAGGATGGCCGAGAACGGACGCTTCTGGCGGCCGATAAACAGCACCCCACGCCCGTAGGAGCCTAGCCAAAGGTTGCCGAAACGGTCTTCGCACATGGCGTGGATGCCGATATTGGACATCTGTCCGGCCTGGTCCATACGACGGAAGGAAGGATGCTCCGACAGAGCATCCAGATCGGCGGTCCAGACCCCTTCGTAATCGGGAGAAACGACCAGTTTGCGGTCCCGGGTGACGAGCATCGAGAACACTTCCCCGCGGGGGAGCCCGGCGTTCTGTTCGTCGAATACCAGGAAATCCTGGGAGACCGGCCGCCAGAGGGCCAGGCCCTCCATCGTCCCGAACCAGATGTTGTTGTCCGGGTCGCGATAGACACAGCCGATGATGTTGGAGGGCAGGTTGCTGCTCTCGCGCTCGAAGCGGGAAGCCGTCCGGGTGCGGGGATCCAGGATGGTGACCCCCTCTCCGTAGTGTCCGATATAGATCTTTCCGTCCGCGCCGAGGGTGAAACAGTGGATGCGGACATCCAGCATCCCTTCCACGTTGGCGGAATTGTAGTGGGTGAAACTGCCCGTGGCGGGGTCGTAGCAGTCCAGTCCGCCCATATAGGTGCTGACCCAGAGCCGGCCGTCGCGGTCCTGCTCGAGGTGAGTGATTTCGTTGGAGGCGATGCCCTCCGGCGAACCGTCCGGCAGGAAAACCTCGCTCCGTCCGGACAGGTATTCATAGCGGGAGAGACCCGAGCGCTGGCTCGCGATCCAGACGGCGTCCGCCTCCGGATCGGAAATGACCTGGTTGAGGCCGTTGCCCGGGATGGCCCCGGAGGAGGCCATATAACTCCGGACCGTCACGCCGTCGAAACGGTTCATCCCTTCTTCCGTACCGATCCAGATAGCGCCGTATCGGTCGATATCCAGGGAGACGACGAAGTTGTTGGACAGGCCGCCGTCGATGGCCAGGCGCTGCACAATCTCGGTGGTCTGTTGCCCCGCAGTCCGGGGGAGGGAGACGGCCAAAGCGAGGAAAACCAGCAGGAATCTCTTCATAAAGAGGCATTATCTTCTGAAGATAAAGATAGAAATAAATCGTGCATTTACCATTCGGTAATCTTGCATTGCACGGAAAAAGACCATTTTTGCACGATTTCAGACCCGTGCCCTTTGCCCGACTTTCCTAAATTCAAAGAGAAATCAACTAACCACTAATTATGAACCGATTGTTCCGCGTATTTCTCGCGGGATTGCCCCTCGTCCTTCTGGCGACGGGACTCTCCGCACAAGTGAAGGTCAACGAGACCACCACGACCATTCCGACCTACCTGGTAGGCGATCCCGAGCTGGATCCCTATTTCTTCACCGGCAGGACGTACCAGGGTGCCGCCGGCCACATTTATCCCTACCCCATCTACGACATCCTGACCGATGACCGGGTGGACCGGGACTACAAGTACCTCACCCTGGAGAACGAGTACACCGAGATCGGGGTCCTGCCCGAGATCGGCGGCCGTATCTTCCATGCCCGCGACAAGAAGTGCGGTTATGATTTCTTCTACCGCCAGCATGTCAT
>JAEEVG010000072.1 GCA_016290835.1 Bacteroidales bacterium | reverse complement strand
TTCTTTAGTGGTCTTGTCCTGGTGCTGCTGAGCCTTCCGCTCAGGGCGCAGACCGACACGATTCCCCCGCCGCCCGCCTCCGCTGCGGGTGCGATTTTCCAGCAGGTCGAGCCCGACCGCAAGCCGCTATCCGAGCGGCTGAACGGCCTGTTCGGCCGGCGTAATCCGTCGAAGAAGCAGGTGATCGAAGAGAATGAGCAGCTTCGTAACACGCTGGATTCGCTCCAGCTGTTGCTGGACAGCCTGAAGGAGCGGAAGTATCTCGATTCGCTGGATATCGCAGTGCTGGAGGGCAATGAGCCGGAGGAGGAGATCGAATATACGACCGAGATGAGCGACAGTCTGCTGCATCTCTGGTACAAGAATTCGATGGCGATCGATTTCGACGTCATAGGGGAGTATGATATGGATTCGATCCGCTTCTCATCCAATGTGTCGGATGAGGAGATGATGCGGCGCCTGACGGCGATGAATTCGTTTATCTCGCTGCCGTTCAACGATAATGTGAAGAACTACATCATTCTCTATTCGGAGCGGATGCCGTCCCGGATGGGGCGTGTGATGGGCCTGAGCGCCTATTATTTCCCGATTTTCGAGGATATCCTGGCGCGCTACGATCTGCCGCAGGAGCTCAAGTATATGGCCATCATCGAGTCGATGCTCAATCCCGTGGCGACTTCGCGTGCGGGGGCCCGGGGCATCTGGCAGTTCATCTATACGACGGCGCGCAGCTATGGGCTGGAGATCAATTCTTTCGTGGATGAGCGGCTGGATGTGGAGAAGGCGGTGGATGCCGCGGCGCGCTATCTGCGGGATGCCTACAAGATCTTCGGGGATTGGGCGCTGGCGATCAGTTCGTACAATTGCGGCGCGGGCAATGTGTCCAAGGCGATCCGGCGGG
Source organism: Bacteroidales bacterium (assembly GCA_016290835.1). Lineage (GTDB taxonomy): Bacteria > Bacteroidota > Bacteroidia > Bacteroidales > UBA932 > Cryptobacteroides. Next base: position 9,943 of record JAEEVG010000072.1, on the reverse strand, counting down.
CCGGCGGGCGGCGGGATTTCTGGAGCATCTATCCGTATCTGCCGCGGGAGACGCGCGGGTATGTGCCGGCGTTCGTAGGGGCGATGTATGCGATGACTTATTATCGGGAGTACGGGATCGTGCCGCAGGATGTGGGGATGCCGGCGCAGACCGATACGTTCGAGATTCACCGGAATCTGCATTTCGAGCAGATCAATGCGGTGGTCGGGGTGCCGGTGGAGGATCTGCAGAATCTCAATCCGCAGTATATCCACGATATCGTGCCGGGCAATGACCACACGTATATTCTCAAGCTGCCGTACAATTGGACGGGGGCTTTCCTGGATGCGAATCCGGATTCGCTGTATGCGTTCAAGGCGGATTCGCTGTTGTCTTCGAAGGTACTGAAGGATTCGGGGCGGTCGTCTGCTAGGGCTTCGTCGGGTGGATCCGGGTCCGGGTCGTCGCGGATTGCGTATAAGGTGCGGAGCGGGGATTATCTGGGGCGGATTGCGTCGCGCTATGGGGTGACGGTCAATCAGATCAAGAGTTGGAATAATCTGAAGTCCAATAACATACGGGCCGGGCAGACGCTGTATATTTATCGGAACGGCGGGCCGGCGGTGTCTTCGGGGTCTTCTGGTTCCTCGGGGTCTTCGGCGGGCTCCGGTTCGGGTTCGGCCGCGTCCGGCGGGGTGAAGGCTTCGCGGACCGAGGTTTATACGGTCAAGAGCGGCGACTCGCTCTACAAGATCGCCCAGCGCTACCCCGGCGTCACCGCCGACAACATCAAGAAAGCCAACGGCCTCAAATCCGACGCCATCCGCGCCGGCCAGAAACTCACGATACCGATTCCGTAGGCCCGGGCCCGGGATAAGATGCCGATGGTTGGGGAAGGTCGTTATTTTGGGGTGGGACCTTCCCCGCGAGGAATGGCTTCCAGTGTCGTCTGGGGCAGTTTTCATGGGGAAGGTCCAAGGTAAAACTGGGGACCTTCCCCAAAAAGGACGCGCCTGGGAGAGGGCGGGGTGCTGCGGGGGAGCCGTCTGAGGATAAAAATAGAGCACCGTTACCCTCACGGGGAACAATGCTCTAATGTACATTACTACGGCTGATTCGACAACCGTTTTTCTACTTATCGATGCAAATATAATGCTTTCTTTCGGAAAACCAATAGAATAGAACTAATAAAAGATTCACTCCATTGAAAGTCAAAATGGAGTGCCGCCAGACGGCGGCGATGGTTGGGCGGATCGCTTTACGCGGCTCGGCGGTTAGCGGGAGGCGGGCTGAGAGCTTTGGGGGGCTCTCAGCCGCTCCCGCTCGCCCGGAGTCCACGACCTACAGACAGAAGTTTCCTTGTTTGTCAGACAGGTGTCCAAAAAATCGCCTTCTGGGGCAAAAAAAGTGGATACCTGTAGCCTCAAATGGCCGTTTTCAGCCATAATGCGCGACAGGTATCCAAGAATATCGCGTACAATGGCGATTTATTGGACACCTCTTTTCGGAATGGGATTAAGAGGACGGGCCGGAGGCGGCGGGGTGCGATTCGGCCTCTGGTGCACCCCGGCGGGGTTATTTTTTGTAGTATTTGGGCCAGCAGTGTTCCAGGTAGGTTTTGAGGCGGTCTTCCTGGGGGTTGGGCTGGGGGTTGTAGAAGGCGGTGCCGGCGAATTGGGGCGGGAGGAATTCGAGGTCGGTGAAGTGGCCGGGGTAGTCGTGGGCGTAGCGATAGCCGTCGGCGTAGCCCAGATCCTCCATCAGCTTCGTAGGCGCATTCCGCAGATAGAGCGGCACGGAGGCCGTCTGGTCGCTGGAGGCGGCCTGGAGGGCCGCGTCGATGGCCAGGTAGGCCGAGTTGCTCTTGGGGCTGCTGGCGAGGTAGATGGCGCATTCGCTCAGGGGAATGCGCGCCTCGGGCATCCCGATGGAATGGACGATGCGGAAGGTGGCGTCGGCAAGAAGCAGGGCGTTGGGATTGGCCAGGCCGATGTCCTCCGCCGCCAGGATGCAGAGCCGGCGCGCGATGAACAGCGGATCCTCCCCGCCGTCCAGCATCCGCGCCATCCAGTACACCGCCGCATTGGGATCCGACCCGCGCACGCTCTTGATGAAGGCCGAGATGATGTCGTAGTGCATCTCGCCGCCCTTGTCGTAGATGGCCACGTTCTCCTGCAGACAGGCGGTCACCGTCCTGTTGTCGATGACGATCGGATCCGCCTTTCCAACCTGCGAATCAACCACGATCTCCAAGATATTCAATAACTTACGCGCATCGCCCCCGCTGTGGCGGAAGAGCGCCTCGGTCTCGGCGACCTGGATGTTCCGCTCCCGCAGGACCACGTCTTCGCGAAGGGCCCGGTCCAGCAACTGCTGCAGATCCGCCACCTCCAGGGACTTGAGCACGAAGACCTGGCAACGCGACAGCAGGGGCGTGATCACCTCGAAAGAGGGATTCTCCGTGGTCGCGCCGATCAGGATCACGGTACCGGCCTCCACGGCCCCCAGCAGGGCGTCCTGCTGAGCCTTGTTGAAGCGGTGGATCTCGTCGATGAAGAGGATGGGAGCCCCGGTCCCGGAGAAGAGCGACTTGCTCTTGGCGCCGTCGATGATCTCGCGCACGTCCTTGACCCCCGAGCTCACCGCCGAAAGGGTGAAGAACTCGCGGTCCAGGGTGTTCGCGATGATGCGGGCGAGGGTGGTCTTCCCGACCCCCGGAGGGCCCCATAAAATGAAAGAAGAAAGCACGCCGGAGTCAATCATGTTACGCAGGATGCAACCGGGGCCGACGAGGTGTTGCTGTCCGACGTATTCGGACAGTTTTTGGGGCCTCATCCGCTCCGGAAGCGGTGGTAACATTTTTGTTAACCCGTCAAACACTTTTGTTTCCTTTCTTAATACTCAAGCTTTTTGATGTAAGAACGGCGCCGCTTCTCACAAACGTGTTCGAAATCGCGGAATTGGCCTTGATTCTTGAGATTCGTCTCCAGGACGGCGTTGGTTTCGGCGAATTTTACCCCGAATTCGTTGTATTTCCGGAACATGTCCATGAAGAGCAGGGAGTTCACGCCGGTGTTCTGATACTCGGGGAGCACGCCCACGAGCAGCAACTCGGCGGTGTCCTCGTGCTTGATGAACATCGACTTGCCGATGTGCCACCAGCCGAAGGGGAAGAGCTTCCCGCGGCACTTCTGCAGGGCCTTGGTCAGGGAAGGCATCGTGATGCCGAAGGCGATCAGTTCACCCTTGTCATTCTCCACCATCGAGAGGTAGCGCAGGTCGAGGATGCTGAGGTAGAAACCCAGGTATTTCTCGGCCATGTGGTCGGGGAGGACGGTGAAGTTGTAGAGGTCCTTGTAGCACGCGTTGATGCACTTGAAGACCTTGTGGCCGTAGTCCTCCTCGCGGATGATCTTGCGGGTGAGCTGGCGCAGGTGGACGTTGGAGCGCTTCTGGATGATCTCGCACAGGCGCGGGAAGCGCTCGGGCATCACGGTCGGGACGACGAGCCGATACTCGATCCAATCGGCGTCCTTGCCGAAGCCCATCGCGGCGAGGTGGTCGTTGTAGTAAGGATGGTTGTAGATCAGGGCCATCGTGCCCTCCTTGTCGTAGCCCTCGACGAGCATGCCTTCCGGATCGAAATCCGTGAAGCCCAGCGGGCCCACGACCGACTCCATCCCGAACTTCCGGCCGAACTCTTCCACCTTGTCCATCAATGCTTTAGACACTTCCGGATCGTCGATGAAGTCGTACCAGCCGAAGCGGACTTCCTTATGGTTCCACTGCTCGTTGGCCTTGTGGTTGACGATGGCGGCCACGCGTCCGACGGGCTCGCCGTCCTTGTAGGCCATATAGAGAACCGAGTCGCAGAACTCCTGCGCCGCGCCCTTCTTCTGGTCCAGGGTATCCATCTGGTCGAATACCAGCGGGGGTACGTAATAGGGGTTGTCGCGATAGAGGCGTTCGGGGAAATTGACGAATTTGCGCAGTTCGCAGCGGGTCCGCACGGGTCTGATTTCTATTGACATTTCAGGCAGATTTTAGATACGTTTATCTTTGCGAAGATAGCATTTTCGTAGGAAAAAATCAAAGATTTGGCTATATTCGTATCGTGTACCGAACCATCCTGAAACTCCTGTCCGCCGCCGCGTCGTTGCTGCTCTGCTGCGCAACCTCGCGCGGACAGGAGCGTCCTCTGGTCGGACTCTACCAATCGCCCCACGGTGTGGGAGTTACCGCTTTCTTCCCGACGCCGGACGCCTCCGAAATGGATATCCTCACCCTGCGCACCGATTTCTACGGCTTGCTCGCGGGCCGCACGAACGAAGTGGGGGGCTGCATCTCCTATACCCACGATTATTCCCTGCTGCGGGCGGAGGGACCGGATTTCCGGCTCCAGCTGCATGTCGGAGCGGGTGGCTTGGCGGGCTTTGGACACGATTTCGAGAAAGGGTTTTTCAGCGCGACCGAGCGCTCGCTGGTCCACAACCGGGGCTGGATCATAGCTCCGCAGGGCAACTTCGGGATGCGGGTGGACTTCCGCCGACACTTCAGTCTGGATCTCAGTTTCTCCGTGGCGCCGGGGGTATTTCTGCGCACCGACAAGGCCACCGGAACCCTGCTGGTCTCATTCTACAAGAACGGAACTTACCACGCCTATTACCCTCAGATCAACCTAATGTACCGCTTCTGATGATGAGACGCAAGTTGTTGATGCTGATATTACTGATTGCTTCCGCGCCAACCCTCCTGCAAGCGCGGTTGCCATCAAGTTGGTTCTTCGACCGCTTCCGCCTCGGCGTCGAGTGGGGATACACGCAGTGCTTCTTCCTGGCGCGCAATTACAACTTCTTCAGCGAAGAGGGCTACCGCATCCACGAGCAGTTCTCGGGGATGCACCTGGCATCCAACGGATCAATCTACGGCCAGATCGGCTACGATCTCCACAAGAAGGTCAACCTCGCCCTGTACGTGGGTTATATCGGCGTGGGGAAGGACAACCGCCTGCTGCCCGTACAGCTGCGCGCGAGCTTCTTCCCGCGGACCACGACGGCGGACGGCTTGTTCACCTTCGCCCAGGGCGGCCCGGCCTGGCACACCATCGCCGGCGGCTTCAACCTGGGCTGGCTGGCCGGCCTGGGCGGCGGCTGGCGCCTCACCCTCAGCGAGGACTGCAACCTCGATATGATGGTGGGGGTGAAGTATCTGTGGGACCATCCGCGCATCCCCAATCCGGAGCGGGCCGGATACGTCCCGGCGCACAATATCCGCCGGAATGATGCCGGCTATTGTGCGCTGGATCTGACGATTGCGATCAATTTCTAGAAGAGGCTGCTCACCGCGGCCACCACTTCCTCGGCGGGGAGAGACGGATCCAGGATGAGGTCCGGCTCCTTGAACTGATAGCCCTGGGCCATCGAGGCGAGGAAGCCGCCGCCGGTGCAGTTGAGCATGATGCACTCATCCGCTCCGACCTGGCCGCCCTCAACGGCCTGCGAAAGGGCCGCGACGGCTGCGCAGGGCGCCGGCAGGAGGTCATAGCCTTCGAGGTTGCGGAACTGCAGGAGCCAGTACATGATGTCGTCGTTGGTGCAGGTGAAGGTGTCGCCGCCGCTCGCTTCGAGCACGTCGAAGAGGCCGCCTGCGATCCCGTAAGGGGGTTTGCGGTTGGAGAGCACCTTGGCGAGGATCACCTCGGCTTGGCGCCGTCCCTCGGCCGGGTCAAGCTCCGCGAGAGCGCGGCCGTGCGCCTTCCAGGAGTCGTGGATGAGGGTGAAGGGAGCGTTCTGCGCCACATAGACGCGCATCTTGTTCTCGCCGAAACGGCCGTCGGCAGCCAGGCGTTCGGCGTTCTCCCAGGCGGCGATGGCGCCCGTGCCGGAGCCCACGGCCTGGAAGTAGGCGTCGGGGATGCGGCCGGTCTTCTCCACGCAGCTGAGCAGGGTGGTGCCCATCCCGTCGCGGCGCGCCACGTTCTTGGCGCCGCCCTCGAGGAAGAAGCGGGGGTCGGTGGCGAGTTTCTCGCCCAGGGTGATGGCGTCGTAGTAGTCGCAGCCGTGCGGGGCGGCCACGAGCTTGACGCAGCGGTGGAGCCGCTTGTGGAACCAGAGGTCGTGGAGGTTGTCGGCGGGCACGCAGATGACCACGGGGATCTCATTGTCCGAGCAGACCTGTGCGAAGGCGCGGGCGGTGTTGCCGGCCGACTGGACCACGAGCACGCGGCCCTCTTTCTTGTCCATCCGGGCGCAGACGCTGAAGGCTTCGGTCTCCTTGAACGAGCAGGTCTTCATCTTGGCGCCGATGCGGGGGTTCCAGCCCGAGAAGGTTATGTATAAATTGTTCAGGCCCAGGAATTTGGCGAGGCCCTTGGACTTGTAGGTCACGGGGGCGGCGGAGTGGCGCAGGGTGCGGCGGACGGGCATCCAGTCCGCATAGCGGTAGAGGCCGCGGAGGTCGTCCCGGGGGTTGAACTGCTTCTGCTCATAGACGGCGCGCACGAGGGCGGGGGAGCCGCCTTCCGGGTCGGCGAGATCCCAGCCGCCGTCTTCGAATTCACGGCCGGTCGCGACGTTCATCAGGTGGTACCGGGTGGGGTTGAATTTCATATGGTTCGGGGTTTAGTGTGTCAGGAAGAGGAATACGTAGTAGCCCACGAAGCAGAGGAGCATCACCACGCCCTCCCAGCGGTCCACACGTTCGCGTTTGCCCGTGTAGGTCCAGAGCCAGACGAGCACCGCGCTGGCCAGCAGCACACCGAAGTCCACCAGGGTCATGGCCAGCGTCGAGAGCGGGATGATCACGGCGGAGGTGCCGAGGATGAGCAGGATGTTGAACACGTTGGAACCCAGTATGTTGCCGAGGGCCAGCTGGTCTTTCTTCTTGGCAGCGGCCACGATGCAGGTGGCCAGCTCGGGCAGGGAGGTGCCGCCCGCCAGCAGGGTGATGGCGATGAATTTATCGGATACGCCGAGGGCGCGGGCCAGGTCGACGGCCTTGTTGACGAAGAGGTGGCCGCCCAGGGCCAGGGCGCCCAGGCCGGCGAGCACCAGCAGGATGGCAAGCCAGAGCTTGCGTACTTTCTCTTCGCCGCCGGGGGCAGGGGCTTCGACGCCCGTGTCGGTCCGGAAGCAGAAGAGTATGTAGGCGGCGAAGATCACGAGGAAGGCGATACCTTCCCAGCGGTTGACCGAGCCGCCGGCGATGGCCAGGAATGCGAAGATGAAGGTGACCACCAGGCAGAGGGGAATGTCGCGGACCCGGTTGACGTGCGAGATGCCCACGGGGGCGATCACGGCGGTCAGGCCGAGGATGAGCAGGGTGTTGAAGATGTTGGAGCCCACGACGTTGCCGACGGAGATGTCGGCGTTGCCCTGAAGGGCGCCGGTGAGGCTGACCACGAGTTCCGGGCAGCTGGTGCCGAAACCCACGATGGTGAGTCCGATGACGAATTCGCTGATGCCGGCGCGGCGCGCGATGGAAGAGGCGCCGTCCACGAGGGCGTCGGCGCCGAAGATGATCAGCGCCAGTCCGACGAGGAGCAGGAGGATGTTGAGTGCCATTTAAAGTTCTGTTTCAGTTGGTTGTATACGGTCCAGGCGGCAGACGTTCTCGACGTGGAAGGTGTGGGGGAACATATCCACCGGCTGGACGGCGGTGATGGTGTAGGCGCCGCTCATCATTTCCATGTCGCGGGCCTGGGTGGCGGGGTTGCAACTGACATAGACGATGCGCTGCGGGGCTGCCTGCAGGATCGTCTTCACCACGTCGGGATGCATCCCGGCGCGGGGCGGGTCGACGATGATCACGTCGGGCCGGCCGTGCTCGGCGATGAAGCCGGGGGTGAGGATGTCTTTCATGTCGCCGGCGTAGAACTCGCAGTTGTCGATGCCGTTGCCGGCGGCGTTGATCTTGGCGTCCTCGATGGCCTCGGGGACGTATTCGATACCGATTACGCGCGCGGCGCGACCGGCGACGAACTGGGCGATGGTGCCCGTGCCGGTGTAGAGGTCATAGACCGTCTCAGTACCGGTGAGGGCGGCATATTCGCGGGCAACGGTGTAGAGTTTGCGGGCCTGGCCGGTGTTGGTCTGGTAGAAGGATTTGGGACCGATCTTGAAGCGGAGTCCTTCCATTTCTTCGTAGATGGCTTCGCGGCCGCAGTGGAGCCTGCAGGGGAGGTCGCCGATGGTGTCGTTCTTCTTGTCGTTGATGACGTAGTAGAGCGAGCTGATCTGCGGGAATTCTTTCGCCACGGCGTCCAGCAGGGGGGCGCGCAGCGGGAATTCTTCGCCGAAGCAGACGATGAGCATCACCTCGCCCGCGTCGGTGGTGCGGACGAACATGTTGCGCAGCTGGCCGCGGTTTTCGCGGATGTTGTAGAAGGAGACGCCGTGGTCGAGGCACCAGCGCTTGATGAAGAGGCGGATCCCGTTGGTGGGCTCGGGCTGGAGGTAGCAGCAGTCGATGTCGAGCACCTTGTCGAAGAATTTGCCGACGTGGAAGCCCAGGCCGGGTTCGGAGGGGGCGCCGGATTCGACCTCTTCGCGGGTGAGCCAGCGTCTGTCGGAGGCGGAGAATTCGAGTTTGTTGCGGTAGCGGATGGTCTTGTCGGAGCCCAGGATGGGGGAGAATTCGGGGACCTGGAGGTGCCCGATACGAGTCAGCTGGTCATAGACCTGGCGCTGTTTGGCGGCGAGCTGGACCGGATAGGGGAGCGGCTGCCAACGGCAGCCTCCGCAGACGCCGAAGTGGCTGCAGAAGGGCTCCAGGCGCTGTTCGGAGGGCTTCACGATGCGGATGATCGTGCCCTCGAGCCAGGCCTTCTTCTTGCGGACCAGGCGCACGTCCACCACGTCGCCCGGCACGGCGAAACCCACGAAGACCACCTGCCCCTCGGGCGTATGGGCAATCGCCTTGCCCTCCGCCGCAACGGATTCTATCACGAGGTTCTGCAGGATGATATCGAGTTTGCTGTGTCTGGGCATGCTGGCGGAAATATCATTCAAATATAAGAAATAATCTTTTAATCCCGTTTTTTGCGTATATTTGTTAGACCACATCAACCAATTATTCTGTATGAAACGTATTCTCCTTTCCGTTCTGGCTGCCTGCGGCTGTCTGCTTGCCGCTGCCCAGAAGGGTCCCGTCGAGATCGATCTCTGGCCGACTGGGGCACCCAACGACAGCGGGCTGACCGGACCTGAGCAGCCGCTCGAGAACGGCCGCCTGGCCAATGTGACCCATCCCACCCTCACCGTCTATCCCGCCGCCAAGCCCAACGGCATGGCCGTGGTGATGTGCCCGGGCGGGGGTTATATCCGCCTGGCGATGAACCACGAGGGGCACGACATGGCACCCTGGTTCAACAACCTCGGCATCACCTATGCCGTCCTGAAGTACCGCATGCCCAACGGCCATATCGAAGTGCCTGTCAGCGATGCGCTGCGTGCCATCGAGATCCTGCGCGAGCGTTGCACGGAGTGGGGGATCGACCGGCGCAAGATCGGCATCATGGGCGCCTCGGCGGGCGGCAACCTCGCCACCCAGGCCGCTACGCACTACAGTTCCGCCGCCGACCGGCCGGACTTCCAGGTGCTTTTCTATGCCGTCACGCGCATCGGCAGCCGTCCGGATGCGATGTTCGGGGAGAACCCTTCGCAGGAGCGCATCGACCGCTACACGACCGTGAAACAGGTCAATGCTTCCACCCCGCCCGCGTTCATCATGTGCTCCGCGGACGACACGTCCGTGCCGCCCGTCAACAGCATCGATTATTTCCTCGCGCTGCGCGAGAAAGGCGTGAGCGCCACGCTGCACATTTATCCTTCCGGCGGTCACGGCTGGGGCTTCCAGGACACCTTCGTCTTCAAGACGGAGTGGATGGCCGAGCTCGAGCGCTGGCTGCGTACCCTTGAATAATCAGCATCCCATTATGAATAAGAGAATTATCCTCCTGTTGGCG
>JAEEVG010000112.1 GCA_016290835.1 Bacteroidales bacterium | reverse complement strand
CGGGGCCGTCGCGGTAGGTCTCCGCATCCAGGCACTCCTCCCAGGTGGTGCCGTGGTAGGCGAGGTGGTTGGAGAAGCCGAGGTATTCCTGGGTGATCTGGAATTCCATCGCCATCTTCGTGTCCTTGAGTTTGCCGAAGAGCGGGCTGAAGGGCTCGCGCGGCTGGAAGTCCACGGGGCCGTTCTTGATCTGCACGATCACGTTGTCCGCGAAGCGGCCGTCCAGCGGGAGGAATTCCTCCACGGCCTGGTTGGCGCGGTCGGGGCTGGTGGGGCTATAGACGAAGGCCCGCCACATCACGATGCCGCCGTAGGGCGCCACGGCCTCGGCGAGCATGTTGGCGCCGTCCGCGTGGGTGCGGCCGTAGTCCTGCGGACCGGCCTGGCCCTCGGAATTGGCCTTGACGAGGAAACCGCCGAAGTCCGGGATGGCGGCGTAGAGCTCGGCCGCCTTGTCCTTCCACCACGCCCGGACCTTCGGGTCGAGCGGATCGCCGCTCTTCAGGCCGCTCAGCGCGATGGGACTGGTCCATTTGATGGCGAGATAGGTCCTGATGCCGTATTCCCGCAGGATGGCGGCGATCTTGGCAACGCGGGCGATATGCGCCGCATCCAGGATCAGAGGGTTGGAATTGACATTATTGAGCACCGCGCCGTTCAGCCCGACCGAGGCGCAGAGCTCGCCGTAATGGCGGATGCGCGCCTCGGGAATGTCCGGAGCGGTCCATTCCCACATCGAGAGCCCGGCATAGCCGCGCTCCACGGTATCGTCCAGGTTGTCCCAGTGATTGAGCAAGCGCAGCGGATAGAAGGGGGCCTCCTGCAGATCGATCCCCGGTCCGGCCTGGCCCAGCACCTCGGCGCGCTGCAAGGCGTACACGCCATAGCGCAGACCCGCCTCAGAGCCCGCCTCGATGCGGCGGACGGCGCCCTCGTCATAGATGTGGAAGCCTTCCGCGGGCAGCGCGGGATTGATGGCCGTCTGCACGGAAGCAAGCACCGCTTCGTAGGGGCGGCCGGCGGCGAGCCAGAGTTCGGAGCCGTCCTGCACCGGGGGGACGGGACGGCTGCAGGCGGCCGCAAGGGCGCCTGCCAGCAGGATCAATAAGAACTTATAACGCATTCTCGGATCGGGTGTTACGGGGCCGGGTGGAACGCCTCGCTCGCGGACTTGAACATCCGCCGGGCGTCCTTGAGGGTCATCCCCGTGGAGGCCTTGCCTAGGTCGGGGACGTTGAAGGATTTGAGGTTGAAATCATAGAAGCGGGCGCTCTTCTGCGGCAGGACGAAGGGCTTGGTCGTGTGCCCGTCCGCATCCAGGTGGCAGAACCAGGGCTTGCCATACTGCCCGTCCCCCCGCTTGCTGGCAAACACGAACCAGCGGCTGTTCGAGGACCAGCTGTGGTAGCTGTCGGACTTGTCGCCCTTGATCTCGTCCAGGGGGCGGATTTCGCCGGAGGAGAGGTCCGCCAGGTACAGGGTGCACTCGGGGTGGAAGAGCGGGAAGGTCCCGTAGTCCGCCACGGTGAACAGCAGCCAGCGGCCGTCGGGCGAGACTTTGGGAAGGCAGACGGAGCCGTTGTGGGCGTGGCCGCTCCAGACGGTATCCACCTGCTCGCTGATGTGCCCGGTCTCCGGGTCGAAATCAGCCCGGACGAGGTCGTAGCGGAGTTCCGGGATCTGCTCGGGGACCTTCACGCTGTCCGCCACGCAATAGAAGACCGAGCGGCCGTCGGCGGAGAAACAGGGGAAGGTCTCGAATTTGTCCGCCCGGGCGACGTGCGGCAGGTTGATCATCTCGTTCCGCTCGAAATCCGCGACCGTCAGGTCCGAGGCCGTGTCGTACACCTCCATACGCGCGGCCGGCAGGGCGTGGAAACTCGGGATGATGATGTTGGTGGAGAACACGCCGAAGCGCCCCTCCGGGTGGAGATCCCCATAGACGGTGGCGGAAAGCATCCCGTCGGTTTTGAGGGTCAGTTTGCGCAGCTTTCCGTCCTGGTTCAGGATGGCGCCGCCCTTGGGTCCGCGGATGTAGTACAGGGAATAATCCCCGCGGGACTGGCCGTGGATGTGGCAGTTCATGCAGGCGTTTTCCGTGCGCGTGAAATCGCAG
>JAEEVG010000071.1 GCA_016290835.1 Bacteroidales bacterium | reverse complement strand
TCCCGCCTGTTCCACCAACGCACCGGCCTCTCCCCCTCGGAGTGGCGCCGCCAAGGTAAGAAACAAATATGAACGCAATCCCCATCCCCGGAAGGAAGATCGTCGGCATCGGAGAGACGGTGCTGGACATCGTTTTCAAGAACAACCAGCCGCAGGCGGCCGTGCCCGGCGGCTCCGTATTCAACGCCATGGTGTCCCTGGGCCGCACCGTGGGGCGCCTGGATCCCTCGGCCCGGCTGCTGATGGCCTCCCAGACCGGCGACGATCCCGTGGCGGACATCATCACGGATTTCATGGGGCAGAACCGGCTGGAGACCGCCTGCATCCAGCGGGACCACGGGCAGAGTACCGTCTCGATGGCCCTGCTCGATGCGGACAACAACGCCCGCTACGAGTTTTTCCGGGACAAGGGCCTGCCGCCTTTCCGGACCCCGCAGATCACCTTCCGCGCGGAGGACCTGATGCTCTTCGGCTCGTTCTTCGCCATCAGCCCGGCCACCGGACCCCAGACCCGCGAGCTCGCGCGAAAGGCGCGCGAGGCGGGCGCGATCATCTATTACGATATCAATTTCCGGAAGAACCATCCCGCCGACCCCGCCACGGTCGAGCAGAACATCGCCCTGAGCGACCTGGTCCGCGGCTCGAATGAGGATATCGAGGCCCTCTACGGCAGCACCGATGTCGAGCGCATTTACCAGGAGCGGATCGCCCCGCGCTGCCCCCGCTTCATCTGCACCCGGGGCGCGCAGCCCGCGGAAGTCTTCTCCCCCGGGGTGCACACCGTCTTCCCCGTCGCGCCCGTGGCGGAGGTCCGCTCCACCATCGGGGCCGGGGACAATTTCAATGCGGGCATCCTCTACGCCCTGGTCCGGGAAGGCTTCACCCGGGCGCGCCTGGCGCAGCTGACGGCCGAAGACTGGGCCCGGCTGGTCCCCGTGGCGATGCGTTTTTCGGCGAATGTCTGCGCGAGCCTGCAGAACTACGTGGCCCCCGACTTCCGGCCCTAGTTTTGCATTGCGGGTTTTTTATAGTATATTTGTCCTTTGAAGGTTAGAATGGAATGAACAGAATCTCCCGCTTTTTCCGCTCGCTGGTCAATATGAAGGACCACGTGGATGTGCAGGCCGCAGCGGTCAGCATCCGCGGCGGCATCGCTTTCCGCGGGCCGAATGTCCTCATCCTGGCCTGCGCCATCATCATTGCTTCGGTGGGGCTCAACCTCAACTCCATCCCGGTGATCATCGGTGCGATGCTCATCTCCCCGGTGATGGGTCCGATCCTGGGATTCGGCCTCGGCCTGGGCACCAACGACACCACCCTCGTCCGGGAGGCGCTCAAGAATTTCGTGGTGATGGTGCTGATCAGCATCCTCGCCTCGACGCTCTTCTACCTGATCTCGCCCCTCCAGCTGGAGAAGCAGACCGAGCTGCTCGCCCGCACCAATCCGACCCTTTACGACGTGCTGATCGCCCTGTTCGGCGGTTTCGCGGGCATCCTCGAGAATTCCCGCAAGGAGAAGGGCGGGACCGTGATCCCGGGCGTGGCCATCGCCACCGCCTTGATGCCGCCGCTCTGCACCGTCGGCTACGGCATCGCCCACCTGGAGCCCCGCTTCATCCTGGGGGCCTTCTACCTTTTCCTCATCAATACCGTCTTCATCAGCCTGGCCACCGTGGTCACGGTCAAATACCTGCATTTCCCCTCCGCCTTCGCCGCGGATGAGGCCCGCCGCCGGCGCGACACCCACTGGAGCGCCGTCATCATCCTCGCCCTGATCGTCCCGAGCGTACTCTCCGCCGTCCAGATGATCCAGGACACCAATTTCCAGCGCAATGTCGAGCGGCTCGTCCAGCAGAACAAGAACCTCGGCAAGAGCTATATCTATGACTACAAGACCGATGTGGAGGCCAATCCCCCGACGGTCGACCTATATATGGCGGGCGAAAAGATGGAAGCCATCTCCCGCGAGCGGCTCTTCCTGGAGGCCGAAGAAGCCGGGATTACCCGAAGCCAGATCACCATCCACGAAGATGCCGCTTTCCAATTCGAGCAATTGTCCGAGTCGGAGCTCATCCGGGGCATCATCGACGGCCACAACCAGCAGGTCAACGAACTCGAAGGGAAGCTCCAGGAACTCTCCGGCGAGCTTCAGCAATACAAGAACCGGGAGCTCCCCACGGAGCTGCTCACCCGGGAACTTTCCGCCCAGTACGACGGGATCCGCAGCGTCACGCTCACCCGCGGCCAGCGCGTCCAGGCCGACGAGCAGGGCGGCAAGGAGATCATCGTAGCCATTCTCCAGACCAGCCGGGCGGTCAAGGAAGCCGACCGTCTGCGCATCCGCAACTGGCTGAAGGTGCGGCTCGGGGTGGATGAAGTCGATGTCATCGTGAACAACGACCGGAAATGATTTACCACGTATTTCAAGGTGAGCGGATCTCCGCACTCGGCTTCGGGGCGATGCGCCTCCCGCTGCAACCGGACAAAAGCATCGACCGCGAGGCCGTCGGGGAGATGGTCGCGTACGCCATCGAACACGGTGTCAACTATTTCGACACCGCCCTGCCCTACCACGACGGCAACTCCGAGACCATCCTCGGCGAGATCCTCTCGCAGTATCCCCGGGAGCGCTGGCTGCTCGCCGACAAGTTCCCCGGCCACCAGCACAGCCGGATCTTCGATCCCGCCGGGACCTTCGAGCGTCAGCTCAAGAAATGCCGCGTGGACTATTTCGATTTCTATCTCTACCACAATATCTGCGAGAACAGCCTCGACGACTACATGGACCCCCGCTGGGGAATCCTCGAGTATTTCGCCGAACAACGGCGCGAGGGGCGCATCCGGCACCTGGGCTTCTCCTGCCACGCCACGGCGGAGAACCTGGAAAAGATTCTCGACGGGCCCTACGGGCAGGTCGCCGAGTTCGTGCAGATCCAGCTCAACTACCTCGACTGGACCCTGCAGGATGCCGCCCGCAAGGTCGAGATCCTGCGCCGGCGGGGCCTTCCCGTCTGGGTGATGGAGCCCGTGCGCGGCGGGATGCTCGCCCATCCGGGTGCGGACGCCGAGCAGCGGATGGAAGCCCTGTGCCCCGGCGCGAGTCCGGCTTCCTGGGCTTTCCGCTGGCTGCAGGGCGTTCCGGAGGTGAAAGTGGTGCTGAGCGGAATGAGCACGATGGAGCAGATGCAGGACAATGTGGCCACCTTCGAGCGGGAGCAGCTGCTCTCCACGCCGGAGCGGGAGCTGCTCGGGAGCGTCGCCGAGGGCCTGAAGAATTCCGTCCCCTGCACGGCCTGCCGCTATTGCTGCGCAGGCTGCCCCGCAGGACTGGACATCCCGCTCCTGCTCTCCGACTACAACGACCTGCGGGTGCAGTTCTCCCATACGCCGATGATGCGCCTGGAGACGCTCCCCGACGACAAGAAGCCCCACGCCTGCCTGGGTTGCGGCGCCTGCGCGCAGATCTGCCCGCAGGGCATCGACATCCCCGGAGCCCTCGCCGACCTCGCCGCCCTCTACGACAAATACCCCAAATGGTCCGCCATCTGCGAAGCCCGCAACCGCATCGCCGAAGGGAAATAAAAAGAATCGGCCCCCGGAAATTCCGAGGGCCGATTTTTAGTAGTTGACGGACCTTACTCCGCCTGACGAATAGCGCTCTGCGCCGCGGCAAGACGCGCGATGGGGACGCGGAACGGGGAGCAGCTGACGTAGTCGACACCGATCTTGTTGAAGAACGCGATGGAGTCGGGATCGCCGCCGTGCTCACCGCACACGCCGCACTTGAGGTCCGGCCGGCGGGCGCGACCGCCCTGGATACCGAGCTCGACCAGCTTGCCCACCGCCTTGGTATCGATGGTCTGGAACGGGTCGGCGTCGATGATCTTGTGGCCGAGGTAGTTGCCCATGAAGGTACCCACGTCGTCGCGGGAGAAGCCGAAGGTCATCTGGGTGAGGTCGTTGGTACCGAAGGAGAAGAACTCCGCGGTACGGGCCATGCGGTCGCCGGTCAGGGCGGCGCGCGGGATCTCGATCATCGTACCGAACTTGTAGGGGATGATCATCTCGTGATGCACCTCGACCTCGGCCTTGATGCGCTCGCAGATGGCGCGCTGGAAGCCCAGCTCGCGGGCGGACACGGTGACCGGGATCATGATCTCGGGCTTCGGATGATAACCCTCGTGCAGGAGTTCGGCCACGGCCGTGAAGATGGCGCGGTACTGGGTCTCGGCGATGAGCGGATAGGTCACGTGCAGACGGACGCCGCGCAGACCCATCATCGGGTTGACCTCGTGGAGGGTCTCGCCGCGGCGGACCACCTCGGCGGCGCTGATACCCAGCTCCTTGGCGACCTCGGCGGTCTTCTCCTTGGTGGTCGGCACGAACTCGTGGAGCGGCGGATCCAGCAGGCGGAACACCACCGGCTTGCCGTCCATCACCTTGAGGGTGCTCTTGACGGAAGCCTTGATGAACGGCTCCAGTTCGGCCAGCGCGTCCTTGCGCTCACGGTCGGTGGTGCAGAGGATCATCTTGCGCAGCTTGGCGAGCGGCGTATCGGAATTCTTGCCGTAGAACATGTGCTCGATGCGGAAGAGGCCGATGCCTTCGGCGCCGAAGTCGAGGGCCTTCTGGGCATCCTCCGGGGTATCGGCGTTGGTGCGGACACCCAGGCGGCGGTACTTGTCCACGATGCTCATGAAGCGCAGGAAGGTCGGATTCTCGCTGGCGTCCATCATATCGATCTGCTTGGCATAGACAAAGCCCTTGGAGCCGTTCAGGGAAAACCAGTCGCCCTCCTTGTAGACCTTCTTGTCACTGGCGAAGGTGACGGTCTTGGCCTCGAGGTTGATCTTCATCGACTCGCAGCCCACGATGCAGCACTTGCCCCAGCCGCGGGCCACGAGGGCCGCGTGGGAGGTCATACCGCCGCGGGTGGTCAGGATGCCGGCGGAGGCGCGCATGCCCTGGATGTCCTCCGGAGAGGTCTCCTCGCGGACGAGGATGGTCTTCTTGCCGGCGGCGGCGGCTTCCATCGCAGCCTCGGACGTGAACACGAGCGTGCCCACGGCGCCGCCCGGGGAAGCGGGCAGACCGCTGGCGATCACCTTGGCTTCCTTCTCGGAAGCCGGGTTGAGAATCGGGTGGAGGACCTCGTCGAGCTGGGACGGGGAGACGCGCATCACGGCGGTCTTCTCATCGATCATCCCCTCGTCGAGCATGTCCATCGCCATCTGCAGGGCGGCCAGGCCGGTACGCTTGCCGACGCGGCACTGCAGCATCCACAGGGTGCCTTCCTGGATGGTGAACTCGATGTCCTGCATATCGTGGAAATGGCTCTCCAGGCGCTTGCGGATACCGTCGAGCTCTTCGTAGACCGCAGGCATCGCCACCTCGAGGGACTCGAGATTGCGGTTGTGGTCGTTCTTGGTGGCCTCGTTGAGCGGGTTCGGGGTGCGGATGCCCGCGACCACGTCCTCGCCCTGGGCGTTGATCAGCCACTCGCCGTAGAAACGGTTGTCACCGTTGGCCGGGTTGCGGGAGAAGGCCACGCCGGTGGCGGAGGTATTGCCCATGTTGCCGAAGACCATGGACTGGACGTTGACGGCCGTGCCCCAGTCATCGGGAATCTTCTCGATGCGGCGGTAGGCGATGGCGCGCTTGCCGTTCCAGGACTTGAACACGCCGCCGATGGAGCCCCAAAGCTGCTCCTGGGCCGTGTCGGGGAACTCGACGCCGAGCACCTCCTTGACTTTCTTCTTGAACTTCTCGCAGAGATCCTTCAGCTCATCGGCCGTGATCTCGGTATCGGACGCATAGCCCTTCTGCTCTTTCAGCTCGGCCATCATCCGGTCCAGCTGCTGGCGGATGCCCTGCCCGTCGGCAGGCTCGATCCCCTCGGCTTTCTCCATCACGACGTCGGAATACATCATGATCAGACGGCGGTAGGCGTCATAGACGAAACGCGGGTTGCCGGTTTTCTTGATCATACCCGGGATGGTCGCAGAGCACAGACCGATGTTGAGGATCGTATCCATCATACCCGGCATCGAACTGCGGGCACCGGAGCGGCAGCTCACGAGGAGGGGATCCTTGGGATCGCCGAACTTCTTGCCCATCAGGGCTTCGGTGGCATTCAGGGCGCCCCGGACCTCCATCTTCAGGTCTTCGGTATAGCCGCCACCCAGCTGGTAATACTCGGCGCAGCACTCGGTGGTGATGGTGAATCCGGCCGGAACCGGCATCCCGAGGCGGCTCATCTCGGCCAGGTTCGCTCCCTTGCCGCCGAGCAGTTCACGCATGGTTCCATCGCCTTCGGCCGTCTTGCCTCCGAAGCGATAGACTCGTTTTTTCATCTCAAACATAACTATAGGTCTAGAAAATTAATTTTCGTGGCGCGAATTTACGATAAAAATCTCATTATAGCAATTTTGCAGCCAGCTCGGAGAGTTCACTCCGCTCGCCCTTGCGCAGGAAGACGTGCTGGAAGATCTCCTGCCCGTACATCTTCTCACCCAGATGCGTCAAGCCGTTGGACCATTGGTCCAGGTAGGGCTGGTCGATCTGGAAAATGTCGCCGGTGAAGACCATCTTGGTCCCCTCGCCCGCCCGGGTGATGATGGTCTTCATCTCGTGCGGGGTGAGGTTCTGGGCTTCGTCGATGATGAAGTAGCATTTACCCAGGCTCCGTCCGCGGATGTAGGCGAGCGGCTCGATGATAAGTTTCTCCTTGGTGAGCATCGCGTCGATGCGCTGGGCCTCGCGGGAGGTGGGGCGGAACTGATGCTTGATCACGTTGAGGTTGTCCATCAGGGGCTGCAGGAAGGGGCTCATCTTCTGCTTCTGGTCGCCGGGCAGGAAGCCCAGGTCCTGGTTGCCCAGGATCACCGTGGGCCGGGACAGGAAGATCTGCTCATAGTTCTCCTCCTGCTCCAGCGCGGCGGCCAGGGCCAACAGGGTCTTGCCCGTGCCGGCGCCGCCCGTCAGGGAGACCAGGCTCACCCGGGGATTCATCAGGGCGTCGAGGGCGAGTTTCTGCTCGTCGTTGCGCGGGCGGATGCCGTAGGCCTGCTTGGCCTTGACCAGCACGATGCGGTCGCGGTCCGCGTCGTAGCGGGCGCAGACGAAATCGTCATTTCCTTTCTCCCAGCGGAACTTGAACATCTGGTTCGGACAGGGTTTCTTCTTGAGGATGCGCTCCCACTCCACGGAGGTGTCCGGCCCGAAGCAGAGGCGCTGGAGGACATCGCTCCCGGCCGTCATCGTCTGCACTTCCCGCTGGGCCTCCTCGATGCGTTCGTCATTGACCTTGTCAGTGAGGTAATCCTGGACGGCCATCCCGATGGCCTTGGCTTTCATCCGGAGGTTGATATCCTTGGACACCAAGGCCACGAAGACGTCGGGATTGGTGTCCCGCACCCACATCGCCGTGGCGAGGATGCGGTGGTCGGGGATGTCGTCAGTGAAGAATTCGGCATACTCGGGCGCGAACGGGTGATTCGGCTCGATCTTGATCCAGCCGAGGCCCCGGCCGATGGGCAGACCGCCTTCCCCGAAATTCTTGTTGTTGGTGATGCGGTCCAGATCGCGCATGAAGCCGCGGGCATTGTAGGACAGGGTGTCTGTGCCTTTCTTGAATTTGTCCACTTCCTCGATGACGGCCACGGGAATCACGAGGTTGTTGTCCCGGAACTTGGTGATGGCCTTGTAGTCGTGGAGAATGACGTTGGTGTCAAGTACGAAAATCTTGGGTTTGCCCATATCGGTCAGTTTTAGTCTTCCCCTTCTGCGTTCTGTATCAGGGATTCAAGTATGGTTTGTATGCCGGATTTGGCGGAGGTGTCCACGCGGATCTCCGAACTGCCCGGGACGGGATTGCCCAGCGGGAAGAAAGCCACGTCCTGCAGGAGGAGTTCGGCGTCGAGGTAGTCGAAATCCGTATCGCGGATCTGCACCACCACGCCCGGGACCTCGGAGAACAGGACCCGGAGCGGTTCGCGTTCCTGGTAAGCGCCCAGCACCCCGGACAGATTCACGGTCAGGGAGCAGTCCGCGGCCATCTGGGAGATGGTGCGCAGCAGGCCGCCCTCGCCCACCGTGGCCGCCGACAGGAGGATGCCGTCCTCGACGAGTTCGCGCACCACCTCGTAACAATCCATGAAGTAGTCCGCGTCGGTGATCTGCGGGTCGGGGCCGCCGCCCAGGCCGAGGACCTGCGCGAACAAGGAGCCGCCCAGCCGGTAGTCGGCCGTATCGAAGGGAATGTACACCACCCAGCTCGAGGGGTCGCTGACGAAGGTGGCCGGGCAGGCGCGCCGGGCCCCGAGCACGGGGTTCTGGGAGCGGAAAGGCTCGCTGACGAAGCCGTAGTCCTCCTCCTCGGCGTCGCGGCCGATGCGGGCGCGGAAGAGCACCTCGGACCCGGCCGTGGAGCGTGTGTAGCGGTAAGAACTGAATTTCAGGCCGAGGGCGTCCACGTATTCCGCGGCGGCACGCACCGAGGAATAGAAGGCGGCGCGGGCTCCCACGGGAGCCTCG
This sequence comes from Bacteroidales bacterium, assembly GCA_016290835.1. Classification (GTDB taxonomy): domain Bacteria; phylum Bacteroidota; class Bacteroidia; order Bacteroidales; family UBA932; genus Cryptobacteroides. Next base: position 2,697 of record JAEEVG010000071.1, on the reverse strand, counting down.
TCCCAGCGCCAGGCGGTGTCGAGCCGGAGGTCGCCCAGGCGGAAACGGCCCGTGCGCCAGAGGACGTCGATCAGGGCGGTGGCCAGGCGGATGCGGGTGTAGGAATCGGCAAAGGCGGCGGGCAGGCGCTTGCGGTCGGCGCGGACGGCGGCGAGGTATTCGTCCAGGCGGGCGGTCTCGAGTTCCGCGCCGCGGAACACCGGATCCAGCGACTCATCGACCGCACGCTCCTCGGCCGGAGCGGCGAAAGGGTGTCGTCCGGCGGGCTCCGTCACGGCATCGAGCAACTGCGCGGGAGTGAATTCCTCCTGCACCCCGTCGATGACGTAGATCGCGTGCAACGCTGAGGTTTTTTCTGCCATAGGGAGTTAAAAACGTGTAAATTTAGTTAAATTTGGATTCAGTTGCAACTATGATTGATACCCGAGAAGCTTATGACCGGCTCCTGGCCGGATTATTCGACCGGCATCCCTCCGTCCAGACGGCCGGTTTTTCCGCCGGGGCCTACAAGCCCGGCCTGGACGCGATGCGCCGGTTCGACGCCGCCCTGGGGCATCCCTCGGAGCAATTCCGCTCCGTCCACGTGGCCGGGACCAACGGCAAGGGCTCCGTCTGCTCGATGCTCGCCGCAGCCCTCGCCGGGGCGGGCCTGCGCGTGGGGCTCTACACTTCGCCCCACCTGACGGATTTCCGCGAGCGGATCAAGCTCGTGGAAGCTGGCGGCTGCTCGATGATCCCCCGCGAGACGGTTTTCCGCTTCCTGACGGAGCGGGAAGCCGAACTGGAGGGGCTCTCCTTCTTCGAGATCACCACCGGCCTCGCCTTCCGCTGGTTCGCGGACGAGCAAGTGGACATCGCCGTGATCGAAGTCGGCCTGGGCGGCCGGCTGGACAGCACCAACATCCTCACCCCCGAACTCGCCGTCGTGACCAGCATCGGACTGGACCACTGCGCCCTGCTGGGCAACTCACGCGCCGTCATCGCCGCCGAGAAGGCCGGCATCTTCAAGCCCGGCGTGCCCGCGCTCTGCGGGCAGCGGGACCCCGAGACCGAACCCGTCTTCGAAGCCCGCGCCGCGGCGGCCCCCTGCCCGCTGTTCTTCGCCGAAGACTTCGACACGGAGCCGCTCGAACTCGATCTGACCGGCCCCTGCCAGGGGGAAAACCTCCGGACGGTGCTCGCGGCGCTGGAACTGCTCGGCGTGGACCGGGATCCCGCCGTGCGCGAAGCCATCTGCCACGCCGCCGCCCGGACCGGCCTGCGCGGTCGCTGGGAGCGCGTGCTGGACAAGCCGGAAGTCATCTGCGACATCGGGCACAATCCGCCCGCCCTGGAGCACAATTTCCGGCGCCTGCGCGAGAGCGGCCGGCCCCTGCTGATCGTCTACGGCATCATGGCCGACAAGGACCTCGCCGCCATCCGGGAAATGATGCCCCCGCAGGCCCGCTATTTCCTCGTGGCTCCCCGCGGGGAGCGCGCGCTGGGCGTCGAGGCCCTCGCCGCGCAGATGAGCGGGCTCGACTGCACCCTTTGCGGCAGCGTGCAAGATGGTGTCAGACAGGCACTTGCAGCAGCAGAAGAGATTCCGGACTGCATTTTGTACATCGGTGGCAGCAATTTTGTTGTAGCAGAGGCCATCGGCATGTTTGACCCCAAATCGGATACGCTATGAAAACACGCACACTGATAACCCTCATCCTGACCCTCAGTACTATGACTCTGCCCGCCTGCGCCAAGGACCGCGAAGGCCACACCCTGGTCGCGCTCTGGTCCCAATACTACAAGGCCGTCGATGCCGACAAGCCCAAGGACCAGGCCGACATCCTGCTGCGCATCAAACAGGAAGCCAGCCAGAAACGGCTCGCCTGGGACTTCTACGATGCCAACTGGAAATATGTCGAAGCCCGGACCAGCACCAACTGGAAACTCAGCGAACAGCTCAATGCGGAAGCCGTCGCCGACCTGGAGAAGTTCGGCGAACCCGTCGCGGTGTTCTTCTACCGGCGCAGCCGCGGCGACGCCCGGGACCTCCTCGCCTATGTCCAGGAGCAGAAAGCGAAACTGCAGCAGGCGCACAATCCCGAATTCTACAGCCGCGACGGTGACGTGGGCCGGCTCTACTTTTCGGATTTCCTTCTCCCGCGCCTCGAAAACGACTACGACTACGCCCTCTGGAGCCTTTTCGGCCGCTGGCGTACTGAGGAAGTGAAGCAGGCCGTCGCCGCGCACTTCGCGGGCCGCTACCCCTACGACGCCTTCATTGAATATACGCAGATCACCCGGGACCACAGTTCCTCGGAAGCCGTCCCCTACCACGAGGCCTTCATCCGCAAATACGAAGGCAAGGCCGTCTCGCTGTTCTCCCGCGAGTCCATCCTGCAGAACCGCTGGCGGGAACTGCGCCGGGACAAGGACAGCACTTCGGACCAGTTCAAGGCCCTGGACGGCGACTGCGGGCGCTTCCTGTCGGAGCGCAAACGCTTCTCCGGCGAGGAGAAGGCCATCGCCGAATGCTGCGACGAGGTCGACGACATCCACAGCGAACTCAACGGCCAGGACATCGAGGCCGAGGTGGAGAAAAGCACCCTCACCCTCACGCTGCGCAACCTCCCCCAGGTGCGGGTCCGCATCCTCAAGGACAAGACGCAGGTCTTCGACCGCCTGGTCGCCAACACCCGGCAGCGCTTCTACATCCCG
>JAEEVG010000017.1 GCA_016290835.1 Bacteroidales bacterium | reverse complement strand
GCGAAGAATGACGACGATCCGCGCATACCACCATCACCACCGAGTCTGACAGATCCGGTAGGTCGGTGCGTGTGTGACGCGACGCGATAGTGAGGCTTGCCGGTGTGTATCCGGCAAGTTTTTTTTGATTCCGGGGCAAGCCCGGAACGAGGACAAAAGTTAGTAGTAATTAATATGTTAAGATTAGCCATCCAATCCAAGGGCCGCCTCAACGAAGAGAGCACCGCTTTGTTGCGCGAGATCGGGATCGATATCGACGACAACCGCCGCAAATTCCTCTCCCAGGCCCCCAATTTCCCGCTGGAAGTCCTTTACCTGCGGGACGACGATATCCCGCAGGTCGTCGCGGCCGGCACAGCCGGTCTCGGCATCGTGGGACTTAACGAGGTCGAAGAGCAGGGACTCGACGTGCAGGTGGTCAGCAAGCTCGGGTTCGGCGCCTGCCGCCTCTCGCTGGCCGTTCCGCGCAGCGCGGACTACGACGGACCGCAGTGGTTCGCGGGCAAGCGCATCGCCACCTCCTACCCCAGGATCCTGCGCGCCTGGCTCGATGAAAAGGGGGTCCAGGCCCGGATCGAAGTGATCAAGGGATCCGTGGAGATCGCCCCGGCGGCCGACATCGCCGACGCCATTTTCGACATCGTCTCCTCTGGGGGCACGCTGGTGTCCAACGGGCTGCGCGAGGTCGAGCAGGTGTTCTGGTCCGAGGCCGTACTGATTTCCAGCGGCCGCCTGGACGCCGAGCAGCAGGGTCTGCTGGACGAACTGCTCTTCCGCATCAGCTCCGCCCAGATCAGCCGCCGCAAGAAATACATCCTGATGAACCTGCCGCAGAGCGCAGTGGAGGAGGCCACGCGCATCCTGCCCGCGATGCGCAGCCCCACCGTGATGCCGCTCGCCGCCGAGGGCTGGTGCTCAATGCACTCCGTGGTGGAAGAGGCCGAGCTCTGGGACAAGATCCGCCAGCTCAAGGCCATCGGCGCCGAGGGCATCCTGGTGCTGAATATTGATAAAATCATTCTATAGTCTATGGAGACCTTTCTGAATCCCGCCCGTGCGCAGTGGGACGCCCTCTGCCGGCGCCCCGCGAGCGAGAATCCCCTGGTCCGGGAGCGCGTGGAGAAGATCCTGCAGCGCGTCCGCGAGCAGGGCGACGAGGCCCTGCGCGCGCTATCGCTCGAGATCGAGGGCCGCGTGCTTGAGGCGTTCGAAGTCAGCCCGTCGGAGGTGGAGGCGGCCTGTGCGGCCGTCAGCGGGGAGGTGAAGGCGGCCGTCGCTGCGGCGGAGCGCAACATCCGCGCCTTCCACGAGGCCCAGATGCCGCGCGAGGTCAGCGTGGAGACGGCCCCCGGGGTGCGCTGCATCCAGCGGCCCGTGCCCATCGGCCGGGTAGGCCTTTATATCCCCGGGGGGACCGCTCCCCTCTTCTCCACCGTGCTGATGCTCGCCGTCCCGGCGAACATCGCCGGTTGCCCCGAGGTAGTGCTCTGCACCCCCGCCGGACCGGACGGCCGGGTCAATGCCGAAGTGCTCTACACCGCCTCTTATTGCGGGGTGCGGCGCATTTTCAAGCTGGGCGGCGCCCAGGCCGTCGCGGCGATGGCCTACGGCACGCAGAGCGTCCCGAAGGTAGACAAGATCTTCGGGCCCGGCAACCAGTATGTCACCACCGCCAAACAGCTGCTGTCCGCCGGGACGGTGGCCATCGATATGCCCGCCGGACCGTCCGAGGTGATGGTCGTGGCGGACGGCAGCACCCCGCCCGCCTTCGCCGCGGCCGACCTGCTTTCGCAGGCCGAGCACGGCCCGGACAGCCAGGTGATGCTGGTCTGCGACAGCGAGGCCGTGGCCGATGCCGTGGGCGCGGAAGTCGTGCGCCGGACGGCCGCTCTGCCCCGCGCGGACTTCGCGCTGAAAGCACTCGCCCGGAGCCGCTGCGTCGTCTTCTCCAACGAGGAAGACATTATCGCTTTCGCGGACGCGTATGCGCCCGAACACCTAATTATCGCCACCCGCGAACCGTGGCGCATCGCCGACCGGGTCACCGCGGCGGGCAGTGTGTTCGTGGGCGCCTGGACCCCGGAGAGCGCGGGCGACTACGCCTCCGGCACCAACCACACCCTGCCCACCTGCGGCTGGGCCCGCTCCTTCAGCGGGGTCAACCTGGAGAGTTTCTTCCGCCGGATGACCCTGCAGGAGATCAGCCCCGAGGGTTTGCGGGGCCTCGCGGGGACCATCGTCACGATGGCCCGCGCGGAGGGCCTGCAAGCCCACGCCGAAGCCGTCCTCATCCGTACCGCCTATGAAGGGAAATAACATCGAAGCGCTGGTGCGCCCCAATATCCGCACGCTCTGCCCCTACAGTACGGCGCGCGATGAGTACACCGGATCTCTCGGCATCTTCCTGGATGCCAACGAGAGCCCCTACCCCACGGGCTGGAACCGCTACCCCGACCCGCATCAGAAGGCCCTCAAAGCGCAGATTTCCGCGCTGAAGGGCCTCCCGGCGGAGAACATTTTCCTGGGCAACGGCAGCGATGAGGCCATCGACCTCTGCTTCCGGGTGTTCTGCACTCCGGGGGTGGACAACGCCGTGGCCATCTCCCCCAGTTACGGGATGTACACCGTGGCCGCCGGGATCAACGATGTCGCGGTGCGCAGCGTGCCGCTCGGGCCGGGCTTCAGCCTGCCCGCCCGGGCCCTGCTGGACGCCGCCGACGCCCACAGCAAACTGCTCTTCCTCTGCAGTCCCAACAACCCCACGGGCAATGCCTTCGATCCCGCGGAACTGGAGGCGCTCGTGCGCGCGTTCCCCGGGATCGTGGTACTGGACGAGGCCTATGCCGACTTCAGCGCGAAGGGCAGTCTGCGGCAGAAGGTGCTTGAACTGCCCAACCTGATTGTGCTCCAGACCCTTTCCAAGGCCTATGGGCTCGCGGCGCTGCGGCTCGGAATGGCCTTTGCCTCCGCGCGCATCATCTCACTGATGTCCCGGGTGAAATACCCCTACAACATCAACCAGGCGGCCCTGGATCAGGTTTCCCGGGCGCTCGCAAGCCCGGTGGACGGCTACGTCTCGGAGATCGTCTCCGAGCGGGCCCGGGTGGCCGCTGCCCTGCCGGCCTGGGGCTTTGTGCGCCGGGTGCATCCGAGCGATGCGAATTTCCTGCTGGTGCAGGTGGACGATGCGGATGCGCTCTATGCGCACTTGCTCGCCGACGGCATCATCGTGCGCAACCGCTCCCGCGTGCCGCTGTGCGCGGGCTGCCTGCGCATCACCATCGGACTTCCGTCCGAGAACGACAGACTCCTCCAATCTCTCGACCGATATGAAAAAGGCGATATTCATCGATAGGGACGGCACCCTGCTGCGCGAACCCGCCGACGAGCAGATCGACGCGCTCGAAAAAGTGGAATTCGTGCCCGGCGCGATCTCCGGCCTGCTGGCCCTGAAGGACCTGGGCTACGAGCTGGTAATGGCTTCCAACCAGGACGGCCTCGGAACCCCTTCTTTCCCGGAAGCGGATTTCCGGCCGGCACAGAACCTGCTCCTGAAAACGCTGGAAGGAGAGGGTGTCCATTTCGACGACATCCTGATCGACCCTTCCTTCCCGGAGGAGCATTCCCCGAACCGCAAGCCCGGAACGGGCATGTTCGGCAAGTATCTCGACGGCTCCTATGACCTAGGCGCCTGCTGGGTCATCGGGGACCGCGAGACGGACCGCCGGCTGGCGGAGAACCTGGGCGCACGGGCGCTGCTGGTCGGCGAACTGAGCTGGGCCCAGATCGCCGAGACCATCCGCAGCAGCGTGCGCAGCGCCACCGTGGAGCGCCGCAGCGCCGAGACGGACATCCGCGTGCGGGTGGACCTGGACGGAAGCGGGCCCTCGGAGGTGAACACCGGGCTGAAGTTCTTCGACCACATGCTCACGCAGCTGATCACCCACGGCGGAATCGCCCTGGAGATCGCCTGCCGGGGCGACCTGGAGGTGGACGAGCACCACACCATCGAGGATGTGGGAATCGCCCTCGGGGAGGCCCTGCGGCAGGCCCTGGGCGACAAGCGGGGCATCGAGCGCTACGGTTTCGCCCTGCCGATGGACGAAAGCCGGGCGCTGGTGCTGCTGGATTTCGGCGGACGGAGCGAACTGGTCTGGGATGTGGTATTCACCCGGGAGTACGTGGGCGACGTGCCCACGGAGATGTTCAAGCATTTCTTCAAGTCCCTGTCTGATGCGATGCGTGCCAATCTGTATGTGCAGGCGCGCGGAGAGAATAATCACCACCTCGCGGAGGCGGTCTTCAAGGCGTTCGCCCGCTCGCTGAAGCAGGCGGTGCGGCGCAATGTGTTCAGTTACGACCTCCCTTCCAGCAAAGGCCTGCTATGATCGCCATCATCGACTACGACGCCGGCAACATCCGTTCGGTCGGCAATGCGCTGGAGCGCCTGGGGGCGGCGTACGAGCTGACCGCCGATCCCGCGCGCATCCTCGCGGCGGACAAGGTGATCCTGCCCGGCGTGGGCAATGCCGCCAAGGCGATGGAGAACCTGCGCGAACGGGGGCTCTGCCAGTTGGTCCGCGACCTGCGCCGCCCCGTGCTGGGGATCTGCGTGGGGATGCAGCTGATGTGCCGTGACTCTGAAGAGGGGCCCGTGGAGGGCCTGGGGATTTTCGATGCGCACGTGCGGCGCTTCGCCGAGGCGCCCGATATCAAGGTCCCGCATATGGGCTGGAATGCCCTGGGGAACCTGGACAGCAAGTTGTTCCGAGATGTGGACAGCGGGAGTTTCGTGTATTTCGTACACTCGTACTACGCCGGGCTGGGGCCCGATACCATTGCGACCTGCCGCCACGGCGGGACGCTGTTCAGCGCGGCGCTCAAGTATGAGAATTTCTATGGTACCCAGTTCCATCCCGAGAAGAGCGGCTCCGTGGGGGCGGCGATTCTCCGCAATTTCCTCGCCCTATGAGCCGGATCCGGATCATCCCCGCCATCGACCTGATCGAGGGGCGCTGCGTGCGCCTGACCCGCGGCGACTACGGCCGCAAGAAAATCTATGACGGCGATCCCGCCGAACTGGCCCGCGCCTATGCCGACTGCGGGGTGCGGCGCATCCACCTGGTGGACCTGGACGGGGCCCGGGAGGGGTCGCCGAAGAATCTGCGCACGCTGGAGGCCGTGGCCACGGCGGTGGACTGCGAGCTGGAATGGGGCGGCGGGATCGCAGATGCCGCCGCCCTGCACAGCGTCTTCGACGCAGGGGCTTCGCACGCCATCATCGGGAGCGTCGCGGCCCTGCATCCGGAGCGTTTCGAGGAATGGCTGAGCCGTTACGGGGCGAAGATGATCCTCGGAGCGGACGTGCGGGACGGCAAGATCGCCGTGCGGGGCTGGCAGGAGTCGGTGCCGCTCGGCATCGAGGCGCTCGTGGAGCGTTTCCTGCCGCTCGGGCTGCGGGAGTGCATTGTCACGGAAATTTCCCGGGACGGGATGCTCCAGGGGCCGGCCTCAGAGTTGTATGTCCGCCTGCAGCGGGCGTTCCCGGAGTTGCGCTTTACCGTGAGCGGAGGCGTGTCCGGGATGAGCGATATCCGCGCGCTCGACGCGCTTCATCTGCGCGCCGTCATCGTGGGCAAGGCCCTGTATGAGAATCGTATCACTTTGAAAGATATACTTTTATGGTCGCAAAGCGAATCATCCCCTGCCTCGATGTAAAAGACGGGCAGGTGGTCAAGGGGATCAATTTCGAGGGGCTGCGCGAGGTGGGCGATGCGGTGCAGATGGGCGTGCAGTATGCCCGCGACGGAGCCGACGAACTGGTCTATCTGGACATCAGCGCGTCCCGCGAGGGGCGGCGCACTTTCGTGGACCTGGTGCGGCGGATCGCGCTTGGGATCGATATTCCGTTCACCGTGGGCGGCGGAATCGGGACGGTCGAGGATGCGGCGCGGCTGCTGGATGCCGGAGCCGACAAGATTTCGGTCAACAGTGCGGCCATCGCCGATCCGTCGCTGATCGGGCGGATCGCGGCGCGGTACGGGAGCCAGTTCGTGGTGGTGGCGATCGATGCGCGCTGCCTCGGCGGGCGCTGGATGTGTACGACGCACGGGGGTTCGCGGCCGACGGAGCGGGAACTCTTCGCGTGGGCGCGGGAGGCGCAGGAACGGGGTGCGGGCGAAATCCTGTTTACGTCGATGGATCACGACGGAACGCGGGCGGGGTATGCGGATGCGGTGTATGCGCGGCTGGCGGAGGAGTTGAGTATTCCGGTGATTGCGTCGGGCGGGGCCGGGAGTATCGAGGATATCCGGCGGGTGTTGATCGAAGGGCGCGCGGATGCGGCCCTCGCCGCCAGCATCTTCCACTATGGCCAAATCCCCATCCCCGAACTCAAAACCGCCCTGAATAAAGCAGGAGTCAATGTCAGATTATAATTGTTTCCGGCAACCGGAGGCCAGGGCTTGCCGGAAACGTAAAACACTAGACAGTTAATATGCAATTCAGTGATTTTAAGTTGGATAAGACGGGGGACGGGTTGCTCCCGGTGATTGTACAGGATGCGTGCACCCTGAAGGTGCTGATGCTGGGCTATATGAACGAGGAGGCCTTCGACAAGACCCTCCGGACGGGCCTCGTGACCTTCTGGTCCCGCACCCGCCGCGAGCTTTGGACCAAAGGTGAAACCAGCGGCAACTACCTCCACGTCGTACAGATGTGGCCCGACTGCGACGCCGACACCCTGCTGATTCAGGCCCGCCCCGACGGCCCCACCTGCCACCGAGGCACCCCCGCCTGCTTCGACACACCCACCGACGAAGGCTTCATCCGAACCCTCCAGGCCCTCATCCAGGACCGCCACGCCAAAATGCCGGACGGCTCCTACACCACCCGGCTCTTCATCAAAGGCCCCAAGAGCATCGGCAAGAAGGTCCTCGAAGAAGCCGGCGAAGCCGTCATCGAAGCCGTGGACGGCAAACGCGACCGCTTCATCTACGAAGCCTCCGACCTGCTGTACCACCTGCTCGTCCTCCTCGAGAGCCAGGACGTCACCCTCGCCGACCTTGAACGCGAACTCGCCCTGCGCCACCGCTAGTTCCGACAGAATGTCAGTTCGACCGCCTTGGACCGGATTTTGCGGGAAGGCGGGGCAACTTAATTCTGAAAGAAGATGGGAACTCTGAAATGGATTGTCGGGTTTCTCGGCTGGGTCTCCGGCGGACCGATCGGCGCGCTGATCGGCTTTCTGCTGGGCTCGGTCGTGGAGAGCGGCCTGGACACGATACGGCAGTTGGGCAGCGGCCAGGGCCGGGACGGCTACCCGGGCGGCGGATACACCGGGGGCGGCTATTCCGGCGGCTCACGGAGCAGCAGTTCGGGCGGATACACCGGCAGCAGCACCTACCAGCGCAGCGGCAGCCGCAGCTATACCACCACCGAACAGCGCAACAGCTTCCTGGTCAGCTTGTTGGTGCTCGCCTCGGCCGTCATCCGGGCCGACGGGCGCATTCTCCAGTCGGAGCTGAACTACGTGCGTGATTTCGTGCGGCGCAGCTTCGGCTCGGACGCTGAATCCGATGCGATGCGCATCCTGGACGAACTGAACCGCAAGGAGGTCAACATCTACTCGGTCGGCACGCAGATCGCCGACAACATGAATTATTCCCAACGTCTGCAGCTCTTCCATTTCCTCGTCGGGATCGCCAACGCCGACGGCGAGGTCAGCAAGACGGAAAAGAGCGTGCTGGAGGCGGCGGGCGCCGCCATCCGGCTCAACAAGGCCGACATCACCTCCGTGATCGCGATGTTCTACAAGGACACCGACTCCGCCTATGCCGTGCTGGAGATATCCCCTTCCGCCACCGACGACGAGGTCAAGAGCGCCTACCGGCGGATGGCGATGAAGAACCATCCCGACAAGGTGGCCTCCCTCGGCCCGGATGTCCAGAAGGCCGCCGAAGAGAAGTTCCGCAAGATCCAGGAGGCCTACGAGACCATCAAGAAGCAGCGCGGGATGAACTGATCCCCCGGGTGAAAAAGTTTTGCAAAGATGGCGCTTTGTGCTATCTTTGTCCCTTGGTTTGCAAAGTGCAGACTAAGGGGTGCTGAGGCCCGCAGGGGCCGATGCTGAGATGATACCCTCATACCTGATCGGGGTAATGCCCGCGTAGGAAAGCTATCTTCCCATTGTCCCCTTATTGTATAATTTATTTACAATTAAGGATTTACTATGTCTATTCGTGTTTCGGCCGCCGCGCTCGCCTGCCTGCTGGGCGGAGCCGTCCTGTGTGCGGCCCAGGACCTGCCGGATTCGCTCCGGGTCGAGGAGCTGCAGGAGGTCGTGATCGGCGCCGTGCGCGCCGCCAAGGACGCCCCCTTCGCCGTGGCCAACATCAGCCGCAAGGAACTCCAGGAATTCTCTGCCACCGGCATCGAACTGCCGATGCTGCTTGCCCGCACCCCGGGTGTCCTCGCCTGGAGCGAGAACGGCGTAGGCACGGGCACTTCGTATATGCGCATCCGCGGCGCCGGCGGCTCGCGCATCAACGTCACCCTGGACGGCGTCCCCCTCAATTCTCCGGAGGACCAGACGGTCTTCTGGGCCAATATGAATTCCTACGGCGCCCTGATGGGCAGCGTGCAGGTCCAGCGCGGTGTGGGCTCTTCGACCAACGGCGACGGCGCCTTCGGCGGCACGATCGCCCTGGGGACCAAGGCGCCTTCCCTCTCCCCCGCCGTGGAGATGACGGCCTCGTACGGCTCCTGGAATACGCGCAACTGGGGCGGCAGCCTGTCCACCGGCCTGCTCTGGAACCATCTCGTGCTGGACGCTTCCCTGCGCCAGACCGCGACCGACGGTTATCTGCACGGGACGGACGGACGCTCGGGCAGCTGGTTTGCCGGCCTGACCTGGCTGGGACGGGATTTCAAACTCTCCTACAAACTGCTCGGCAATTTCGAAGTGACCGGACAGGCCTGGAACGGCGTCACGGCGGGAGGCGACGACCTCTCGCTGATGGACGGCACCTACGGCGAGCATACCGGCATCAAGACCTACGCCGACCTCTGGGATGCAGGCCTGGGGCTGTACAACTCCCTGTATGAGCGCCTGATCATCGACGGGAGCAAGTATACGCTTGAGCGCTACCGGACGTCGGACGGGAAATTCTGGCCCTGCACCACCGACAATTTCCGGCAGCGCCACCATATCCTCAACCTCGCCGCGGACCTGGGCGCTTTCTGGAAGCTGTCCGTCTCCGCCCATTACACCAAAGGTTATGGCTTCTACGAGGAGTTCCGCTACCAGAACAAACTCACCAAATACGGCATCCTGCCCCTCGACGGGATCAAGCGCGGGGACTTCGTCCGGCAGAAAGGCCTGACGCAGGACACCTACGGAGCGGTCGCCAACCTGAACTGGCGCCGGGAGCGCTGGGAGCTGATCGGCGGACTGAGCGTGCAGCGGTTCAAGGGCAATCACTACGGCTACCTGACCTATGCGGATCCGGATGCCCTGTCCGTGTTGATGCGCCTCGACACCCCCATCTTCGATGAAAACGGGAACCTCCGCTATGCCTATTACAACTCCGACGCCGCCAAACTGGATGCCAGCGGCTTCGTCAAGGCCTCCTATGCCCTGAACCCGGACTGGAGCGTCTTCGGGGACCTGCAATACCGCCACGTGGGCTACCGCACCGACGGCTACAACGACAAGTATTACGTAGATGACAACGGCGTCCCGCAGAAGCACTACCTCGACGTGGATGTCAAGTACCATTTCTTCAACCCCAAGGCCGGCGTGAATTTCAGCCGCGACGGCCACCGGGCCTTCGCCTCTTTCGCGATGAGCCACCGCGAGCCGGAGCGTAACAATTTCACCGACAACGGGAAGTATCCCGCTCCGCGTGCCGAGCGCCTGCTGGACTGGGAGGCGGGTTATCAGTTCGACAGCCGCCGTTTCCGTGCGGGTGCGACCCTGTATTATATGCGCTACAAGGACCAGCTGGTGCAGACCGGCGAGCTGAGCGATATCGGCGAGGCCCTGACCACCAACGTCCCCGATTCCTACCGGGCGGGGGTCGAGCTGACCGCCGGCTGGGACCTCACTTCCTGGCTGACCCTCGAGGGGAATGCCGCCCTGAGCCGCAACCGCCTGCTGGACTTCGACGAGTATGTCGAGGACTGGGACAAGGGTGTGCGGATCCTGCACCATAGCGACAAGGCCCTGGCATTCTCGCCCGGAGCGATCCTCAATGGTTTCGCCGACCTGCATTTCGGCGCTTTCCGCGCCGTCTGGCACACCGGCTATGTCAGCCGTATGTACCTGGATAACAGCGAGAACGCCGACCGTTCCCTGCCGGCCTACAGCCTGTCCGACCTGAGTCTGGGCTACACTTTCAAGCCGGGGCGTTCGCTGAAGGAGATCGACCTGGGCGTGGATTTCCGCAATGTCTTCTCCGCCCGCGTGGCCCAGAGCGGCTGGGTGTACAGCGCCATCTGCGATAGCTACGGGCATCCGGAAGACAATCGTTACTACCAGATCGGTTTCATCCCGGTGGCGCCGCTCACCGTGCTGGGGCATATTACGCTGAGATTCTAGCCCATGACTACACTCCGCTTCCTGGACATCCTCGGGTTCGTCGTCGGGCTGATCTACCTGATCCTCGAGTACAAGGCGAGCATCTGGCTCTGGCTGGCGAGCATCATCATGCCCGCCATCGACATGGTGCTCTATTACAAGGCCGGGCTGTATGCCGATTTCGGAATGGCGATCTACTACTGCCTGGCCGGCGTGTACGGCTATGTCTCCTGGAAGTGGTTCAAGCGTGCCGGGTCGTCGCAGCGCACCGAGCGCCCGATTACCCGATACAAGAAGCAGCACATCCTGCCTTCGCTCGCGGCGTTGCTGCTCATCTGGTTCGGGATCTGGTGGATGCTCACGCACTGGACCAATTCCACCGTGCCGGTGGCGGACGCCTTCACCACGGCCCTGAGCATCGTGGCGCTGTGGGCGCTGGCGCAGAAGTACGCCGAGCAGTGGCTGCTATGGCTGGTGGTGGACCTGGTCTGCTGCGTGCTCTATGTCCGCAAGGGCATCCCTTTCAAAGCCGCGATCTACGGCCTCTACACCCTCGTCGCCATTTTCGGCTACCGCAAATGGCTCCGCATGATCGGGCCCCGGGACCCCGCCTCCCCCGGGCCAGCCGTTCCAAGCAACTAATTGATACTGAGCGAGAACTTACTTGGCACGCAAAAAATGGACTTGCGCGTCCGGAGGATAATCCATATCTTTGTTTTTGACCAAAAACTAGGATTATGGAAAAACGAAGATTCTCTGCCGGTGCCCTGCACCATGTGTATTTCATCACACGGGACGGAGGGGTCCTGTTCTATCGCATCAGCGACCGCCTTTCTTTCTACACGACTATTTCGGTTTTGGCCAGCCGCTACAAAGTCGACATCATCGGGATCAGCATCATGTTCACCCACGTTCATTTGATGGTGAGAGCTGAAGACCTGGCTCAATTCCGCCTGTTCATGAATCAGTTGTTGCGGACCTTCTCGAAGTTGATCAACCAAGATCGCGGGAGCCAGGGACCTGTCTTCAAGACCCCATTCGGGAGTGCCCCGCAAACCACGGACAAGCGGCAGCGTTCCAGTTTGATCTATCTATTCAACAATCCGGTGGAGAAACGGCTTTGCTCCAAGGCAGTCGAGGACCGGTGGACTTTCCTGGCCTATTATGATGACCCCCATCCTTTCTCGGCGCCCCTGGTCAAACGTTATGCTTCTCACGCAATGCGCGATGCCTGCCAGCTGGTTGATGCGGAAGCCCGCGCCGGGAGATACCTCCGACCTGTGCTGCTGCGGACGCTGTTCCGGAAACTTTCCCGGGAGGAACAGGAGCAATTGACGGACTATGTCATTCAGCAATACCGCTTTATCAACTACGAAGCAGCCATCGCCCTCTATGGAGGATACGACAGGATGTTGCGGACGACGGAGGAGACCAGCGGCCAGGAGTTCGATATCGGGGAGGAGTTTGATGCCAATTCTGATGTCCCTTTCCGGGAAATGATCCGGGTTGCCGCACAGGGCCGCTTGTTCGACGGGTGGGCTTTGCTGCGTCTGGATGAGCAGGCACAGCAGAAGTGGATCCGGAGATTTCGCGCAGAGACCAGCGCCACCTCCCGCCATATCCAGAAGTTCCTCCATTTGGAGAAATAACGTATCTTTGTAGTTGTCATGAAACGATTCCTCTACCTGCTCTTGCAATGCACCTGGGGTCTGCCCCAGACACTTGTCGGCGCCGTCCTTTTCGTGATCTTCTTCCGGTCACGGCATTTCCGCTACCGCGAAGCCATCGCCACGCGCTGGCCGCTTGCAGGCGGGATTTCCCTGGGGCTCTTTCTTTTCGTCGACAGCGAGCTGATCTGCTACCACGAATACGGCCACTCGCTGCAGTCCCTGATTCTGGGGCCGCTCTATCTGCCTTTCGTCGGTCTGCCCTCGCTGATCTGGGCGGCCATCTTCAAACGGACGCATCCCGACCGCCCCTACCTCTCGGTCTATCCGGAGAACTGGGCGGAGTCCCTGGGACAGTCGAAAGGGCGCAAAATGACACCTCGAGTCTAGTTTTCCGTTCCAAGCAATTTCCTGATAATCAATTCATTCTGAAAACCCGGGTATATAAAAACGATACCCGGGTTTTCAGTTCTAGCTCAGTATCAATCAGTTGCTGGGAACGGGGCCAATGGGGCCAATGGAGGAGTGGGGCGGCGGAGAGGAAACGGGGTGGTTGCAAGGCCCAGGAGTGGGGTTGGGTGGGACCAGGGGGCTGAGGCCGGGGTGAAGTTGAAGGGTTGGACGAGGGTTGGGTGGTGCCGGGGGTGCGGGTTCCGAGGAAAAGTGTTATCTTTGGGGAGATGGAATCGATGACTTTGATTGATGAAGCTGTGGGGCGGCTGTCTCTCCGGCAGAAGGTGGGACAGTTGTTCATCGTGCGGCCGGAGTCGCTGGAGCCGCAGATCCGCTATGCCTCCGATGCAGAGCTTCCCCCCTACCGCCTGCAGGCGGTGAGCGAGGGGATGCGCGGGCGCGCGAATCGCTTTCCCCCGGGCGGGGTGCTGCTCTACGGGCATAACATTGCGGATCCCGGGCAGTTGCGGCAGTTCGTCGCAGCGCTGCGCAGCCTGGACGGCGCACCGCTGCTGTGCATCGACGAAGAGGGCGGACGTGTGAGCCGCCTCGCGGGCAATCCCGCGTTCGACGTGCCCCGCTATGAGAGTGCCGCAGCCCTGGCGGCGGCAGGCCCCGAAGCCGTCCGCGAGGCGGCCCGCGCCATCGGCGGCTACCTCGCCCGCTATGGCTTCGACATCGATTTCGCCCCCGTGGCGGATGTCAACACCAACCCCCGCAACATCATCATCGGCAAGCGCGCGTTCAGCGACGACCCGGCCGTGGCCGCCACGATGGTCTGCGCCTTCCTGCAGGGCCTCGCCGAAGCGGGCGTCGCCGGCTGCCTCAAGCATTTCCCCGGCCACGGGGACACCCTCTCCGACACCCACCTGGGCTATGCCTTCACCCCAAAAGACTGGGCGGAAATCGCCGGGTGCGAGATGCTCCCCTTCCGGGCGGGCATCGAAGCCGGCGCGCCGCTGGTGATGGCCGCCCACATCGCCGCGCCCGCGGTGACCCGCTCCGAACTGCCCGCCACCCTCTCCCCCGTCATCCTGGAGGAGAAACTACGCGGGGAGATGGGTTTCCGGGGGGTCATCATCACCGACGCCCTGGAGATGGGCGCCATCACGCAAGTCTGGGGCAGCGGCGAGGCGGCCGTGCGGGCCCTGGAAGCCGGAGCGGACTGTCTGCTCTGCCCGCTGAACTATTGCGAGGCTTTCGAAGGGGTCCTCGCGGCCGTGGAGAGCGGACGCCTCTCCGAAGGACGCATCGAGCAGAGCCTGCGCCGTCTCTTTGCGCTGCGTGCGCAATTATCGAAAAAAAGGATCTAGCGGCGCACCCGCCGGGTCTGCAACCACACCGACAGGACGATCAGCGAGAGGCCCATCCAGAAGGAGGGGCCCACTTCGCGCGTCTCCCCGAAGAGAATCGCGGCGAAGATGATGCTGTAGACCGGCTCGAGGTTGTAGGCCACGTTGACGGTGAAGGCCGACAGGTGGCGCAGGGCGTGGATCTGCAGCAGGAAGGGAACGATGGTGAGCACGGAGCCTAGGACCAGGAGGCCCCAGATATCGCCCCGCGCGGGCAGCGGGATGGCCTCGCCCCGCAGCAGGGAGACGAGCGGTACGAGCAGCGAGAGGAAGACCACGCTCCCGACGAGCTCCCAGAGCAGCATCGTGGGGCTGTCCTCCCGGGTCTTCACCCCGGCCTGGACATTCAGGATGGAGAAGACGGAATAGACGGCCGCGGCGCCGAGCCCCCAGAGGATGCCCGTTCGGTAGCGCACGTCCAGGCTGAATATCAGCAGGATACCCGCAATGGCGATGAAACTGATCAGCAACTCCACCCACTGGATCCGGCGCCCCGTCAGGAGCGGCTCGAAGAGCGAGGAGAAAAAGCAGGTGGTGGCGATGCAGGCCACGCCCACCGAGACGTTGGAGGCCTGGATGCTCTCGTAGAAGCACACCCAGTGCAGGGCGAGCAGGATGCCCAGGGCGCCGCAGCGCAACGCGGAAGCGCGCGCACTGCGGTGCAGCCGCCCGGTCAGGGCGAGCACCGCCAGCATCGCAGGCAGGGAGACCAGGACCCGGTACCAGACAAGCGGCAGGCCGTCCAGGGAGATCAGGCGGCCGAAAACGCCGGTCCATCCCGCCAGGAAAACGGCGAGGTGCAGAAGGAGCAGGGTACGGGTTTTGGTGTTTTTCATCGGGCGGCAAAGGTAGGAAAGAATCCTTGTATTTCCATCAAGAAATCGCTATTTTTGCGCATTGTAAAAAAGAGCCCTTCCCGAAACGGGCCGGGCTAACTGCTGGTAATCCGAGTTAAGCAATCAGACACTACCTTCTTCGTCTGACGGTCCTGTTGACCGTTTTGTTGCTTTGTGCGGCCCTTCCCGGGAACGCGCAGGGCCGCAGGACCGTGCTGTCGGGCTATGTGCTGGAGGCGGAGAGCGGGGAGCCGATGGTGCAGGCGGTGGTCTTCCTGGAGGACCGCAAGACGGCGGCCGTCTCCGACGGGACGGGCTTCTATTCGCTGAGCGTACCCGCCGGACAGCACCGCGTGACCTGCTCCTATTTCGGCTATGAAGACGAGGTCGTCAGCCTCGATCTGAGCCGCTCCGCCCGGCAGGACTTCCAGCTCAAAGCCTCCCGCCAGGAGCTCGAGGCCGCCACCATCCTGTCCCGCTCCAAGCGCCAGGACCTGGTCCTCCCGCAGATGGGCATGGAACGCGTGGACGCCGCCCTGGTCCAGCGCCTCCCGACCCTGATGGGCGAAGCGGACATCATCCGCGTGATCCAGATGATGCCGGGTGTGCAGACGCCCAGCGAGGGCGCCACCGGCTTCAGCGTGCGCGGCGGCGGCGTGGACCAGAACCTCATCCTGATGGACGGCGCCCCGATCTACAACTGCGGCCATTTCCTGGGCTTCCTGTCAATGTTCAACGGCGACGCCATCCGCGGCGCCGATCTGTACAAGGGGGACTTCCCCGCCCAGTACGGCGGGCGCGTGGCCTCCGTGCTGGACATCACCACCAAAGACGGCAACAAGCACCGCTTCGGCGGCAACGCCTCCATCGGCCTGATCACCTCCAAGGTCTTCGTCGAGGGGCCCATCGTCCCGGAGAAACTCTCCTTCATGCTCGCCGGACGCCGGACCTACCTCGACCTCTTCTTCCCCCTGTTGGGAGACCGGATCCCGGAGGAGACGAAGATGTTCTTCTACGATCTCAACGCCAAGCTCAGCTGGACCGTCGGCGAGAAGGACCGCCTCTACCTGAGCGCCTTCAGCGGCTCCGATATCTTCGGTTTCAGCATGGAAGATTTCCAGCTCGGCGACATCGTGTTCGGCAACGCCAACCACACCCAGTCCCTGCGCTGGAACCACGTCCACTCCCCCCGGCTCACCGCCGATTTCATCCTCTACAACTCGCTCTTCAACAATAAGATAGGTGCGAATATGCCCCAGGCTGAATTCGACTACAAGCAAGGCATTCGCGAGACGGGGCTCAAGGCTGGCTGGACCTGGTACGCCGACAGCCGCAACACCGTGCGCGCCGGACTCAACCTCGCCTGGTGGGGCATCGCCCCGGGCGAGACGGTTCCCCGGACCGAAGAGTCCGTGGTCAACCGGATCCGGATGCCGGAGATCTACGCCTTCCAGCCCTCGCTGTATGTGCAGAACGAGCAGAAGATCGACCGCCTGACCGTCCGCTACGGCTTGCGCTTTTCGAATTTCACCACCCTCGGGCCCACCCAACAGCGTTATTTCGATCCCCAGACCCACGCACTCAGCTGGGTGCGGCAGATCCGCCGCGGCGAGGCCATCCGCAGCTGGAAGGCCCTCGAGCCGCGCATTTCCGCCTCCTGGTCCATCCTGCCGGACCTCTCCCTCAAGGGGGCCTGGTCGCGGACCAACCAATTCCTCCAGCAGGCACGGATCAGCATCAGCGGCAGCCCGGTGGACACCTGGTTCACCGCTTCGCCCAACGTGGAGCCGCAGGTGGGCGACCAGTTCTCCCTCGGCGGGAATGCCCTGTTCGCCGGCCAGGCCCTGGAGCTCTCGCTCGAGGGCTTCTACAAGCACAACCGCAATGCGATGGACTTCATCGACAACCCGGGCATCGTGCTCGACGACCCCGACCGGGAGTCCCTGCTCCGCTTCGGGACCGCCCGCGCCTGGGGTGTCGAACTGATGCTCAAATACGACTTCGCGCGCTGGAACGGCTGGCTCGCCTACACCTGGTCCCGCTCCCGCTACGAGATCCCCGAGATCAACGGCGGCAAGCCCTATCCTTCCCCGCTCAACCACGAGCACGCGGTCAACTTCGTGTTGAGCTACGACTTCAGCGAGCGCCTGTCCGCCTCGACGGAATGGGTCTTCTACAGCGGGGCGCCCACCACCTACCCCGTGGGACGTTACAACTACAAGGGGCGCTGGGTGCCGGTCTATGCTTCGCGCAACGAAGACCGCCTGCCCGACTACCACCGCCTGGATCTCTCGCTGACCTGGCGCAGCAAGGCGCGCGTGCAGGGCAAGCGCTGGAGCGGCGAGTGGAACCTCTCGGTCTACAACGTCTATGCGCGTCACAACGCCTGGGCGATTGCTTTCAGTTACGACGCGCAGGCCGCCAAGTGGCAGTCCTACAAAGTCTTCCTCTTCACGGCCATTCCATCCCTGTCCTACAATATCCAGTTCTAGCGATGCGAAAGAGCCTGCCCCTCATCCTCCTGCTTGCGCTGGCCGCCTGCACCGAGAAGGTCGACCTGAGGTCGGTCTCCGACTACCACGATTACCTGGTGGTCGATGCCACGCTGACGGACAATCCGCTGGAGACCCAGGTCGTGACCCTGTCGCGGACCGTGTCGTATTTCGAGGACGAAGAGGTGCCGGCGGTGCACGGGGCGAAGGTCCGGGTCAATGAGGTGGAATTCAGCGAGGCGTTCGGCGGAATCTATGCGGCGCCTCCGGGCTGGCATTGCCGGCAGGGAGAAGAATACCGCCTGCGGATCGAGCTCCCGGACGGCGAGCAGTACGAGGCCGAGGCCACGATGCCGGAGCGGGGTTTCCGGCTCGACGCAATCGACTATGCCTACGCCGGCAACGAGGCGATGGGCCTGGACAGCCTCTGGACCCTCGCGCTCTGGGGCAAGGACGACGAGGTGGCGAGCTATTACCACATCACCCTGGGCGTCAATGGGTTGTTCTATCCTTTCGAGTTCACGGAAACCCTGGACGACAAGTATTTCAACGGCCATGAGGTCAAAGGCTTTCCGATCACCACGCTGGTGCAGAGCGAGATCCTGCGCAAGCGCTGGGGCGACTGCTTCAAGTATCTCGAGACCGGGGACGTGATCACGCTCCGCGCCCGGACCCTGGACAAGGGCTATTATGACTTCCTGATCGCCCAGACCCTGAGCGGGAATACCATCCCGATTTTCTCGCCCCAGCCGGCCAATACCCCCACCAACCTGCGCGGGAAGCACGTACTGGGCTTTTTCGCGGTATGCCCGGAGATCAGCGCCAGCGTGGTGGTGGAGGATCCCAAGCGACCTTATTACAAGCGGATGTTCCCGGTATCCGGTCTTTTTAGTACCTTTGCGGAAGAATGAGAAAAGCGAGCCTCCTGATCCTGATCCTGCTGCTCGGCAAACTGCTCGGTGCACAGACGCTCACCCGCGTGAGCGGCGTGGTGCTTGATGCCCAGACCGGTGAGCCGCTGCCTTATGTGTCTGTCATCTTCCTGGGATCCCGCATCGGCACGATGACAGACCCGGAAGGAGCCTTCACCCTGGAGCACCACCGGGACTTCGCGACCGTGAGTTTCCAGATGCTGGGCTACGAGACCAAGAATCTCCCCATCAAGACCGGAGCGGTCAGTTCCGACCTGGTGATCATGCTGAAACCGGACGCCTATGGGCTCCAGAGCGCCGTGGTCACGCCCAAGAAGGGCCGGGAGAACCGCTACCGGCGCCGCGGGAATCCCGCCGTGGAACTGGCCGAGAACGTCATCGCGAACAAGGAACGCAACCACGTCCGCTCCGTGGATCAATATAAATCGGCCGACTACGACAAGCTGATCCTGTCGCTGGATGACTTCCGCGTGAATTTCGACAGCAGCCGGTTCTGGCGCAATTTCCCCTTCTTCGAGAAATATGTCGATACCGCCCAGTTCAAGAATACCCCGGTGCTGACCGTCTCGCTGCGGGAACAGGAGGAGCAGACCTACTACCGCCGCCAGCCGAAGAAGACCCGCACCTTCGTGGTGCGCCGGCGCCTGCTTGGCCTCGCGGAGATGCTGGACAAGGGCGGCATCGGGGCCAACATCGAGGCCATCTTCGCCGACTCCGACATCTTCGACGAGGACGTGGAGATCCTGCTCAACCGCTTCGTCAGCCCGCTGTCTTCCTCCCTGGGGACGAGTTTCTACAAGTACTACATCTCCGACACCCTGGTCGTGGACGGCACCCGGTGCATCGACCTCACCTTCGTGCCCGCCAACAACCGGAGTTTCGGCTTCACCGGCCACCTCTACGTCGTGGCGGACGGCAGCTATGCCATCAAGCGCTATACCCTGGGCCTCCCGGCGCGGATCAACCTCAACTATGTCAGCGAATTGGCCGTCGAGGAGGATTTCGAGCAGATGCCCTCCGGCGTCTGGGCCCCGATGCAGAAGAACACCTATGCCCGTTTCTATATCTTCAAGTGGATGCAGCAGCTCTATGCGCACCGCAAGGTCATCCACCACGATTATGAGTTCTCCGAGCTCGCCGCGGCGATGCCGGACAGCCTGGACCGGCATCCGGACCGGCTGATGTACAATCCCGACTGGTGGCGTCCGGACGAGTATTGGCAGGAGGTGCGCCCGGTGGCGCTCACGCCCAAGGAGCGGGTGCTGGACAGCCTGAAGGTGGAAGTGCGGCGGGAGCCGCGCCTCAGTGATGCGATCGACGCCATCGAGACCCTCACCACGGAGTTCATGCCCACCGCCCGCGTCCGCAGCGCCAGCCGCTGGGACTATGGTCCGTTGTCCAGTTTCATCCACTACAATCCCCTGGAGGGCCTGCGACTGCGCGTGGGCGGGATGACCACGGCCAACCTCAATCCGCAGAACTTCCTGAGCGGCTATGCGGCCTTCGGCTTCAAGGACAAACGCCTCAAATACGACCTCACCTACACCCATACCTTCGTCCCGAAGGAATACCATCCTTTCGAGCCGCTCCGCAATGACCTCTCCCTGAAGTATTGCTACGATCTGGAGGCGCCCGGGCAGAGTTTCTCGCTGATGGACCGCGACCATTTCATGATGAGCAGCATCACGCCGCAGCCGCTACAGTATGTGCGCCGGCTGCAGTTGCGCTATGAGCGGGAATGGATCTCGCGCCTGACTTTCGATACCCAGATCCGCCTGGACCGCGTCGAGCCCGCCGGCACGCTCGCCTACCTGCGCTACGAGCCCGACGGCAGCCTGAGCCCTGTGCAGTATTTCGACGACCTCGCCTGGACCACCCGGCTGCGTTTCGCCCCGGGCGAACCGCTCTATTCCAACCGCCTGGGCAAGGAGTCCCCGATCACCCTGACCAAGGATGCCCCGATCCTGAGCCTGACCCACACGCTCGGCCGCTTCGACCGCAGTTTCACCTACAACCGGACGGATTTCTCCGTGCAGAAAAGAATCTGGCTCTCCGCCTTCGGGCACATCGACGCTTCTTTGTCAGGGGGCATCGTCTGGGACCAGGTGCCGCTGCCCAAGTTGTATTCTCCCAACGCCAACCTGTCCTTCCTGATGCAGGGCGACGCCTTCAACCTGATGGCTCCGATGGAGTTCGTGATGGACCGCTATGCCGAGTTCTCGGCCACCTATTTCCTCAAGGGCTGGATCCTGAACCGCATCCCGCTCATCAACCGGCTCGGCTTGCGCGAGGTGGTGTCGTTCCGCGCCGTCAAAGGCTCGCTTTCCGACAAGAACAACCCCGCCGTCTCCGGCGCGGGACTCTATGCTTTCCCGGAGGGGACGCATCTGCTGGGGTCCCAGCCCTATATGGAATACACGGTCGGACTGGAGAATATCTTCAACATCCTGCGGGTCGACTATGTCCGTCGGATCAACTATACCGACTGGATCCCCGACGAGCAGAAGCAGGGATTCAAGGTCTCCATCCGAATCTCGTTGTAGGCGGACTAACGGCCGTTTTTCTCACGCCACTGCCGCGGGGACATCTTCACCGTCTCCGTAAACTGTTTGCGGAAGTTGGATTTGTCCCGGATGCCGACCAGTTCTCCGATGGTGGACAGTGGCAAGTCCGGGTATTCCAGCAGCAGGCGCTTGGCATCTTCGATGCGCAGGTCCTTGCGCCAGCCCAGCAGCGTGTTGTCATAATGGAAGCGGATGAAGATGGAGAGCCGGTCGGGCGGGACCCCGATATCCTCGGCGATTTCCTCCACATTGTTCAGGGGCTTGAGATACCCTTTCTGGTACACCCAGGCATCCACCGCCCTGCGGATGCGCTCTCCCAATTCCGTTTGTCCGGGAGAAAAAGCAGGCTTCAGGAGCCGGCACAGACAGATATTCTTCATATTTTGATTATCTTTGTAAGTTATTGCATTTTTCTATTTACATAAGCACAGAAGATGTTCGAGAATCTATCAGATAGACTGGAGAGATCCTTCAAAATCCTGAAAGGCGAAGGCAAGATCACGGAAGTCAACGTGGCCGAGACTCTCAAGGAAATCCGTCGGGCCCTGCTCGATGCGGATGTCTCCTACAAGGTCGCCAAAGAGTTCTGTGACCGGGTGAAGACGAAAGCGATGGGTGCCAACGTGCTGACCGCGGTCAAGCCCCAGCAGATGATGGTCAAGATCGTCCACGACGAACTGGCCGAATTCATGGGCTCGGAACACGCCGAAATCAATATCAAGGGTTCCCCCGCCGTGGTGCTGGTCGCGGGCCTCAACGGCTCCGGCAAGACTACCTTCAGCGGCAAACTCGCCCTCCATATCAAGAGCAAGCGCGGGATGAAGGTCCTGCTGGCCGCCTGCGACACGTTCCGGCCCGCCGCCATCGAACAGCTCAAGACCCTGGGCGCCCAGGTGGGCGTGGAGGTCTATTCGCAGGACGGAGAACAGGATCCCGTCAAGGTGGCCCGCGACGCCGTCCGTTACGCCAAGGAACAGGGCTACAGCGTCGTGATCGTGGATACGGCCGGACGCCTGACCGTGGACCAGGAGCTGATGGCGGAAATCGCCACTCTCCATCGTTCCCTGAATCCGACGGAGACCCTCTTCGTCGTGGACGCGATGACCGGCCAGGATGCGGTGGAGTCCGCCAAGGCGTTCAACCAGGCCATCGACTACGACGGCGTGGTGCTCACCAAGATGGACGGCGACACCCGCGGTGGCGCCGCGCTCTCCATTAAAGCCGTCACCGGCAAGCCCATCAAGTTCGTCAGTTCGGGCGAAAAGATGGAGGCCCTCGACATCTTCTATCCTTCACGTGTCGCAGACCGCATCCTCGGAATGGGCGATGTCGTGTCCCTCGTGGAGAAGGCGCAGGAGCAGTTCGATGAGAAAGAGGCCCGGGCGCTCAAGAAGAAAATCGCTCACAACCAGTTCACGTTCAACGACTACTACAAGCAGCTCCAGCAGGTGCAGAAAATGGGCAACATGAAGGATATTGCCGGCATGCTGCCCGGTATGGACAAGGCCCTGCGGGATGTGGACATCCCAGACAACGCCTTCAAACCCGCCGAAGCCATTATCCAGTCGATGACCCCGTACGAGCGGGAGCATCCCGAGTGCCTGAACGGTTCCCGCCGCCTTCGCCTCGCGAAAGGGTCCGGGACCAGCATCGCGGAAGTCAACAAACTGATCAAACAGTTCGAACAGACGCGAAAGATGATGAAGATGGCCGTAGACGGCTCCCTCCAGCAGCGTCTGAAGTCGCTCAGAAGATAAGCGCCATATCCGCAGCGAGCATCGGCTTCACCAGCCTCTCGGGGGTGAAGTACCACTCGCCCAGCACGTTGCAATCTCCCACGAGCGCCGAATCCACGGTGCCGTGCTCTTTGAAGAACGTGTATATCAGTTCACGGATTTCCGGGTAGCGGTTCACCACCCGGCCGTCCAATTCTTCTGCGGGTATGCCCGCTCCCCTGGTGAGGATGTCGCCTCCGCCGCTCGCGCGGTAGGAGGTCATCGCCACGTTGTACCAGGCCTCCGGATCGAAGGCCGAGCCGTCGGCGAGCGACTTGATCCGCACCCGGCTGCCTGCGGGACGCGTCACATCCACAGTGTAGACCAGCCCGGCGGCGGAGTCGAAGTTATAGGAGCGGTTCGCGAACGACCAGCGGGCGGCGCCCGTCCGGGCGTCCGGGTTGTTCACGATATTGAGGACGTGTTCGCCCGGCGTACGGATCCAGTGGTCGTAGGAATATTCGAGGCAGTCCTTGATCTCGCTGCCCTTGAGGCGGACCACGAAGAGCTGGTTCTCATAGGGATAGATCGTGAACATATCGTTGTAGATCACCTCGCCCGCGCGGACGGTGCCGTTGAAGGTCAGGGGCGCGGCGAAGGAGATCTGCGCCTCCGGCACGCTGAGATGGACCGTGTGCAGGAGGTTGAGGTAGTCGCACATGCCGGTGTAGGCATCGCGCGTGCGGAGTTCCATCGCCAAATGGCCCACCGGCTGGATCGTGAAGTCGCGCACTTCTTCGAAGTCCTCCCGGAAGTGATCCTCCATCTGCTCGTCCACCGCATTCTTGTCCAGGCGGACCGTCTCGCCGGAGACGGCGTTCCGGCCGCCGCTGCGGGTGATGACGGCGTGGCCCACATTTCCTGCGCGGGCGCCGCCGTTGATCAGGACGGTCCCGTCCTTTTCGGCAACGTAGGGACGGTGGTCATGGGAACAGACCAGCAAATCCACACCCTGCAGGGTGGCGAGCAGGTCCAGTCCCTGGCTCTCCAGGCTGGAGCCGTCTCCGGAACCCGTGCCGGAATGTGTCAGGACCACCACCACGTCAGGCTTCTCCTTCGCCCGGACGCGGTCCACCCATTCCTGTGCGCAGGGAATCAGCGAGAGGAATTCGATGCCGCTCCAGATTGGTTCGGAGAGCCAGGCTTTCATATTGGGGTTCGTGAAGCCGATCACGGCTATCTTCATCCCGCCGCGGCGCAGGATCGTGTAGGGCGTGAAATAGGGTTCGCCGTTGTCGGTGCGCACGGCATTGGCGGCGAGGAAAGGAATTCCTTCGGCCGTCAGCTGGCGGTTGATCTCGTCATAGACGGGATGGCCGGTCTCGATGTCGTGGTTGCCCACGGCCACGGCGTCATAGCCCATATACTTGACCAGCCGCGGGAAGAGATGCTGCTGGAGGGTGTCCACGTAATTGCTGTAGTAGGCGGCATTGTCGCCCTGCAGGCAGTCGCCGGCGTCAAGCAGCAGGACGTTCTTGCGCCCCACGGCGCGCCGCAGGCTGTCCACATAGTACTTGACGGACAGCAGGCTGGTCTTGGTCCCGCCGCCCTGGATGTAGGGGTCTTCAAACCACGAACCGTGTACGTCACCGGTGGTGACGATATGCAGGGTCTTGTCGGAGGAGCAGGAAATGGCGAGCAGCACGGCCGCGGCAAATAACGGGATCAGATGACTTTTCATAATGCACAAAAATAGTAAATTTGCATCAGATATGAAACTCCTCACCGAAGTCCGCTGCGACAAGATTCCGTTTAGCTTTTCTCCCGACCGGCCCGTCTGCGTGCTCGGGAGCTGCTTCGCCGACGAGATGGCGGGGCGGCTGTCGGACGCGGGATTCCGGGTCTTGGCCAATCCTTTCGGCACGCTTTACAACCCCGCTTCGATCGCAGAGGCGGTCCGGCGGCTGGACAGCGCGGAGCCTTTCACCCCTGGGGACTGCGTGGAGATGGGCGCCGGGGCCGGCCTGACGGGCAGTTTCTCGCATCATACCCGTTTCGCGCGGCCATCGGCTGAGGCTTTCCTCGCCGAGGCCAATGCGCGTCTGACGGAGGATGCGGCCGCCTGGCGGGACTGCTCCCAGGTCATCCTCACTCTCGGCACCGCCCGGGTCTGGCGTGCGCTCGAGCGGCCCGGCCAGCCGGTGGTGGCCAATTGCCTGAAGCGTCCCGCGCGCGAGTTCGCGCACGAACTTCTGTCTATGGACGCGTGCGCGCGCCTGCTGCGGGACATCATCGGCACCCACCCGGACAAGGAGTTCCTGCTCACGGTCTCCCCCATCCGGCATCTGGGCGAAGGCGCCCACGCGAACACCCTCTCCAAGAGCATCCTCCACCTGGCGGTAGAAGAGATTCTCTCCGAATGCGGGTCGGCCGCCTACTTCCCCGCCTACGAGATCCTGCTGGACGAACTGCGCGACTACCGCTTCTACGCCGACGACCTCCTCCACCCCGCCCCCGTGGCAGCGGGCATCATCTGGGAGCGCTTCCTGGATGCCTGCACCGATCCCGCCGACAGGCCCCGCATCCTCGCGGCCGAACGCGCCGCCCGCGCCACCCGCCACCGGCCCCTGCGCTGAGACGGCGTCCCCCTCCGAAAAAAATCAAAAATATTTTCAACGAAGTGTTGGAAGTTTGAAAAATTGTCGTACCTTTGCGGTGTACTATTGAACTAATACACTACAAAGCCATGATAAACATCTCTAATCTAGCCTTCAGCTATGGTAAAAAAGAGGTCCTGCGCAACATCACGATGGACCTCGAACCCGGCAAGATCTACGGTCTGCTGGGCGAGAACGGCGTCGGCAAGACGACCTTGCTCACCCTCCTCTGCGGCCTGAAGAACACCCAGGCCGGCAGCATCCTCACCGACGGACACAACCCCTATGATCGCGAGCCCGCCCTCCTGCAGGACCAGTACTACCTCCCCGACGAGGTCGCTCCGATCAACGACCGCGCCCTCGGCTGGGCCAAGGCGGGCGGCAAGTTCTGGCCCAACTTCTCGCTCGGGAAGTTCGAGACCATCCTGAAAGAGTTCGAGGTCGAGCCCGACCAGAAGATGAACGCGATGTCCGCAGGCCAGCTCAAGAAGACCTACATCGCCTTCGCCCTTGCCGCCGGGACCCGCTATCTCTTCCTCGACGAGCCCACCAACGGCCTGGACATTCCCTCCAAGGCGCAGTTCCGTTCCGCGCTGATGAAGTACACCTCCGAGGACGCCACCATCGTCATCTCCACCCACCAGGTGCGCGATCTGGAGAACATCATCGACCCGATCATCATCCTGGACCGCCAAGACGTGCTGCTCAATGCTTCGCTCGAGCAGATCGGCGACAAGCTCTACTTCGACTACGGCAGCGTCCTGCACCCGGAGAGTCTCTATTCCGAGCAGCTGCCGGGCGGCTTCATCCAGGTCCTCCCCAATGTGGAGAAGATGGACAGCAAGGTCAACATCGAGGCCCTCTTCAACACGGTCCACAAGCACAAAGAACTCGTCAAAAACCTCTTCAGCCATGAATAACATCTTCGATTTCAAGCGTTTCGGCGACTACTTCCTGTACGACCTGCGCCGCGCCAAGAATAACTACGGCCTGTCCCTGCTCCTGCTGGGCTGCATGCCCGTCATCATATTCGTGCTCTTCCAGCTGATCCGCCTGATCTTCATCCGCGAGAGCGTGCCCGAGTCCGACGAGCTGAAGGTGATGATCGTCTTCATCTCCATCACCGTCGCCATCCTCGGCGCCGGCGCCAAGATCTACGGCTTCGTGACCGAGAAGCGGGCCGGCTCGGACTACCTGATGCTCCCCGCCTCCACCTTCGAGAAATGGCTCTCGATGGTCTTGATGGTCTGCGTGGTCCTGCCCGTCATCCTTTTCGGTCTCATGTTCGTCTCCGACGCCCTGCTGAGCTGGATCTTCCCGGTCGCCTATGGTACGCGCATCGTGGAAATGGATTTCCTCCAGGGTATCTCGACCGGACTGCTCAACCTGGAAGAGACCGGATTCTACTTCAACCTCCCGGCCGTGATGTACCTGAACTGGTGCGAGAGCCTGCTGGTCTTCACCCTCGGAGCCGTCTGCTTCAAGAAGGCCAAGGTCGCCAAGACCCTGCTCTGCATCTTCGCTTTCAGCATGGTCGTGTCCACGCTGATGGTGATCCTCACCGGCAATGTCAACATCAACTCCGACTTTTTCGATCGCTTCGCTGAGGAGCCCGTCAAGTTCGTCAATCTTTTCAACTGGGTGCTCAGCATCATCTACACCGTTGTCATCGGCGGTCTGCTCGCCGGTCTGTACTTCCGCCTCCGCACGCTCAAACACTAGGCCTTATGGAATTCGACGTCAACAAACCCATCTACATCCAGATCGCGGACAACCTCTGCGAGCGGATCCTCTCCGGGGAATTCAAACCCGGGAGCCGCATCCCCTCGGTCCGCGAATGGGGTGCCACGATCGGGGTCAATCCCAACACCGTGGCCCGGTCCTACGAGCTCCTGACGGACCGCCAGGTCATCTTCAACCAGCGCGGCATCGGCTTCTTCGTCGCGAACGACGCCATCGACGTGATCCGCGAACGGGAGCGCCGCAAGTTCATCGAGGAGGAACTCCCCCTCTTCCGCAGCAGGGCCACCCTGCTCGGCATCGACCTCAAACAATTCATCAACTAAACCCCATCATTATGAAAAATACCCTTACCCTGCTGGCGGCCGCCGCGCTGCTCCTCCTCCCCTCCTGCCACTTCATCAAGGTCAGCGACGAAGCCCTCGAAGATATAAAAGAAGGTTTCTACGAGCTCAACTCGAAAATTGACATCGGCATGAACAACTCCGACGACGCCGACCTGGGCCGGAACATCCTCCGCAATGATGTGACCGGCGAGTTCAACGCCCTGCAGTGCAACGTTCCTTTCGACGTGACCTACACCCCGGGCGAGTGCTCCCTGCAAATGGAAGGTCCGGAGAAACAATTATCCCACGTCACGGTGGACAACGAAAACGGGACCCTGGTGATCAAGACCGACGGGACAAAACTGGGCAATGTCCGGCATCTCAAATTGCGGCTGTCCAGCCCGACCCTGGAGAAGATGCTCTTCAACGGCGCCGTGGATTTCAATGCCAACGCGGGCATCACGGCCGAGAACTTCGAGATGGTCATCAACGGAGCCGGTGACATCAACATCGACAATCTGAAAACCGGCCAGGCCGCCCTGATCGTCAACGGGGCCGGCGATGTGACCATCAGCGGCCTCGACTGCGAGAAGCTCAAGGTCGAGCTCAACGGGGCCGGCGATGCCACCGTTTCGGGCCGCGCCCGCCTGGCGGACCTCTCCATCAGCGGAGCCGGCGACATCGACGCCACCGGCCTGGAGGCGGAGAAACTCGACACCCACGTCAAGGGCTTCGGGAAAGTATCGCGTCCGAAAGGAAAGTAATTAGTCCGATTTCATCTCCAGCCGGACCACGCGGGTAGCGCCCCGCTGCTCCTCCTCGATGGACGAGCACAGGCCTTCGAGCAGCATCAGGGAAATCTCGTCCGTCCCCTCGCGCCCCACGATCCGGCCTTCGAACCCTTCCTGCTCCATCTCGATCGACACCTCCTGCGAGAGTTCCTTGCAGTGGATGCAGATCCGGATGGGGCCGGTGAAGGGCATCATCTTGGTGAGCATCTCCTCCACGATGAGCTCGAGCGAGACATAGCGCCTGCCCAGCGTGTTGCGCTGGCAGAACCACTCGATCTCCGCGTTGAGTTTGTAGAGGTCATAATCGGGCGTGTCGATGTCGAAGACCAGGCTGCGGAGATTGTTGACATAGACCTGGGTGAGCGCCTGCCGGGGGTGGTCGAAGATCTGTTCGGGGGTCCCCTCCTCCACGATCGAGCCCTTGTGCATGAACAGGACGCGGGTGCTGATATCCCGGGCGAACTTGAGCTCGTGGGTGACGATGACCATCGTACGGCCCTGCTTGGCCAGGTCGCGGATCACGCTGAGCACCTCAGTCTTGCTCGTCGGGTCCAGCGCCGAGGTGGCCTCGTCGAAAAGGATCACCTCCGGGTCCATCGCCAGGCAGCGGGCGATCTCCACACGCTGCTTCTGTCCCCCGGACAAGGAGGCGGGCATCGCGTTGATCCGCTCGCCCAGACCGACCATCCGCAACATCTCGACGGCCTTCCGCTCCGCTTCGGGGCGGGGCCGTTTGCGGACCACCAGCTGGCCGAGGGTCACGTTCTCCAGCACGCTCAGGTGCGGGAAGATATTGAGCTCCTGGAAGACCATTCCGATCTTGGTCCGGACGGCGGCGGGCGAAAAAATGTCCACGCCGTCCACCAGCACGCGGCCGGAATCCGGACGCTCCAGGCCGTCGAGGCAGCGCAGGAGGGTGCTCTTGCCGCAGCCGGATGCTCCGATCACGGAGATGATCTCCCCTTCGCGGACCATGCAGTCGATCCCGTTCAGCACGTTTTCCCGGCCGAACCGCTTGTGTAATGCTTCTGCTTGGAGGATGGTCTTCATTTCTTCAACAGGTGATCTCCGAGTTTATCGACGCCGAAGCCGATCAGTTTGGCGAGCAGGAAATAGAGCAGCCCCACGATGAGCAGCGGAATCAGGGAATTGTAGGTCTGCGTGCGGATGATATCCGTGACCTTGGTCAGGTCCTGGATGGCAATGAAACCCACGATGGAAGTATTCTCGATCAGGGCGACGCATTTGCCCTTGAACAGGAGCAGGATCTGCCGGGCCGCCTGCGGCAGGGCCACGTAGCGGAGGGTTTCCCATTCGGTGAAACCGAGGGCCTTCCCCGCCTCATACTGGCCGTGCGGCACGCCCTCGAGGCCGTTTACGAAGCACTCGCAGGAGCCCGCGGCGAAGTGCAGCGAGTAGGTAATGATCGCGACGATCACGGCGGCGACGGTCGTGGCCGCGAAGACCACGTAGAACATGAAGAGCAGCAGCACCACGATGGGGATGCTCTCGATGAACTCGCCGTAGAAATGGGCGAAACGCTTGCAGCCCGGCGGGCCGTAGAGCTTCATCCAGCAAAGCAGGGCCCCGAGCAGACCGCCCAGGAGCACGGAGCAGAGCATGATCACGAGGGTGTACCACAGACCCTTCAGGATCAGGATCGCGTGGCCGTCTTCGAAGAGGTTCTCGCGCACGGAGGACCACAGCGGCTGGTGGACGCGGTGTTTCCCGCGGCCGGCGGCGAGCACGACCAGGTGCAGCTCATCCCGATAATAAGGGTGGGAGAAGATCACGCTCGTCTCCCGTTTGGGCGTGGGAGTGATGGCGTCGATCAGGGCGTCCACACGGCCGGACAGCAGGGCCGGGACCATCCCCGGACCGGTCATCTCGACGAAGTGGACGGGGCGCCCCAGGTGGTCGCCGAAACGGCGCATCAGTTCCGGCTCGAAACCCGTCTCCTCGCCGCCTTCCATCACCGTGAGGCCCGACTGGCCCACTTCAATGCCCACGCGCAGAGGCTTCCCGCTGTGGGTGTGGCCGTGGTAGAACGTGCGGGTGGCCTCGGGGCCGAACCAGTTCTCGTCCATCTCGGCGAGCCGGCCGTCCTCGCGGATCAGCTCGAGGAAGGCATCCAGGCTGTCGCGCAGCGCCCCGCCGGAGAGCGGGAAGGCAACGGCCACGGAGTCCCGCAGGGTGCGGACGGGGAGTTCTTCGAAACCGGGATTGCCGGCGAGCAGGGCGTCCAGGCCGGCGCCCAGGCAGAAGAAGGCATCGATCTTGTGGCCCCGCAGGGCCAGGCACATCGACGGGAGGTCCTCGTAGCTTTTCAACGTGGCTCCCGGATAATTGGCTTCCAGCGCCGGGCGGTGCGCCGAGGCGGTCAGGATGCCGATCCGGGCGCCGGGAAGGTCGTTCTCGGAATGGATGGGCTTGTGGCGGGAGCAGCCGGCGGCCGCCAGCAGCATCAGAAGCAATATGCAGATCCTACGCATCATCCTTTCACGAATCTAAATCTTTTTCAGGAGGATCAGGACGTTCTGCCCGCCCCTGCGGGCATAGCGGATCTCGTCCATGATCCGGCGCATCAGGAAAACTCCCAGGCCGCCGACGGGACGCTCTTCCACCCCGAGGGTGACATCCACATCCGGCACGGCCGTGGGATCGAAAGGTTTGCCCGCATCGGTGATGACGAAACGCAGAAAACCCTCACCGCGCTCGGCCACGAGCTCCAGCTTGCCCGGCTGTCCAGGCGGATAGGCATACATGACCACGTTGGTCACGGCCTCCTCCAGCGCGAGGTTGAGACTCATCGCGAGGGCTGCGTCCAGACGCGCCTCTCCGGCCAGGTCGTCAATGAAAGCGGCCAGGCGGGCGATCTCGCGGATGTCATTGCGCAGGACGAGCGTTCGTTTCATCCCTCTAAGATAAGCATTTTTCTCCACATTCCCCAGCGACGGGGGATAAAATGTCAGCGGGCAGCCCGCGCAGGCCGCCCGCTACAATCCGAAGCTTGATTAATACTATTTGTTAATAAACTATAATTTAAAGGGTTTAAAATTTGGGAACATCAAAGGTGGAAGCGGGGATCGAAGCATTCTCTTCGATCTTGGTGGCTTCGTTGCCGAACTGGAACTGACCGCCGTCGGAAAGCGTCTTCAGGGCGATGCCCTTCCACACCCACACGGTCTGTTTCATCGTCATCCCCATCTGGGAAGACTCCATCGTGTACTTCGTGCACTCACGGCCGAGGATGGTCTCTTTGCCGGCTTCCTTGATCTTGTTGGCAGCCTTGACCGCGTCGGTCAGGGCGAGGAAGTTGACATCGGCGCCCATCGCAGGCATCTCGGTGACCTGTTTCTCCGCGGTGTTGACCATATAGGTCTTGCCATCCTTGCGGATAATGGTCATCTCGGTGTTCATGCCCATGAAGTTCATCTTCATCTTCTGGGCTTCAAGCGCACCATAGTTGTCGAAATAGACGGTTGTCTCGCCCATCTCCGACTTCATGGTCACGATCCCGGACTTAATCCCGTAGCGGTGTCCGTCCTGGGCCGTCGCCACTCCTGCCGCTGTCGCGAGCAGGAGGAACAAAGTGATGATTTTCCTTTTCATTTATGATCGGGTTTTAACTGTTTTCCGGAATCAAAAATAGAAAAACCGGGCCGATGGCGGTCCGGTTTTTCGACGAATGGGCGGAATTCTTCGACGAACGCCCTTGCGGGATCTTACTCCTCGGCGGGTTTCATCGTAGTATAGACGTTGGTCACGTCCTCGTCATCTTCCAGCATGCCGGTCAGTTTGTCGAGGGTGGCGCGCTGCTCGTCGGTGACTTCCTTGAGATCCACGTTGGGGATCTGCTCGAAGCCGCCGGAGATCAGCTCGTAGCCATTCTCCTCGATGTACTTCTGGATCTGGCCGTAGGCGCTGTACTCGCCGTACATCACGATCACGGGGGTCACATTGCCGTCCTTGTCCTCCTCCTCTTCGCGGAAGAGCTCCTCCACGCCGTAGTCGATGAGTTCGAGCTCGAGCTCCTCGAGATCGACGCCCTCCTTCTCCTTGACGCGGAAGGTGCATTTGCGGTCGAACATGAATCCCACGGAACCGGTGGTGCCGAGCGAACCGCCGCACTTGTTGAAGTAGCTGCGGACATTGGCGACCGTGCGGGTATTGTTGTCCGTGGCGGCTTCCACGAGGTAGGCGATGCCGTAGGGACCGAATCCTTCGTAGATAATCTCCTTGAAGTCGCCCTGCTTGCTCTCGGTGGCCTTCTTGATGGCGCGCTCGATGTTCTCCTTGGGCATCTGCTCGGAACGGGCCTCGGCCATCAGGGCGCGGAGACGCGGGTTTCCGGTGACGTCGGGACCACCCTGCTTGACGGCGATGGTGATCTCCTTGCCCAGTTTGGTAAAGGTGCGGGCCATGTGGCCCCAGCGCTTCATTTTGCGCTCCTTGCGGAATTCAAATGCTCTTCCCATGGCTTATTCAGTGACGCGGGCGATATTCTTGGCGATCTCGTAAGCCTCCAGGGAGGACGGGTAGTTCTCCTCGATGGCCTTGTAGCAAGCCAGGGCTTCGGCCTTCTGGCCAAGGGCCTCGTGGGCGGAGCCTTCCTTGAGCAGGTAGGCAGGGGCGAAAATATTGTCGGCGCGCTCGGCTGCGGCCTTGTAGCTGCGGACGGCGGCGGCGTAGTCCCCGAGTCCGACATAGGCGTCACCCTGGCAGGAGAGGGCGCGGGCGGCGAGGATGGGCTCCTTGCCCTTGTACTTCTTCAGGTAGGAGAGGGCGCTCTCATAGTTGCCGAGCTGGAGCTCGCAGATGCCGGCGTACAGATAGACCGCCTTGCCGGACTTGGTGCCGTACTCGGCGATGATGTCTGCAAAACCGAGGTTGTTGCCGTCTCCGTTGAGGGCGAGTTCGTACTCTCCGCTCTGGAAACTCATTTCGGCGGGATAGGTCTGCTGCATCGCCTCGACGCACTTGGGCTGGTAGATAAACTTGTTGTAAGCGAGGACGGCGAGGCCGATCACGAGGACGGCAATCACGGCGCCGAGGATAACTTTTTTGTTCTCGTTGAAGAACTGCTCGGCTGCGGAGACGGTCTGCTCGATGTTCTCCTGTCGCTGGGCTTCTTTGTCTTTCACATTTTTCTGAGCCATATTCCGGATATTTTAATTTCTAAACCAATTAGCCCGCAAAATTAGAAAAAATACTTTAACTTTGCAATATATGCCTTCGCTCCAGAAAATCGTCATCCAGGACTTCCGCAACATCCAATTGCAGGAATTGACCTTCTCCCCCAACATCAATTGCATCAGCGGGGGGAACGGCGAGGGCAAGACCAATCTCCTCGATGCGATCTGGTATCTGTCGATGACCAAGAGCGCCTTCTGTCCCTCCGACCGCTTCAATTTCCGCTACGGGACCTCCGCCTTCGCGCTGTCCGGCACCTATGCGATGAACGGAGGGGGCGTGTCGCGTTTCAGCATTTCCGTCACGGACGGCGGGGAGAAGAAGATCCGCCGCGACGACAAGCCCTATACGCGCATCTCCGAGCACATCGGCGTGCTGCCCATCGTGATGGTCTCCCCCGCCGATATCGCGATGGTCAGCGAATCCGGCGAGGAGCGCCGCAAGTTCGTCAATTCCGTCCTCTCGCAGATGGACCGGCCCTACCTGGGCGACATGCAGCAGTACAACCGCATCCTGCTGCAGCGCAACAAACTCCTCAAGGCCGGGATCGCCGACGAGGACCTCCTGGGGGCTTTCGACGAGCGGCTCTCGGCCTATGCCCGCCCCATTTTCGAGCGGCGCACCAGTTTCTGCGAGAGCCTCGTCCCGGTGGTGCAGCAGTATTACGCCGAGATCTCCGGCGGCCGGGAGCAGGTGGGCATCGAGTATCGCTCCGACCTGCAGAAGGGTGAGCTCGGGGAGATCCTCCGCAGCCGGCGCGAGCGCGACCAGATCTTCCATTTCACCACCGCCGGCATCCAGCGGGACGATTTCCTTTTCACGATGAACGGGCACCCGATCCGCCGCTACGGCTCGCAGGGGCAGCAGAAGTCGTTCCTGGTCGCCCTCAAGTTCGCGCAGTACGAGGTGATGAAATCCGCCTACGGCTACCCGCCGATGATGTTGCTGGACGACTTGTTCGACAAGCTCGACATGGGCCGGGTGGGCAACCTGCTGCGGATGGTTTCCGACAAGTCTTTCGGCCAGATCTTTCTGTCCGACTCCAACAAGGTCCGCACGGAGAGCATCGTGGACAGCCTCACCTCGGACCGCAGCTATTTCGAGACGGCAGGAGGCGTCTTCACGCCCGTCAATGAGTAGAGTCCAGCGCAAGACCGCCGTCCCCCTGTCCGAGCTCATCCGCGATTACCTCAAGGCCGAGCGCCTCACCGCGCCGCTCAATACCCAGCGCATCTTCGCCGCCTGGGACGCCGCCTCGGGTGCCGGATCCTATACCGTGCGGCGCTTTTTCCGCGAAGGTCGGCTTTACATCACCGTGAATTCCTCGGTGGTGCGCAGCCAGCTCTCTTTCCAGCGGGACGCGCTGCTCCGGCGGATCAATACCCTGCTCGAGGAGGACGAATTATTCACCCGGGATGATGCCCGCACCGGCTTCGTCCGCGAATTGATCCTGAAATGAAAATCGTCGTCGACAAGGCCATACCCTTTGTGGAAGGGGTGTTCGAGCCCTTCGCCGAAGTGCTCTACAAGGAAGGTCCGGATATCTGCCGCGCGGACCTGCTGGACGCCGATGCCCTCATCATCCGCACCCGCACCCGCTGCGACGCCGCCCTGCTCGAGGGCACCCCGGTCAAGATCATCGCCACCGCCACCGTGAGCATGGACAATATCGACCAGGCCTGGTGCCAGGAGCACGGCATCTTCGTGCAGAATGCATCCGGCTGCAACGCCGGCGGGGTGACGAACTATGTCTTCTCCGCCCTCTACGGCCTGGCCGCCCGGAAGAGCATCTCCCTGAGCGGCGCCACGATCGGCATCATCGGGATTGGCACCGCGGGTTCCCGCGTGGAGGAAATGGCCCTGGCCCTGGGTTTCAAGATCCTGCGCTACGATCCCTGGCGGGCCTCCAAGGAGTGGCACAATGAGTTCCACGATCTGGACACCCTGCTCGCCGGCTCGGACATCGTGACCCTGCACATCCCCGTCAACGAGGT
Organism: Bacteroidales bacterium; assembly: GCA_016290835.1. GTDB lineage: Bacteria > Bacteroidota > Bacteroidia > Bacteroidales > UBA932 > Cryptobacteroides. The sequence continues at coordinate 6,666 of JAEEVG010000017.1, read as the reverse complement.
CACGCGCGGGATGGCAAACGCCGATTTCTTCGCCAAGATGAAGCCCGGCGCCTTCTTCATCAATACGGCCCAGGGCGAACTCGTGGTGGAAGAAGACCTCATCGCGGCCATCCCCCGGCTCGGTCCCGTGGCCCTCGACACCTGGTGCCACGAACCCAATATCAACCGGGAGCTGATGGACCTCGTGGACATCGCCACGCCCCACATCGCCGGCTATACCCTGCAGGGCAAGCAGATCGGCACTTCCCAGGCGATCCGCGCGGTGGCCCGCTTCTTCGGCCTGTCCAGTCTGTACGAATTCTTCCCTACCACGGAAATCATTGAATATCAGGCAGTAAAGATCGATGCCCACGACAAGGACCAGGGCCAGATCGCCTCGATCATCCAATATAACTATCCCATCTTCACCGATGACTTCATGTTCCGGCTCAACCCCGACCGCTTCAGCGAACTGCGGGCGGACTACAGTTACCGGCGCGAGTTTTATTTTTGATCATAAACCCTCCAATTGATAACACTATGGACAAAGCTACAATGAATGCTCAGATCGAGCGCTTCCGCAAAGGATTCCCCTGGCTCAAGATCGACGCCCCCGCCACCCCCGGCCACGGCATCGAGGTCCTGAGCGAGGAACGGCAGGACGAAGCCATCCGCTACGCCGAGGAGGCCGAAGTGGCCGGCCGCTGCAAGTTCGTGCCTGCCTCCGGGGCCGCTTCCCGGATGTTCAAGGACATCTTCGCCGGTATGGAAACGCCCAACGCGGCCACGCAAAAGCTCGCCGCCAACCTGGAGAAATTCGCCTTCTACAGCCCCGAGGTCTTCGGGACCGCCCCCTTTGATCCGGCGGAGACCGCCCGCACCCTGCTCACCGAGCCCGGCCTGGGCTACGGCAGCAAGCCCAAGGGCGTGCTGAAGTTCCACCGCTACCCGGACGAAGTACGCACCGCCCTGGCGGAGCACTTCGTCGAGGGACAGGCCTATATGCGTAACGCCGACGGGAGCGTGGACCTCGTGGTCACCATCTCCCCGGAGCACCGCGCCCTGTTCGAGGCCGCCGTGGAGGAGATCCGCCCGGTCTATGAGCAGCGCTACGGCGTGCGCTACAACGTCCGCTTCACCTACCAGGCCAAGGAGACCGACACCCTGGCCGTGGACGCCGAGGGTAAGCCTTTCCTCAAAGAGGACGGCAGCATCCTGACGCGCCCCGCCGGCCACGGCGCCCTGATCTACAACCTCAACGACCTGGATGCGGAGCTGGTGAGCATCAAGAACATAGACAATGTCTGCGTGGAGCGCATGCAGCCCGCCACCTATCGCTGGAAGAAGGTCCTGATGGGCCGCGCGCTGGAGTTGCGCGACTGTATCCAGGGCTACATCTTCGCGCTGGACCAACTCACCCTGATGCGCAAGGAAATGCGTGACTTTGCCTTCATCCCCGGCAACAACGTGTTCCTGGACGACCCCTTCGCCACGCCGGAATGCCAGGAGCTCTGCAACGAGATCGAGGACTTCCTGCGCGACGAACTCTGCATCGAGATTCCCGAGGCCAAGGACAGCCGCGACCGCGCCGAACTGCTGCGCGCCAAGCTCGACCGGCCCATCCGCGTCTGCGGTATGGTCAAGAACCTGGGCGAACCGGGCGGCGGCCCCTTCATCATCCGCGACAAGGACGGCTCCACCTCCCTGCAAATCCTCGAGGGTGCGCAGATCAATCCCGACGACCCGCAGGCCGTCGCCGCCCTGAAAGCCGCGACGCACTTTAACCCGGTCGACCTGGTATGCTGCCTGCGCCGCCACGACGGCACGAAGTTCAATCTGCTGGACTATGTGGATGAGGAGACCGGACTGATCAGCGCCAAGAGCTACCAGGGCCGCGAACTCCGCGCGCTCGAGCTCCCGGGCCTGTGGAACGGTTCGATGTCCGACTGGAACACCCTCTTCGTCGAGGTCCCGATCGAGACCTTCAATCCGGTCAAGGTCGTGCTCGACCTGCTGCGCGAGCCGCACCAGCAAGGCTGATCCCGGAATCTGAAAGATTTTTTCCGAAAAGGGATGCTTTTCTGAAAAAATTACTATCTTTGCAGTCCCTTTCGAGGGCATCTGGGTGTGGCGCAGTTGGTAGCGCACCTGGTTAGGGACCAGGAGGTCGCTCGTTCAAGTCGAGTCACCCAGACAGGTAAGACAAAGGCACTTGCATTTCTGCAGGTGCCTTTGTTTTTATAGCTTCTGATAGGCCAGGCGTTCGTCTCCGTTCAGCAGGAGGATGATTCCACAGTAGCGGAACCCGTAGCCGAGGATGCAGTGCTGCATGATGTGGTTGTCGCGGTGGGTGTCGATGCGCAGGTTCTCCTCCCGTGCGGAGCACCAGTCCAGCACAGTCCGGAAGATGCCGTGGACCTCGGGGTAGCTGGCCAGGCGGTGGATGACGTGGTAGGGCCGGGTGTCGTCCAGCCAGCGGCCGCCGTAGATGACCGAGTAGGTGGGCTCCGGCGAAGGCAGAAAGGCGAAATAGGCGACGATCCGCTCCCCTTCCAGGACGACGAATCCGCCCCCGCGGGCGATGTCCCGCAGGATGTCGCCCGCCGCCGGATAGCCGGCCTGCCACTGCGAAGTGTTGCCGCTCGCGACCATGATGCCCCGGGCGGCCTCCAGGACCGGCAGGATGGCCGGGATGTCGGCAGCACGGGCTTCGCGGATGGTCAACTTGTTCATATCGCGGCAAATATACACTTTTCTGCCTGATTATCCCACGATTTCTTTGGCGTTTCGTGTTATTCTCCCTATCTTTGCGTCAAAATCACACAACGTGTATACTTACAAGTATCCCCATCCGGCGGTGACGACCGACTGCGTCATCTTCGGTTATGATGTCAAAGAAGGCCTCTCCGTGCTCCTGGTGGAGCGCGGCATCGAGCCGTACAGAGGCTGCTGGGCCTTCCCGGGCGGCTTCATGAACATTGATGAAGATGCGGAGACCGGCGCCCGGCGGGAACTGCGTGAGGAGACCGGGCTCGAGACCGCCTTCATCGAGCAGTTCGGCTGCTTCACGGAGGTGAACCGGGACCCGCGGGAGCGGGTGATCACGATCGCATTCTACGCCCTGGTCCGCAAGGCCGAAGTGCAGGGCGGCGACGACGCGGCGGCCGCGCGCTGGTTCCCCATCGGGGAGGTGCCGGCGCTGGCCTTCGACCACGACCGCATCCTGCGGGTGGCCCTGGGCAAGCTCCGCGAGAAGATCCATTTCGAGCCGGTGGGATTCGAACTGCTGCCCGAGGTGTTCACGATGCCCCAGCTGCAGAGCCTCTACGAGGCCATCCTGGAGGTCCGCTTCGACCGGCGCAACTTCGCCGGGAAGATGCTGAAACTGGGCATCCTGGAGCAGGCGGAGGAACGGCCCGCAGGGACCGGAAGCCGGATTCCGGTGCGCTACCGCTTCAATGCGGACCAGTATAAAGAAATGAAGTCAAAAGGGTTTAAACTGGAGTTTTAAACGATGCCGAAAACGACTGTCCTGCAACGCCTCTCCGACTGGTTCCGGACGCGCCGGCGCCTCTATCACATCTACTGCGAACTGGGATACCTCCCCTGGCACAAAGCGTCCAAACCCCGCAAAGAGCGGAAGCCCAAAAAGCTCCGCAAGAAAGGCGACAGCGTGTATATCGGCGCCTTCGAGGTCATCCCGTTCCTGAACGGGGACGGCAAGCGCACCTTCGCCCACCTGTTCGCCCGGCCGGGCTATATGATGCGTGACTACATCCTGCGCGGCCAGCACGAACGGTATCTGGCCCCTTTCACCGCCCTGCTGGTCTTCTATTCGGTGTTCACCCTCCTGCTCTCCATCGTGCAGCCGAACTACAACCACAAGGGCTTCGGCGACGGGGTGCTCGAAGCCCTGCACGGCAATACGGAACTTCACGACAACGAGATGAATGAAAAGGCGCAACGCTTCTATAACTCGCTTGTCAAGACCGCGAGCTCGACCCTCATCCTGACACACCTGGACCTGTATCCGGAGGCCGTCGATACCCCGTGGAAGGGGTCCCTCGCCGCTGTCGAGGCGGACCTCCGGGGCAAAGGCGTCCCCATCTTCCTGGACAACTTCCTGCTCCTGTGGCTCTCGATGGCCATCCTGCTCCGCAAATACCGGATCAGCCTGTCCGGCGCGGCGGCCGCGTCGGCCTATGTCCTATGCCAGTACTGTACCTTCCTGTTGCTGGCGCTGATCCTGACCCTGGGCAAGACGACGCAGCTGGGCGTCCTGCTGATGGGCATCCTGCTGCTGATCGACTACACGCAGATGCTGGGCCTGCGCAAGCGGGAAGCGTTCGGCCTTACGATCAAGACCGGACTCCTCTACCTCGGCTTCACCGTCCTTTTCTACCTGCTGATCGGAGCGGGGCTGCTCCTTTTCTCTTATTCGCGGATGTAAGGCGCGGGCGCGTCAATATTTGTCCGAAGGGCCTTCGATCTCGAAGGCGTTGATTTTCTTGCGGTCCATCGCCCGCCAGGCGAAGACGATGTACGCCAGCACGAAGGGAATCAGCAGGGACACCCAGGACATCACCTGGAGGGTGAAGTAGCTGGAGGAGCTGTTGCGTATGGTCAGCGAACTCTGGAGGTCGGTGCAGGACGGGTAGTAGGCCGTGCCGTTGAATCCGGCCAGGAAGAAGACCGCCATCACCACCAGGACCGTGCCCGGAGCGGTGAGCCAGAAGCCGATGCGGGACGGGGTGAAGGCCCCTTTCCAGATTCCCCAGAGCACCAGCACCACGCCCGCAAGCAGCATCGACAGCACGACGGGCATCTGCAGCAGGTTGTGCAGGTATTTGTATTTCTCCAGGCTCACCACGCCGTCTTCGGAGACGGCATAACCCGGCCGCAGGAGCAGGATGAGCGCCCAGGCCAGGAAGAATAGCAGGAACGCGCCGGCATAGCCTTTCAGGCTGCGGCGCATCTTGGTGTGGATATCTCCGTCATCCACATTCTGGATCACGAAGAGGGCGCCCAGGATGGCCGCCAGGAACATCAGGGTGCATCCCAGCAGTACGGCGTGGAATTGCCCGAGGGCCTCCAGACCGTGCCAGGCGCTGCCCCAGGTGCTGATCACGGGGGCGGAGGCGTCGGCGATGGCCAGTTTGTCCACGGTGAAGGGAGATCCCGTGAAGAAGGTGCCCACGGCCGTGCCCACCAGGAACGGGGCCAGCAGGCCGTTGACCATCAGGGCGACGCGGAATCCCTTGACGCCCAGCAGGTTCTCCTTCTTGTTCTGGAATTCGTAGGAGACCGCCTGGAAGACGAAGCTGATCAGCAGCAGGACCCACACCCAGTAGGCGCCGCCGAAACTGGTGCTGTAGAACAGCGGGAAGGAAGCGAAGAACGCACCGCCGAAGGTGACGAGCGTCGTGAAAGTCAGCTCCCACTTGCGTCCGGTGGCGTTGAGGATCATCCGCTTCTGCGTATCATCGAGCATTCGGTTGCCCAGGTGCAGGTTGGCGCCCTGGACGAACATCAGGGCCACGAGCAGACCGCCCAGCAGGGCGATCAGGACCCACCAATAGTTTTGCAAGAACTCGTATGCCATGGTCTAGACGTTTTCAGGTTCAAATTCAGGTCCTTTCCGGATCGCTGCGAGCAGGATGCGGATTTCGATGATCAGGAAGAGGGCGAAGACGCCCAGGAAGACGAAGAAGGTCGTCTTCACCGCGCCGGCGCTCAGGCTCGAGATCGCCACGTTCACCGGCAGCAGGCCCTGGATGGTCCAGGGTTGGCGGCCCACTTCGGCCACGATCCAGCCGCACTGGCCGCAGAGGTACACCAGCGGGATGCAGATGATCGCCGCCCACAGCAGCCACTTCTTCCCGGTGATCTTGTCCTTCCAGGCGAACCAGACGGAGAGCAGCAGCACCAGGGCGCACAGCATCCCCAGGCCGATCATCAGGCGGAAGGCCCAGAAGACCACGCCCACCGGCGGCACCACGTCCTCCGGCGCGGCGAGGTGTCCGTAGCCCATATACTGCACGTTTTCCTCCAGCACCGCCCGGGCCTGCGCCGCTCCCGCGGGATCGCTTTCGCGCAGGGCGCGGTAGGTAGCCAGCGCATCGAGCGCCGTACGCCCGCGCCGCATTTTCTCCGCCACGGAGGGGACGGGGGTGCCGTCGTTGCCCGTATAGCCGTTCAAAATGTCATTGATGCCCGGGACGAAGCCGTCGGGGTCGTGCGTGGCGAGGATCGAGAGCATTTTCGGCACCTTGATACCGGGGACGATGGTGAAAGACGCCCCCCGGCCGCCGTCCTGTAAGCCCTCGGCCGCAGCCAGTTTCATCGGCTGGAACTCGGCCGCATGCACGCCTGAAGCGTCGCCGGAGAGCATCACGGCCGCGCTGCCCACGAGGCCCACGAGTCCGCCAATGAGCATGCTCCGGAGCGCGAATTGCTTCTGGCGGCCTTTCAGCAGGTACCAGGCGCTCACGCCCACCGTGAACACGCCACCGGTCACCCAGCCGCTCGTCACGGAGTGGAAGAATTTGCTGACGGCCACGGGGTTGGTGACCACCTCCCAGAAAGCGGCCGCGGAAGCCATCTCGCTGCGGACGGTGTCGGGGTTGAAGCTGGTGCCGACCGGATTCTGCATCCAGCCGTTGGCCACCAGGATCCAGTAGGCGGAGA